>JBEKPZ010000312.1:0-8690 GCA_049520215.1 Bryobacteraceae bacterium | reverse complement strand
CGCCGCAGGCCGGGGGCCTGCGCCACCGCCGCGCAAGACCTTTCCCGGCAGGGCATTGGTCATCTTCCCTCCGTCGATCACCGGTACGCCATTAACCAGCACGAAGCGCATGCCCTCGGAGAGCTGGTTCGGATTCTCGAAGGTGGCGACGTCGCGAATGGTCTCCGGATCGAAGACCACCACGTCGGCCCACATGCCTTCTTTCAACACGCCGCGATCCGCCAACCGCATGCGCGCGGCGGGCAACGCGCTGAACTTGCGAATGGCATCCTCAAGAGTCAGCTTCTTTTCCTCGCGCACGTACTTGCGCAGGATGCGCGGGAACGTCCCATAGGCGCGCGGATGCGGGTGCTCCTTGCCCAGCAGCCCATCGGGCGCGGTCCCTTCGGAATCGTTGCAGATCGAAACCCACGGCTGCGCTAGCGCCAGCGCGATGTCCGGCTCGGACATGATGAAGAGCGCCACGTTGGTGTAGGCGTGGTCTTCGATCAACAGGTCGAAGATGGTGTCGAAGGGATCTTTGCCCCACAGCTTGGCGATCTCCGCGATGGTCTTGCCTTGCAGTGGCAGCAGCTTGGGGTTGGCCACCGCGCCCACCAGGATGGACTCCGGGCCGGTCACCTCCTGCCATTCGTTCTCCCAATGGCCTCCAGGCGTCTCCATCTCCTTGCGAATGCGCGCGCGGATGGCCGGATCCCTCAGCCGCTCGATCAGCCTGGCGTCGCCGCCATCGTGCGCCCACGGCGGGATAATCGCCGAAAACGTATTGAAACCGGCGGGGTAGGCGTAGGTATCCGCCGTGATGTCGACGCCCGCATCGCGCGCCTGCTGAATGTGCGCGATCACTTCCGGCATGCGGCCCCAGTTGGCTTTGCCGGCTGTTTTCAAGTGCCAGATTTCCACCGGAATGCGGGCCTCGCGTCCGATGCGGACGGCTTCATCCACCGCGGGGATGATGGCGTCGGCTTCGCTGCGCATGTGCGTGGCATAGATGCCGCCGAACTTGCCGGCCTCGGCGGCCAGCGCGATCAGTTCTTCGGTGGTGGCGTAGGGCGCGGGCGCGTATTGCAGCGCTGTCGAGATGCCCACCGCGCCGTCGCGCATGGCCTCGCGCACCAGGGTCTTCATTCGCTCCAGCTCCGCCACATTCGGCGCGCGGTCGTCGTCACCCAGCACCATGCGGCGCACCTGGGTCGCGCCCACATAGCTGGCCAGGTTGATTCCCATGCCCTGCGTCTCCAGCCGCGCGAAGTAGTCGCGGAAAGTCCGCCAGTCGGGATTTATGCCATAGTGCTCGTAGCCGACGCGGTCGGCTTTCAGGATGGCTTCACTGACCGGCGCCACGGACGACCCTTCGCCGGTGATTTCGGTGGTGATCCCCTGGTAGATCTTGGACGGCAGATGCGGATTCACCAGGATGGTCAGCTCGGATTGGCCGAGCATGTCGATGAATCCGGGCGCCACCAGCATGCCGCGCGCATCGATGGTGCGCTTGGCGGGCGCGCCCGTCAGATTGCCGATGGCGGCGATCCTGCCCTGGCGGATGCCAATGTCTCCGGAGTACCACGGCGAACCGGTTCCGTCGACAATCCGGCCGTGTTGGATCACCACATCGTATGGGCTGGCGGCGAGGAGGAAGAACGCAAATAGCAGCACTTTGCGAGTGTATCACCAGGAGGGGAACGCTAGCGGGTCTGGAGACCCGCTGCAGGCGTGGACGCCCGCCCCACAAGTAGCACGGCGTTAGAATGAAGTCCTGTGCACCGTTTCGTTCTCCACAATGAAGAAATAAGGGATGCCTCCGATAAGCTGCTCGGGCCGGGACAGGTTGGGTTGCTCTCGGGCTGGGGCGTCTTCAGCACCCTCCGCGTGGCCGGCGGCGTGCTTTTTGCCTTCGAGCGCCACTGGGCCCGCATGCGCAAAGACGCGGCCGCGCTGCGCGTGACTTTGCCGCCCGACCCGGAACCGGTCCGCCGCAAGCTGCTCGAATTGGTGGAGGCGAACCAGGCGTTCGACGCCACTCTGCGCGTGGTGGTGGTCCGCAATACCGGCGGGATGTGGGAAGGGCCGGGCGTGGGCCGCGCCAGCGACTTGATCGCGCTCACCTCCGCCACCAAGGAATGGGGCACCGGGGTGCGGCTCTGCTACACGCCGCACGCGCGCTATGCGGCGGGCGAGTTCGCGGGCGCCAAGATCCTGTCGTGGGCCATGAACCTGACCTGGCTGGAAAAGGCGCAGATCCGCGGTTTCGACGAAACCATCCTGTTGAACGAACGCGGCGAGGTTGCCGAGTGTACTTCGGCGAATCTGTTCGCGGCCGAAGGAGACCGGGTGTGGACTCCGCCGCTCACCTCGGGTTGCCTGCCGGGCGTGACGCGCGAGCTGCTGCTGCACGAGATCCACGTGCCGGGGTACAGCATTGAAGAGCGCGCGCTGGCGCCCGCGGACCTGGAGCGCGCCGACGAGGTCTTCATTACTTCCACGACCCGCAACCTGCTGCCGGTGGTCGAGATCGAGGGCCGTGTGATTCGCCATTCCGGCCCGGCGTGCGCGGCTTTGCAGACGGCCTTCGCGGCTTACGTCGACGCTTACGTCGCCTGCTCGAAGGATGCGCAGGCCGCGCGGCGATGACGGTCAGTTGCCCGGACTGCGGCAGTCGGTACCTGCGCGTGAGCCGGCGGCGGTCTCTCGGAGAGAGTCTGCGCAACCTCGTAGGCATTTCCCCGCTGCGTTGCGGCGATTGCGGGACGCGGTTCGTGGCGCGGACCTGGGACCTCTCCGTCATCACTCACAGCCGCTGCCCGAAATGCTTGCGCATGGATCTCAACGTCTGGACCGAACAGCAGTATTGGCCCAGCCCGTTCATGAAGTTGCTGATCAGGCTGGGCGCACATCCGTGGCGCTGTGAGTATTGCCGCCACAATTTTGTGGGCTTCAGGCCGCGGCTGGAAGGATTTAGCTTCAATCGTTGGCGGGAGAGAGGACGGGCTCGGAAGGAAGCTGCCGGTCGTGGTGTGCCGGATTCCGGGGAAGGCGAGAATTAGCCTGGTGGAAGCACTTCTTCTAGGGCGGGAAGCTGTGCAGCCAAAAAAAATTGGTTCCAAGTGATCCGAAGCTCAGCCTAAACCCGACGCCGGCATGCACGGCTCAGAGCTTTGCAACCGGATGACCGGCGATAACCCCTCAGCTCCCCGCCGCCCCTTTTGGGAACGACGGATTAACGCCTTGGAGGTCGCCCGCGTGCGCCCCGGCTGGAACCAGCATCTCGCAACGGCCTTTCGCTCCCCCGTAACGACTGCCCGTTTCCAGACCGCCGTTCCGGGATCGAAGTTCCCGGCCTGCCGCTTCGATGCGTTGCCGAACCTTCGCCAAGCCCGTTCGGTTTACGGCTCCTTCGCTACCCCCGGTTAGCCCCGGTTCGGGCGAGATCGCCACCGCAAACCCGTTTCTTGGACTCCAGCTCCGCAATCTCGATCAGCCCCCGGATCTCCACTCCCCTTGAGGGCCTTTTGGGCCCCTCCGGATCAAAGTATTAACCCGGCCACTGACCGAGAGGCTCACCTCCCGAATGCGTCCGATTGCCCTTCGCTCCCCGCCGCCTGCTCTATTGGAATAGTTACGGCTGCGGATCAACGTTCCAGGCTCGCCTCGCTTCCGTTCGGCTCGCTGTTCCTCGTACCTCTTGGAACCAAGTGTCATGTTCGCTCCAAACATCATTACAGTCAAATGAATTTTGCGGATGCGCACGAGTTTTCCTCAAGATTGTTGGCGCTTATTTTGTTACATTTGCGAGACACTCCCATTGGATTGTTTGTGGATAAAACACGCGGGGCGGGCTTTGTTGTAGCGATGGCGGCCGCCTTATTTCAACCAATGCCGCTGTGCTAAGCTGGCTTCATGATCCGCCGGCAGATCGATCTTGACGAAGAGAGCGACCGCATTCTTTCGGGGATCGCTCAGGACTATCACGGTGACTTGGGTGGGGCCTTAGCCGACGTCTTGCAGGCCCACCAAAGCGTGGAAGCCTTCGCGGAAGAGTGCGAGGAAGCTCACCGGGACTCTTTGCTCGCCCAGAAGGAGCGTGGCGAGCGCGGCTTCCGCGAAGGGCGTTTCACAAGCTGGGACGAGGTCAAGCGGCGCAACGATCTGTGATCGTACTCTTTGCGGATGGGGTTCCGGAAGTGTTTGCCGAGCTTCCGCAGGATGTGCGGCGGCGCGCTTCGCAATCGATTGAACTCATCTCCGCCTTCCCGCGAATGTATCCGGTAAGGCGCCGGGGCCTCATGCGAGGATACCATTACTTCGTGGCGGGCCGGTTTCTCTTCTACTATTCGGTCGCCGCTACCGAGATTCGCATGACCGCGATTATCCCAGCCTCGATGCGTCGCGCATGATGTGCCGCCAGGCACCGCTACGATTCGCGGGGGCCGATGCCCGACGGGCACTATAATGGTGGATCTGTAGGAGACCAGACACATGCCAAAACACGATCCTCGGCGCATAGGCCGCCGCGGGCTTCTCAAGACATCGGCCGCCCTGTTGGGTGGAGCCGTTTTGGGCGCGCGAGCCAAAGCCGCTCCGGAGCCGCCCTTTCAAAACGTCAACACCAATTCCAGCCCCTCCACTTTGAAGATTACCGACCTGCGGATAGCCACCGTGCGCAAGCCCGGTCCGAGCCCCTGCACCATCATCCGGCTGGACACTAATCAGGGCGTTTACGGACTCGGCGAGGTCCGCGACGGCGCCAGCGCCACCTACGCGCTGTTCCTCAAGAGCCGCGTCGTCGGCGAGAATCCGCTGCGCATCACCTACATATTCGAGAAAATCAAACAATTCGGCGGCCACTCGCGGCAGGCGGGCGGAGTGGTGGCGGTCGAAGAGGCGCTCTGGGATATCGCGGGCAAGGTCTACGGTGTACCCATTTACCAGATGCTGGGCGGTAAATTCCGCGACAAGGTCCGCATCTATGCCGATACCGAAGAGTCCGACGACGTCGCGGTGTACGCTAAGCGCCTGAAGATCCGCAAGGAAGAAATGGGCCTGACATGGCTGAAGATGGACTTGGGCATCAACATGGTAGCCAAGATTCCCGGAACAGTGACAATGCCTTCCGGAGAGACTCCGTGGGAGCGGAGTCAATTGCCGCATCTGTTCACCGCGGCCGAGGTGACGGACAAGGGGATCGAGAAGCTCTGCGAATATGTGGCGGCGGCGCGCGAGGCCGTGGGCATGGAAATTCCGCTGTCCATGGATCACCTGGGCCACATCGGCGTGCATTCCATCATCCGGCTGGGAAAGGCTTACGAGAAATACAACCTCTCCTGGATGGAGGATGTGATTCCCTGGCAATACACCGACCTGCTGCATCACATTACGGCGGAAAGCCCTACCCCGATCCTCACCGGCGAGGATATTTATCTGAAGGAGGGTTTCATCAACCTGTGCGAGAAGCACGCGGTCAGCAAAATTCATCCTGACATCTCCACGTCGGGCGGCATTCTGGAGACGCATAAGATCGGCGATGCCGCCATGGAATACGGAGTCCCGATGGCTATGCACTACGCGGGACTGCCGATCGGCGCACTCGCCAGCGTTCACTGCGCCGCGGCCACCGAGAATTTCCTGGCCTGCGAGAATCACTCACTGGATGTGCCCTGGTGGCAGGACATGGTGGAGGGTATCGAGAAACCCATCATCAACAAAGGCTTCATCGCCGTCCCCGACAAACCAGGCCTCGGCATTACGCTTAATGAGGACGTCGTGCGGCAGCATCTGGCGCCCGATACGGGCTTCTTCGAACCGACTCCCATGTGGGACAAAGAACGCTCCTGGGACCGCCTGTGGAGCATGGCGCCGAAATCGCCTCGGGAGCCAGGCGTGCAATCTTAAGGCAGCCTGAGGCGCCGCCCCACTCTGACCGGTCTGTGTCCAAATTCGATGAAACCGCCCGTCTGAAACAGTAGCTACAGTACCCTTGATCTCCAGACTAAAAGGGCGCATAATCAGCGATGGATATCCTTGTATCTTTAGTCTAAAGCCCGGATGCGGGCGTGGAGGTCTACGATGAAAAGCTTACTTCGCTTGCTGGTATGCACGTTGGCGTTGCTATCCGGCTCAGTCCTGTGGGCAGTCACTAACGTCACGCTCAATGCGTCGGCTACGCCCAGCGCGGCCGACCCGGCCGTAACCAATGTTACGGTTATCGGGCACGGTTTTCCGAGCGGAACCATCCCGCCTGCCAACGTAACCGTGACACTCAACCCCACCACTGCCGGCGCCGGACCTTCCGGCACCACTACGGCTGTGGCTGTCACGGTTGAATCGGGCGCAACGGAAGCCGTCACTTTCAGAGTGCCCACATCCATCGCGGTTTCGGCGGCGACGTCTTACCAGGTTTCCATTTCCGGCACCACCTCCACCGGCAACGCCTTTGCGAGCAGCAACACCGCGTCGTTGACGATCAACGCTCCCGTGGCGATCACCACCAGTTCCCCGCTACCCACGGGAACGGTCAACGTGAACTACTCGCAGGCTTTGGCTGCCACTGGTGGCAGCGGGACCTACACTTGGGCGGTGGCCGGAGGGACTTTGCCCGCGGGTCTTTCGCTGGATACAACGACCGGCGTAATCGGCGGCCTGCCAACCACGAAAGGCCTCTCGCACTTCGAGATCAAGGTTACCGACAGCCTGCATTCGTCCGCTGGCAAGGAGTTCGCACTGACTATCGACCCGGCGCTGACAATCACGACCGTCTCGCCTCTGCCGACGGGCACGGTGGGCGTGAATTACTCGCAGACCTTGACGGCCAGGGGCGGCAGCGGGACCTACACGTGGTCGGTGAGTGCGGGCGCCTTGCCTGGTCTTTCGTTGAATCCAGCCACGGGCGCGATCACGGGTCAACCGTCTCCGGCAGGACCGGCCAGCTTCACCATCCAGGTGACCGACAGCACTCAGGCTACTGCCACCAAGGCATTCACCATGACCGTCAACCCGGCGCTGGTCATTACCACCGGTTCCCCGTTGCCGCAGGGCACCGTGGGTGTAAACTATTCGCAGAGCGTCACGGCCACCGGCGGCAGCGGGACGTACACATGGGTGGTGACCGTGGGGTCTTTGCCAAACCCGCTCGCGTTGAACCCAACCACGGGGCTGATCAGCGGCCAGCCCGGCTCAGCCACTACGGCTAACTTCACGATTCAAGTAACCGATACTAACGGAGTCACGGCGACCAAAGCTTTTGCCCTTACCATCAACCCGGCCATTGTGATCACTACCACTTCTCCGTTGCCGCAGGGCACGGTGGGTGTAAACTACTCGCAGACCGTGACGGCTACCGGCGGCAGCGGGACCTACACGTGGGCGGTGAGTGTGGGGTCTTTGCCGAGCCCGCTCGCGTTGAACCCAACCACCGGGCTGATCAGCGGCCAGCCCAGCGCAGCCACTACTGCTAACTTCACGATTCAAGTGACCGACAGCAACCAGGCTACCGCTATAAAGGCTTTTGCCCTGACGATCAACCCGGCGTTGGTCATTACCACCAGTTCCCCGCTGCCGCAGGGCACGGTGGGTGTAAACTATTCGCAGACCGTGACGGCCACCGGCGGCAGCGGGACCTACACGTGGGCAGTGACCGTCGGATCTTTGCCGAACCCGCTCGCGTTGAACCCAGCCACCGGCCTGATCAGCGGCCAGCCCAGCGCAGCCACTACGGTTAACTTCACGATCCAGGTGACCGACACGAACCAGGTCACGGCCACCAAGGCATTCGCCCTGACCGTCAACCCGGCGCTAGTGATCACCACCAGTTCACCCTTGCCGACGGGCACCGTGGGCGTAAACTATTCGCAGCTCCTGGCGGCCACTGGCGGCAGCGGCAGCTACAACTGGGCGGTGAGCGTGGGATCTTTGCCGAGCCCCCTTTCGTTAAACCCGTCCACGGGGTTGATCAGCGGCCAGCCCGGCGCAGCCATTACTTCGGATAACTTCACGATCCAGGTGACCGACACTAACCAAGTCGTGACTACCAAGGCATTCGCCATGACGATCAACCCGGCGCTGCTGATCACCACGACGTCGCCGTTGCCGGCCGCCACACCCACGGTGGCCTATAGCCAGACATTCGCGGCCTCGGGCGGCGCTGGCGGATACAGTTGGTCGGCAACCAGTTTGCCGGCGTGGCTGGGGATGAGCACGGCTGGCGCCTTGACGGGGATGCCGCCTCTAACCGCGGTGAACTCGACCTTCACGGTGACGGTAACGGACAGCCTTAACGTTGCAACATCCGGATCTTTCACCGTGCCGGTGACTCTGGCGATTACCACCACTTCGCCTTTGCAAACGGGCCAAGTGGGAGTGAATTACTCGCAGTCTTTGACGGCCACGGGCGGAACCGGGCAGTACACCTGGTCCGTGACTACGGGCACTTTGCCGAACCCTCTCTCGTTGAACCCAACTACCGGGCTGATCAGCGGCCAGCCCAGCGCTGCCACTACGGCTAACTTCACGATCCAGGTGCAGGACAGCAACCAGGTGACAGCGTCCGTGCCGTTTGCGCTGACCATTAACCCTGCCGCCTCCATCCAGACGCTGTCGCCGAATTCCTCGAATGCGGGGCTGTCGCTTCAGGTGAGCATCACGGGATCTTACACGCACTTTGCGCAGGGGACCACGGTAGCCAGTTTTGGACCCGG
>JBEKPZ010000311.1:0-8782 GCA_049520215.1 Bryobacteraceae bacterium | reverse complement strand
GCGCCGCGACGGGGCCCGCTATCGCCGCGCAGGGTCAGCAACTGGCGCGCGCTGCGGACCAGCACAGGCGGTTTGTTTTCGCGGCGGGACAAGAAGGGGCGGGTCTGGAGACCCGCCGCAGGCGTAGACGCCCGCCCCACGGCGGCGTTACGCATGGCTCCGCATGGGGGCGCGCAGTCCGGCGCCGGCGGCGAAGTCGATGGCTTCCTGGTATCCGGCATCCACGTGACGGAGGACGCCGATGCCGGGATCGCAGGTCATCACGCGTTCCAGGCAGCGGGCGGATTGATCGGTGCCATCGGCCACGGTGACCTGGCCGGCGTGTTGCGAATAGCCAATGCCCACGCCCCCTCCGTTGTGCACCGAGACCCAGCTTGCGCCGGAGGCGGTGTTGAGCAGCGCGTTCAGGATGGGCCAGTCGGCGATGGCGTCGCTCGCATCCAGCATGGCTTCGGTTTCGCGGTAAGGAGAGGCGACCGAGCCGCAATCCAGGTGGTCGCGGCCGATCACGATGGGCGCTTGCAGCTTGCCGGTGGCCACCATGTGGTTCATCTCCAGCGCGAATTGAGCGCGCTCGCCGTAGCCCAGCCAGCAGATGCGCGCGGGCAGGCCCTGGAAATGGACCTTCTGCTGGGCGAGCGAAATCCAGCGGGTAAGGGTGGGGCTAGAGGAGAACCGGCGGCAGATGAGCTGGTCGGTGGCAGCGATGTCGGATGGCTCTCCGGAGAGCGCCACCCAGCGGAACGGGCCGCGGCCTTCGCAGAACAGCGGCCGGATGTATTCGGGGACGAAGCCGGGGATTTTGAAGGCGTCGGCGACGCCACGGTCGGCGGCGAAGCGGCGGATGTTGTTGCCATAGTCGAAAGTCACCGCGCCCGCGCGCTGGAGGTCGAGCATGGCGCGCACGTGGGTGGCGATGGAATCGAGCGAGCGGTCGAGATACTGCTGCGGATCGCGCGCGCGGAGTTCGGCGGCTTGTTCGACGGTATGGCCGATGGGGATGTAGCCATTCAAAGGATCGTGGGCGCTGGTCTGGTCGGTGAGCAGGTCGGGGACGACGCCGCGGCGGGCGAGTTCGGGCAGCGCCTCGGCGCAGTTGGCGACGAGGCCGACGGACTTGGGCTCGCCGGCGGCGATGGCTTCGCGCAGGATGGCGAGGGCTTCATCGAGCGAGTGGGTCATCACGTCGCAATAGCCGGTTTCGATGCGCTTGCGGATGCGCGCGGGGTCCACGTCGATGCCGAGGAAGGCCGCGCCGTTCATGGTGGCGGCCAGGGGCTGGGCTCCGCCCATGCCGCCGAGTCCGCCGGTGACCACCAGGCGTCCGGCGAGCGACCCGCCGAAGTGTTTGCGGGCGGCGGCGGCGAAGGTTTCGTAAGTTCCTTGCAGGATGCCTTGCGAGCCGATATAGATCCAGCTTCCGGCGGTCATCTGGCCGTACATGGTGAGGCCGAGCCTTTCGAGCGCGCGGAACTGCTCCCAATTGGACCAGTGGCCCACCAGGTTGGCGTTGGCGATGAGGACGCGGGGGGCTTCCTCGTGGGTGCGGAAGACGCCGACGGGGCGGCCGGATTGCACGAGCAGCGTTTCGTCCGAGGCGAGCGATTCGAGTTCGCGCACGATGGCGTGGAAGGAGGGCCAGTCGCGAGCGGCCTTGCCGGTGCCGCCGTAGACGACGAGGTCGGCAGGGCGCTCGGCGACGTCGGGGTCGAGGTTGTTCATGAGCATGCGCAGGGCGGCTTCCTGCTTCCATCCCCGGCAGCGGAGGGACGTGCCGCGCGGGGCGCGGATGACTGGGGCCATGGGTTCATGGTAGCGCGGGGCTGGGCTGCGCCGGAACTGGTGTTTCGGCTGGTGGTTTAGCCCCGCGAGCTTCAGTCCGGTCCGCGGTTTCCGCGGGTTGTTGGGCGGGATTGTGCGTCTGCCCGTCGTCTTTTGGGTTTGCTTCGTAATCTTCTTTATCCGGGGGCACGGGGGCGGTCTGTTGGGCAGTTTCGGGTTTGGTTTCAGGGGCTTCAGGCGGTTCGGGGCCGGCGGGGTGCGGAGTGTTGCGGGCGGCCTGGAAGGCTTTCAACTGGCGGAGGCAGCGGTCGATGGAGCGCTCGATGCTGGTTTCGTAGCGGGCGAGCCGGGTAAGGGAGTTGCGACCATCGCCATCGACGATGAAGGCGCGGGTGAGGCGGTCGCCTGGGTCGGGCGGGGCGGGAGCGGGCGGTATTTCAGGGTTCCGCTCGTGGTTCCTTTTATGGTTGACCAATTCCCGTTTGCGGGTGTAGTCCCTGGCGGCGACCGCTTCGAGGCACTGGCGGTAGATGGCGGCTTCCATGGGGAAGATGCGGTCGAGGCGCCATTGATCGGCGGCGATGCGGAGGGCCAGTTTTTCTTCGCCGAGACCGACGGGGCGGAGGTTGTCGTAGAGGTCCTTGAGGAGGAGGAGAAATTCTTCGGGATTTTCGCCGGGGAGAATATGTTTGTCGCCGGACAGGCCGTGTTTGAGGCCGTTGCGGCTGGACGCTTCCTTTCCGGCTGCGGTACGGGGCCCGGTAGATTTCTTCGCGTTTTCGCGGTTGGCATTGATCTGGGCCGCGGTGGGTGCGGGGGGATGGTCGGTTTGTTTCATGTGCCTGTCTCCGGTTACATAATACGCCGGAGGGTTTGGGGAATATGGACCTGATTTTGTTTATATAGTTGAAAACATGAGGGAACTTTGTTTGGCTCAGGCTGTGACTGTAAAAGGTTTCCTCAGTTTCGCGGCGGGTATGGGCCGAGCGCCGCCGGGCGCTAGCGGCGGGCGGCCTGAGAGGCCGCCGGGCCCAGAGGGAACCCCTGAGAGCCTGCCCCACAACTACTGCGCGGCACAGGCGTGCGGAGCGGGGATGGTCTGCTCTTTGTTCTCGGAATAGCACCATTGGACCAGCGCATCCGGGGTCTTGCCCGCGTTGGCCAGGCGCAGGTCGTCCAGCGTGATTTCGTGGAAGGCGAACTGGATGGACCCATCGCTCCCCACCGTGGCCAACAGGTACCCGTAGACGTCCGTGCGGGCGGTCTCGGAGCCTGTCTGCCCAGGAGGCAGCCGGTAGCGGACGGCTCCGGCCGTGCCCACGATCCATCCGGGCAGCACCTGGTCCTTCCAGTAAGGCGTGTTGTACACGTCGTCCATTACAAAATGGGAGTGGCTGGCGAGTAGGTAGACTTTCTTGCCGGCCGCGCGCAGATCCGCCAGCAGGTTGTAGACTTCGCGTCCGCTGGCGATGCCGGCGGGCGAGTCGCACATGCTGTGGCTCATGCCCTTGCTGCCCGGTAGCGCTTCATGCATGCCCACCACGATGGTCGATATCGCGCTCGATTTCCGATCTTCCGCCAGGCGCGCGCGAATCCACGCCATCTGCTCCCGGTCGAAGGCATTGTCCGAGGCATTGTCGAGCGAGAGGAAATCGACGGAGCCATGCATAACCCAGCGATAGTAAGTGCGGAAGCCGCCGGTGTCGTGGTCGCGGACGCGCTGGCCGGCCAACCTGGGGCTGTTCAGATATTTTTCGAACTGCGCGAGATAGGCTTGGCGCGTTTGCGGGAAGATCGTCTCGTGGTTGCCGATGCCAAGAAAAATCTCCAGGGACTGGAATGGCCGCAGTTGATGGTCGATGAAATCCGGCCAGGCATTCTTCAGGTAGGAAACGATGTTGAGGTGGGGAGCGGGAAGGTGCAGCGCGGCGGGCGGCGCCATGTCTTCGTCGAAGTCGTAGATCGCGCGAAAGTCGCCCAAGTGCCAGTAGAACTGCGCGCCGCTCTTCAGTACGCTGGCGGCGATGGCGGGCATGACCACGCCGCCGCAGTTGCGTGAGTCGCCGGAGACGGCGAACTGCCAGGCGGGGGCGGGAGCATCCTGCGCCGCGCCGGCGGCGGAGAGAGCGAGGAATAGCGATATCAGTTTGTGCATGGCTGCCAACAGCCATCCTAACAGCCGTGCTTGCCTACGGCCATGGGTTACGCCTACAATGGGCGGCAGCCATGGAACAACACGTCAAGATACTCGGCATCCTCCACATCGTTTTCGGATCCCTGGGAATACTGCTCGCATTGGGCATGCTATTGCTCTTCGGCGGCATCGCGGGATTAATCGGCGCCACCGACTACTCCAGCAACGCGCACATTTCGATTCCCATCCTGGGAGGTATCGGCGCCATTATCTTTTTCGTTCTGCTGGCGATTTCGCTGCCCGGTTTGATCGCCGGGATCGGACTGCTGCAATTCCGGTCATGGGCGCGCATCCTCGCGATCGTGATCTCCGTGCTGGACCTGATTCACGTGCCCTTCGGGACCGCCCTGGGCGTGTATGGCCTTTGGGTGCTGCTCTCGCAAGGATCGGAGCGGCTCTTCCGTTGAGACGGAAACTCCTCACCGCCGTCTACTGGACAGTTCCGTCTATCCTATGTCTGGCGCTCTACTGGCCGGGCTTGCTGGCGTGGTTCCAACAGGACGACTTCGTCTGGCTGAACCTGCCGAATCAGGCGCACCAATGGGACGGCCTGCTCAGAACGCTGTTTCAGCCGACGGTACAGGGAACCTGGCGGCCCCTGAGCGAGCGCGCGTTTTTCCTGGCATTTGGCGCCATGTTCGGCAGCGACGCCCTGCCCTACCGCATCTGGGTCTTCCTCACCATGTTCGCGAACCTGGCGCTGCTGGAGTCCGTCACGGCACGCCTGACGCGGTCGCGCGCGGCCGGATTCTGGGCCGCCATTCTGTGGGTGGCGAACAGCAAACTGGCCACCCCGATGTCGTGGACCTGTGAGTACATCCTGGTGGCCTGCGGCTTCTTCCTGTTGCTGGCCCTGCACTTTTTTCTGCGCTACACGGAAACCGGCGAGCGCCGCTACTATGTCTGGACGTGGGCGGCCTTTCTCACCGGATTCCTGGCCATGGAGACCAACATCGTGTTCCCGGCGCTGGCCGGAAGCTATGCGCTGCTTTGTGCGCGGAAGCATTTCCGGCGGACGCTGCCCTTCTTTGCGGCGTCGGCGGTCTACGGCATCCTGCACCTCTTGCTGGCGCCTAACCACGGCACCATCCCTTACACCATGCACTTCGACAGCGCCATTCCGGCCACCTTGTGGGCCTACTGGCGCCGGATATTCGAGCCCATCGGTCTGCGCCGCCTGTCTCCTTTCCCGGCGGCCGTCACCGCCGCGTTAATGGCGGGTTGCACCGTTGCGCTTCTGGCGTTTACCATCCGCCAGGCGCGGCGAAAGCAATGGCTGGCGCTGGTCTTGTTGGGCTGGTTCTTCATCGCGCTGGGTCCCGTGGTAGCGTTGCGCGACCACATCACGGACTACTATCTGACGCTGCCCGTCATGTGCCTGGCCATGCTGGGCGGCTACGCGCTGACTTGGGCGTGGCGCGAGGGCACACCTTCGATAGCCTGGAAGACCTTAAGTGCGGTCTTAGCGGCCGGCTATGTGATTCAACAGGCGCCGGTGGGGTGGGGTCATGCCGAATGGTATCGCGAGCGCAGTGAGGCTCAAGAGGCGTTGGTGCTGGGAGTTGCGCGCGCGCACGAACTGCATCCGGACAAAGTGATTCTGCTCGACGGCATCGACGACTATCTATTCTGGGGCGCCATTCAGCAGCGCCCTTTCCAATTCCTCCGGATTCCGGACGTGTATCTGACGCCGGGATCGGAAGCGAACATCTCGCCGCATCCCGAGATAGACGACGTATCCAAGTTCGTGATGCCGGCCGAAAAAACGCTCAGGGGGCTGGACGCCGATCAGGTTGTGGTGTACCGCGCCGGTGGAGGGCCGCTGCGCAACATCACGCAGAGATATGAGCCGCCCGTTGCTCCGGAGTCCGCTGCGGGGCCGCTGCGCATCGATATGCGCGATCCGCTGGTGACGGATCGTCTTGGCCCGGGCTGGTACGATCTCGAGTCGGGATACCGCTGGATGGCGCGCACGGCGAGCGTGCGCATGGCGGGACCGCGCGCGGCCGGACAAAAGCTCTATGTGACCGCGATTTGCCCGGCGGTTCAGCTCGCTCATGGACCGCTACGGATGACGGTGACTGTGGACGGCATCCGGCTGGCCCCCGCGCAGTTCACCCAGGGTGGCGCGGAGTCGACCTTCGATTTCGCCCTGCCGCCGGAAACCGTCGGCAAGGACCCGATCGACATCGCCGTGGAGGTGAGCCGCACCGTGCGGGTGGGCGCGGATGTGCGGGATCTGGGGCTGGCCTTCGGCCGCTTCGAGATTAAGTAGTACATCGTACAGATAGTCCCTTATAGAATACTGGCAGTTCGGTTGCACCGTGGGGCGGCCAATCTTGGCTAGCCAATCTTGGCCGCAGCCGCCTTTCAGGCGGCTCCTGCTTTCACGGCGCGCCCCGTGGTGCGCGCAAAGGCCGGCTGAAAGCCGGCTGCGGGCAGGATTGCCCGCCCCACAAACGCCACACTCACTTGTCAACTAAAGAAATAACTGGACGATGTAATAGTATCCTGGCTGGTATGGACTCCTGCGATCGGCTCTTCCTGGATTACTCCGCCCGCAAGCTCCGGCAGCTTAGCGGCCGCATCGAGGATTGCCTGGGCCGCCTTACCGAAGAACAGATTTGGGCGCGCGGCGCGGAAACTGAAAACGCGGTGGGCAACCTGGTGCTGCATCTGAGTGGCAATGTCCGGCAATGGATCGTCGCCGCGGTGGGCGGGCGGCCGGACATCCGCCAGCGCGACACGGAATTCGGCGCCCGGGGCGGCCTGGCGGCGTCCGGCCTGGCGAGTCGCCTGCGCGGCATCGTCGAGGAAGCCGGCGGCCTGATCGAAACACTCGCGCCGGATCGTCTTGCCGAACCTCTCACGGTGCAGGGCTACCACGTGACCGTGCTCGAAGCCATCTACAGCGCCGTGGAACATTTCTCCGGCCATACAGGCCAGATCATTTACGCGACGAAGCTGCTAACCGGGGAAGACTTGGGGTACTACAACCATCTGAAGACGGCGCACGCCGAGCAGACGCCTTGAAGCGGCTACTTCTTGAATAGCTTGTCGAACGCGCTGCGCGCCGCATCCGGCGAAGTGGGCGGGTCCATCACCGGGCTGGGCGGAGGCGCCGAGGCGCTGCCATCGCGCGCCACGGTGACGCGGTGCGAAAACAGCGTGCACTCGTTGGCTTTGTCCTTCAGCGGGATGCGCACCGGGATGGCCTTCAGGCACTGGAATCGGGTGGATGGCTCGAAATAAGAGCACTGCTTGCAGCAATGCAGCGGAGTGTTGCATTTCGGACAGTTGCCGTTCCAGTCGATGCCGTTGGGCAGTTGCGTGGAACAGTTGAAACAGCGGGCCGCGGTGACTGCCTGAACGAGGCGTGGCAGGCGCGGACCGGTTATGTCAAGCGGTGGTTTCGGGCCAGGGGTCCGGGGCCGCTCGTCGCCACCGCGGCGATCTCTAAAATCCGAGCGATCCGAGTCCATGTAGCCCGGTTGTCTATACTTTCGATCGCTGTCCATGGGGAATTAGGTACTCCAAAAAGTCGCAGGGGGGACAAATCTCCAAACCCAGGAGCGCCCGGTTTGTCGCGCATTACCGATCGATGACCACGTCAGAGGTGCGGCAGTTCAGGCTACCGTTGTCGACGTCGGGTTACCGGAGGGAGTCTGTGGAAAGGCCGAACGCTTAGCACGAACAGGTTAGGAAACCCGCCAATGCTCCAACTTCATATGTACCACAGTTTGGTATGCGATTGCACGTTAAATCGGAAGGGCCGATTAACAATCGGCCCGCAGGTTTACAACCTGCCCCACGGCAGCAAGTCTCTTTTCGATGACTTCGATGGCTTTCCGGGCGGCGCGCGAGATGTCCAGCGCGGGCATTAAACCGAAGCCGCGGCCGCGGGTACCCAGCGGTTGGCTCTTGGCGGCTAATTCGCGCAGGCGGGGCAGGTCACCCGAATCGCCGCACTCTCCGACGATGAGCAGCGCGATCAGCTTGGCGGCGGGATCGTTGCCCGAAAGCAGCTTGCGCGCCACCGGAAGGGTAGCGGGTTCGTCGAAGCGAGCGGCGCGGGTGAGGGCGGCCACACCCACTGCTCCGCCGCTCGCGGCCAGGTCCAGCAGGTAGGGCAGCACGGCCCGGTCATGATATTGGCCAAGGCCCATCACGGCGTTGGTCGAGACCAGCACATTGGGATCGTGCGCCGCCTTAAGCAGCACCTCCATCAACTCCGGCCGTTCGAAGGAGCCCAGTTCGCGGGCGGCCACCGCGCGGACTTCCGGTTCCGGCGCAGCGAGTGCGCTCTTTAGCTCGTCCACCGCGCCCGCTTCCCGCAGATTGCGCGCCGCGCAGGCCCGCACCAGGTCGCTCGCCAGGGCGCCGCGCATAGCCGCAATGGCTTCGCGCGACCGGTTGCCACGCAGCGCAAAGCAGGCGTCGTTGCGCTGGGCCGCGGTCAGCTTGTCGTCGAGCATGCGGCCCACTGGATCGCCGGCCGCCGCCAGCGCGCCGGCGCAAAACAAAAAGAGGGCAAACCGTTTCATTGTGCGATCTCCTTCAAAGCCGCCTCGGCCAAGGGCGCCTGGCGCGGATCGAAACGCGCGTTCAGCGCCAGGGCCCGTTCCAAATGCTTGCGCGCCTGGTCCGTCTGGCCCAGCGCACGCTCGATCATCCCCGCGTGATAGTAGAATGCCGGCTCGGGCGTGCCCAACTCCAGCGCCTTTTCCTTGGCCTTGCCGGCTTCCTCGAATTTCTTGTTCTTGTAGAGCGTCCACGCCAGCGCATCGTAGGTGTAGATGTCCCGCC
>JBEKPZ010000310.1:0-10634 GCA_049520215.1 Bryobacteraceae bacterium | reverse complement strand
CTCAAACAGTTCGGCTCGGGTTCCATCGGCCCCCACCGCCAAGTTCCTCATAGCCGAGGTACGCGAGTGACGGCGCATGTTTTGCCAAGTCTTACCTAACGAATCGACACTATAAGGCGAATCCGTCATTGCAGAGTCTCGCGGAACAACATACCTAGTCGATCCATTTCAAATGGGAGTAAATGCCATTTGTAGTTTCCACAATGTACGCGAACTCGCCTACGGGGCACATCTCTCTCGCGCGCGCGTGGATACACATCGCTCACTTCACGGGCTGCGCATAAAGACCACTGCCGACCAAGAAGTATGGGAGTTGGCGAAGCCCAAACGATATCAGCGCAGCCTTTGACCAGAAACGCAGCAAGCGTTCTGGCGTCTTCGATATTTAGCTGGATCTCACGAGTCCCGGCTAGAAACCATAAGTTCATACCTTTCCACTGCAACTTAAAGCCAAAATGGCCCTCGTCGGTATCACTGAGTTCAATAGTGCGAGTAGTGAGCAGTACTTCCGCGTCCCTTCTACCGCGAGCGATAAGGGCGGATCGCACCTCTGAGAGGGTCAGCGACGACTCTGCGTCTTTCCTTGTTACCTGGAGTTTGGCGTCGTCAGTCATGCGCGATTAACCCTCAGGTTTGGCTAAAGCCTCGTATTCCTTCTTGGCCCGCTCAATCTGTTGTCGAACAGAGGCGGCGAGTTCAGCCAACAAGTCTCCGCCCGCTCGCTCTCTTTCTTCAGCCTGCTTCTTGAGCAAAGCGATTTCACTTTTGCGGAGGGCCGCTAATTCCTGCTCAATGGCCGAAAGTCGGGTTTTGGCTAGGGTGATCTGCCGGATGATGCGGATCAGTTCGGCGCCGATCCCCTCGCCCGTTGCTGCCTCCGCGCCGTCCTCGTATTCGTCGAGAATACGCTGAAGGGCCTCAGCGTCGCCCGCTTCATATGCGCGGTTAGCCTCGGCCATGAATCGTGTGCGACGCTCCAGATCGGCTGAATCCTTGGCTAAGTCAGGATGGATGCGCCTGGCCACTTCACGGTACAACCGTTTAAGATCGGCCGACGGCTTGAAGTCGCGAGTTTCAGATGCCTTGCCGTACGCCTCCTCGTGCGTTTGGTGCGCCCGTTGGCGGGCCTGCTGCGCCTGCTCCTTTGCAGCGGCGGAAGGATCAAGCCTAGCCCGCAACTCGGAGATTCGCGCCTTCCATTCGTCCAGTTCAGCGTAGAGTATGCCTACTTGCCGTAGGTAGCGACCCTCGAAGGCGGCAAGCTGGCTGCGAAGATCGACAAGCTCCAGCTCGCGCTCCGCAAGGCTGGCGCGGATAGCAGCCAACTCCTCGCGCTTGCGGAGCAGTTCCTCTTCTTCTGGCTTGAGCCGCCGGATGATCGGATGTGGCATCTTTTGAGCAGTCTTCAGGGTAACGCCGCGCTGCGGCGTCAGCAACCGTGGCGCGCTGGCGGGGCCGTGAGGCGTCTTGCCCGCTTCCGGCAAGGGGCTGGTGGCGTGCGCCGCTCTAGCCGTGCCTCAGCACTCAGGGCAGCGGAACGGTGCTCTTGGCGTCTGGTGCCACAAGTGGTGTCCGCCAAACCCGGCATTAGACGTTGGCCGGAGGCGGTCTCGTCCCAAAGCGAAGCCTGGGACACCTTCCTCGGAAGGTGACGGCTAGCGGACCCACTTCTCTTGCAAAGAAATCGAAGGACAGACAAAGCGCGCGCCCCCAAGGGCCATGTCATCCCCATGTCATCCCATGCAGGCACACGACGGAACAGGGCGGCATTTCCAGGACAGAGGAGTGTAGAATCAACTACTTAGCATTGGGTCGCATAGGCCGATCTACTACCAAACATCTTCTGAAGCCCGTTAGCGGGATTGACTCGGGCCGGTCTTGCGTTCCCATGACCGCGTAGCGGCGCATGCGGGGCACCGCGCCCTTGACACGAGGCGTCTCCGCCCGTACCCTTGAGTCATGGAAGTAATACCCATTAAACCGGAACGTAAGGCCGAACTGGACAACTATGCCCAACGGTACGGACAGAGCGCTACCGACGCACTTGATGAGGCTCTAGCGGCGTATCTCGAATGGGAGCGCACCGACTATCAGGAGGCCGTTAGAGGTGTCCGGCGGGGTTATGAAGACGTGCAAGCAGGGCGCACTCGCCCTGCCGCCGAGTTCCTCACCGAGATGCGCCGGAAATATAGCATTTCTGGTTGAGACGACACCGGAATCCGAACGCGACGCCGAAGCCATTCTGGAGTGGTTGTTTTCCCAGCATGCTGGGGATACCGGCATCCGGTGGTTTCTGGCGCTGGAAGACGCGATTGCGTCGCTTGCCATCTCGCCGGCCCGTTGTCCGCTTGCTCCCGAAGACGCCGAATCCCCTTTTGAGGTGCGGCACCTGCTCTATGGCCGTAGGCCTCACGTATACCGGGTTCTGTTCACCATCAAGGGCGATACGGTTACTATTCTGCATATCCGCCACGGACGCCGCCAGGCTGTCTCGCCGCACTGACTGTGCGCCCATGAGGCGGTAGTAACCATTGAGATTCGAAAGTGATCGTTGATTCCTGCCGGCTGATCACATATCCGGTGCTTGCCCGAGATCTTCTTGAAAGCAGGTCCGAACCGGGCGGTGACGGGTGGGACGAACAAAGCCCAAAATGTTGATAATAAAAGTTATTTCTGCGGATCGCGGGCCGCGAGAGCATCGGGCGCCGGTGGTTCGGTGATCGGGGACTGCCGGTCTGCGGGCTTTGCGATATATGAGAAAGGGCAGTCATACTTTTTCTTACGTTCGAAGCCAATAAGTAGCTTGTTTACTTATGCTTAATAAAAAGCACGAAGCCAATCTCGGCGAAGGCCCATTTTCGCGAGCTACGCGCCATGGTGCGTGAGCGCGATGAAGCGATAAGTGAGCTTTCAAGAAATCCAAAGACGGCTCGGTGTGGCTGGAAGCGGATGGCACCATCTTCTCCCTGTGAGACCACACTACCACGGCTGTGCGGCCGTTTCGGCGGATTGTCGGGCAGCCGAGGCTTGTTTTCAGTAAGATCGGGGTGGGTGCCGAAGCGTGATCATCAGGCTCGAAGCGCGCAGGACTCGTTTGTGGCGCGACCAATGAATGACGGAGCGACGCAGCTCGATCTTGACACGGGGCGGCGCTGTCCTTACCCTTGAGGCATGGAAGTGACTCTCAATCCTGACCTGCAGGCTCGGCTTACCCGGCTTGCCGCCGATCGTGGCAGCGATGCGGGTACCCTTGTGCGGGAGGCTGTGGAGCGCCTCGTGGACCATGATGAGTGGTTTCTCCGGGAGGTGAGGGAAGGCGTGGCCGCCGCCGACCGAGGCGAACTCATTGACCATGAGGACATCGGCAAGTTGATTGACAGCCGGTATCGAGGGTGATGCGCATCCGATGGACGGAACCCGCCGTGCGCGATCTCACGAACATTTGCGATTACACCGAGGATCACGACGGCCCCGAAGCCGCCCGCCGCGTCGCGCTCCGGATCCACGAGAGGCCTGAGCTCCCTAACCCAGTTTCCACGGCGTGGCCGCCCAGGCCGCAGCCCAGGCACCCGCGAGCTTGTTTTTACGGGCCTTCCTTTTCTGTCTGTTTATCGCGTGGGCGACGATCTCGTCGAAGTCGATCGTATTCTTCACGGCGCGCAGAGATGGCCTTGAACGAATGCCCATTAAACGCTCGAGCGTAGGCACGCTTGTTCAATCTGGATCTCGTTGTCGGCGGCCAAGCGCCCACCCTGGGAACGAGCGGCCCCTGCACCGGGATGCCGACGCTCAGCCTGCACGCCCGGGTTGGGTGGCATAACGCGCCTCCGCGCAGCCCCGTGCCGGCGGCCCGTATCCGGCGGGGCGGAGGGCGGCGCATCCGTGTGTCATGCGCGTCGTCTGAGCGGCCTACGGCTTCGCCCCCGCCCGGAACTGCCACGTCAGGCGGGCGAAGCGCTCTCCAAAGCGCCGCGCCTCGGCTCGATCCTGGTCGTTCACCCCGGGTGGTGAGCCGCCTGTCACAGCTTGCGGGCCCAGCGAACCAAACCCCTCGGCGTTGACGCCGCCAATTACGATGAAGCGCATATCCAGAAAAGCCGCGATGGCCGCCAGCCGCGCCATCTCCTGCCCGTTGGAGATGCTACCGGCGGTGCAGAACACACCGGCGGTGCGGCCCTCGCCGAGCATCTTGCCCGTTTTGCCAAGGACTTCGCCCATGCGGTCGAGAAACCGTTTGGACTCAGCCGAGAGGTTACCCCAGTGAACCGGTGTGCCCAGCAGGATGCCGTCGGATTTAACGATGTCGTCGGTGCCGGCCTCCTCGACCGAGCGCAGCAGAACCTCGACTCCCGCGACCGACGCGGCGCCTTCCCGTACGGCGGCAGCCAGCTTCGCGGTGTTGCCCGTCTGGGAATGGTAGGCGATCAAGATACGGACCGGCGACGCAGCGGTACCGGCTCCGGCGACCAGCAGCGCCACCAACGCGAGTCGCTTAGCGAGTTTCAGCATAATCCTAGGGTAGAAAGCGCGCCGGAATTCCACAAGCCGGTCGCGTCAATAAGGGGGTCCCCCGAAATGGTGCTTGCGCCGCGCGCCGTGATCGGATGGCGCACGATTGCCCGTCATCCGGGAACGCCGGCGAGCGGGGACTTCACCGGGATGCCGACGTGCACCCATGTGCCTGCACGCCCGTGGCGCAGGTGCGCCAGGCGATAACTTCCGCCTGCCAAGCACTCTTGCAGACGCGCGACCGAACCCTCGGCAATCTGGCCGCGATTCGTTGTGCCCAAGGGCGAGGTGGGTGGGATTCCTATCCGCGGTATTCATGGCGTATTCCCTGAGTAGCGCAGCAATGCCTTGAAGCCGAAATCCATGTGCTGTTGGATATGGCAGTGAAACAGCGCCGGTCCCGGTTGGTCGGCGGTAAAGTCCACGCTGGCGCGCCCATAAGTGGGCACCACCACCGTGTCCTTGATCACGCCCGAGGTGGCTTTGCCATAAATCTCGGCAATCTCGAGTTGGTGGCGATGCAGGTGCAACGGATGTGCATCGTCGGTACGGTTATGAAACGTCAGCCGGTAGCGCGTTCCCTGTTTAAGGAGAAACTCCTGGTCGTGAGGGTAGGCTTTGCCGTTTACCGTAAAGCTGTTGAACTTGCCGGCGCCGCGCGGCACCTTTTCAAACACCATGTCCAATCGCTCGACTGGCGCCGGTCGCGACGACGGCTTGCCAAAGAGGGTGTAGTCCCAGATAAACTTCGGAGGCGCCACCCACTGCGGAGTGCGGTGTTGGTTCGCGTATTCGATGGCAATGCCCAAGCCCCCTTCGCGTATGGGGTCCTCGGGTGCGCCTAAGATCCAAACCCCGGGCTGGTTCATCTCCACCAAGGCATCGATGCGCTCGCCCGGGCCCAGCATCAAAACGTCCACGGCCGCCGGCGTGGCCACGGGATTCCCGTCCAACGCGATCACGTTGAACTGGTGGCCGGGCAGCGCCAGGTGGCGGTTCTCGATGGCGCTGGCGTTCAGGAAATGAAACAGCACGCGCTCGCCGCGATTCACGCGGATCGGCTCGCCGGCGCCGAGCGCCTTGTCGTTGATGGAAAAAATATCGGCCGCTACTTCCAGCCCAGCCGGCCGCGTATCCAGCGCCGCCGGCTTTTCCGGTTGCGCCAGCCTGGGATCGAGATCGTCGGTATCCATCGCCTGGTTGGTGAAATAGGGCTCCCAATCGCGCAACGCCAGATAGTGTTCCTGATCGAAGTTGCCGGGATTGTTCGCTCCCTCGACGATCAGGAAGCCGAACATCCCGGTATAACTGCCACGGTGCAGGTCGTCCATCGACATGGTGTGGGTGTGGTACCAGCGGGTGCCGGCCGGCGTGGGCGTGAACCGGTAGCGGCGGCTTCCGTGCGCAGGCACTACCGGGGTACCTTCTTCCTCCGATCCGTCCACATCGGAAGGAATGAGCAATCCGTGAAAATGCACAAGCTCCGGCACGTCGGTGTCATTGACTACGTTCACCGTGACCGGCACGCCCTCCTTCATCCTCAGCCGCGGCCCCGGCGAGGTGCCGTTGTACCCGATGGTGCTGATAATGCGATTGGGCGCCAATTCGACCGTGACCGGCGCGATCTGCAGCGTGAAATCGGTCTTGGCCGCGTCTGGCGAGCCGGCGGGCGCCAAAAGGGATTGTTCTTGCTGGCCCACCAGCCGGCCCCTTGCGGCAGCCAAGCCAGCCATCTTGAGAAAATCGCGCCGTTGCATGACGAATGAGAAAATCGGCCCTTCGACCATGGTAGCCCGGCTAGCGGCTCGGGCCAACCGCCTATGGACCTTCGCCGTGCCCTCAGATTCGGGAGCGGCCAGTCTGACGGGCCGAGCGTTTTCCGATGGACGTGGAGGACCTGCCCCGCGCGCTACTTCAGTGGATCGGGCATTTCGCAGCCAGTTGACGTGACCCGGACTCACCATGGGTCGCCCTCTGCGAGGAACAACAGGACGATGTGGCGTACTCCGTTCGGCATCTCATCGAATTCGGTCCCGCCCTTGGGAAGTCGAGTTCACCGATGAATTCCGGGATTGGTGACAGTATGCCCTATACGGAATACCGCAGGCTGGATACGCCGGCCCCACGCTTCAAGAAAATTCGCGATAATTAACCATGAAGCTGGCGCGGCCCATCTCCGCCCGTCTCCTCCTCGTTTCGCTCGGCCTCTTCCTCGCCATCGGTCTGTTTGCGATGCAACAGGGAGGCTACCAGGGATACGGCCGCCAGCGTTACTACTACCAGCCCGGCCCCAACATCCCCTCGGAGTTTTATTGGAGCCGGCTCCAGTACACTTCCAGCTATGCCAACGGAAGCAGCTACGGTTATCGCGGATTTCGCGGCGGTTGGTCCAGGGATTATCCCAAGGCCGACAACGATTGCCTTATTGCCCTCCGCCGTCTGACCCGCATCAACTCTCCGTCGCCGCTGAACGTGGTCGATCTCGATAGCGACCATGTGTTCGACTATCCCTGGATCTACGCCGTCGCGGTCAACAACTGGACCTTCACAGACGAGGAGGCCAAACGCCTGCACGACTACCTTTTGAAGGGCGGCTTCCTGATGGTGGACGACTTCCACGGCACCGACGACTGGGAGCATTTCATGGCCGGCATGCGCATGGTGCTGCCCGACCGGCCCGTCGAGGACCTCAAGGACAACGACGAGATCTATCACGTCTTGTACGACATCAACGAAAAGTTTCAGATCCCCAGCGAGGTCTATGTCAACACCGGCCGAACCTACGAGAAGGACGGCTACGTGCCCAAGTGGCGCGCCATCCGCAACGGCCACGGGCGTATCATGGTGGCCATTTGCGCCAACATGCATCTGGGTGACGCCTGGGAGTGGGCGGATAGCCCAGAGTACCCCGAGAAGTTTTCCGGACTTGCTTTTCGCATCGTCCTCAACTACATCACTTACGCCATGACGCATTAGGCACCGGCCCCGCGCGACATGTTCCAGTTCTTTCTTAAGTATCCGCGTTCGGTGTATGCCCACGGCCAATTTGCCCTTTTGGGGGCGTGGCCCAAGTGGATGCTCGTGTTGCTGATCCTGGCTGCCGCCGCCGGTCTGGCCTGGCTGATCCGCTCCCGTCTGGCGCGCGCCGCGCCGGTCATGCGCGGTTGGCGAGCCTGGGTCATCTGGGGCTTGCAGACGCTCATGGCCGCGCTGCTGCTGGTGCTGCTGTGGCAGCCGGCGATCACCGTGGCCGAGTTGAAGCCGCAACAGAACATCATCGCCGTGCTGGTGGACGACTCCCGCAGCATGGCCCTATCCGAGGACGGCGTCACCCGCCAAGCGCAAGCCGTTCAGGCCCTGCAGAAAGGCGTCCTGGCCAGCCTCAACCGCTCCTTTCAAACGCGACTTTACCGCGTCGACGAAGTGCCGGCCCGTATCGACAACCTCAACGACCTGAAACCCAACGCGCCCGCGACCCGCATCGGCGACAGCCTCAAGCAGTTGAGCGAGGAGACTTCCGACCTGCCGATCGGCGCCGTGGTGCTGCTCTCGGACGGCGCCGACAACTCCGGGGGCATTGGTGCGGACGCCATTAGCGCGTTGCGCGCCCGCCACATTCCAGTGCATACCGTGGGTTTCGGACGCGAGCGCGCCGCACATGACGTGGAGCTGCAAGATGCCGTGGTGGCTCCCCGCGCCCTGGCCGAATCCCGTCTGGCCGCTAAGATCGCTTTGCACCAGCGGGGATACGCCGGCGCCAGGATCAACCTGACGGTGCGTGACGTCAGCGCCAGCCAAGCCGCTGGCCAAGGCAAGATCCTGGCTTCCCGCACCATCAGCCTGGGGCCGGACGGCGATCTGCAAACCGAGACTTTGATGTTCGATATCGGTGGCGCGGGCGCCAAAACGCTCCAAATCTCGGCTGGCCCAATCCCAGGCGAGGAGAACACGGCCAACAATACCTTGACCCGCCTTGTGAATGTGGGCTCCGAACCGCGCCGCATCCTGTACATCGAGGGGGAACCGCGCTGGGAGTACAAGTTTATCCGCCAGGCCGAAGAGGATGACCGTATGGTGCAGATCGCCTCTATGGTTCGCACCAGCGAGGCTTTCCTTCCCGCCCGGAGGACCTTTTCGTCTACCAGGGATTGATCGTCGGGTCGGTGGAAGCCGGCTATTTCACCCCCGCCCAGCAGGAATTGATCCGCGAGTTCGTGGATCGCCGCGGAGGCGGCCTGCTGCTGCTCGGCGGTCAATTCGCGCTGGCGGATGGCGGCTGGAACGCTTCGAACCTTACCGGTCTGCTGCCGGCGACGCTACCCACGCAGACAGGCACCTTTCATCGCGAGGCCGATCCGAAGATCGGCGCCACTCATGCCACAGCCGAACTGGCGCCCGCCGGCGTAGACAGCATTATTACGCGCCTCCTCGACGACCCCAATGCTAACGCCGCCAAGTGGAAAAAACTGCCCTACCTGATGGACTATCAGAATCCCGGCACTCCCAAGCCGGGGTCGGCCGTCCTCGCCAACACCGTTACGCCCGAAGGCCGCAAGTTGCCCTTGTTGATTACCGAGAACTTCGGCCATGGCCGTACCGCGATCATGGCCACCGGAGGCACCTGGCGCTGGCAGATGAGTTCGCCGGTAGGAGACACGGCTCACGATTTGTTCTGGCAGCAGCTCCTGCGGTGGTTGGTTTCGGATACTCCTGGCCCCGTGACGGCTTCCGTCCCCGCTCAGGTGCTGCTCGACAATGGCGCCGTAACAATCACTGCCGAGGTTCGCGATCCACAATACAACCCCGCTCCCGATGCCAAGGTCGAGGCGCATATCCTGGGCCCGGGCGGCGTCAGCGCCCTGGTCGAGATGACGCCAGTGCCCGATAGTCCCGGCCAGTTCCAAGCCGCCTGGTCCGCTCCCGCCAGCGGCGCCTACCTGACCGAGGTCACGGCGCAGCGCGCCGATCCGAGCACTGGCACAGTCAAGGAATTAGGCCGCGACGTACTAACTTTCCAACGGATGGACGGAGTAGCGGAGAACTTTCACACCGAACAGAACCGCGACCTGCTCGAACGCCTCGCCACCCAAACCGGGGGACAATATTGGAAGCCTGCCGATCTCGGCAAGCTCGCCAGCGCCATTCCCTTCTCGGAGGCGGGCGTGACGACGCGCGAGACTAAGGATCTGTGGGATTTGCCGCTGGTCTTCCTGGTGTTGCTGCTCCTGCGCTTTTCCGAGTGGTGGCTGCGGCGAAGTTGGGGGATCGTCTGAAGAAGCAGAGTGGGGCAGGATGGTATCCTGCAGGCCGATTGGCAATCGGCCCTGCCGCAGTTTCTCGCCGCCAGAGGCTTCCCCGATCGGGGGCCTTTGCCGGCAGGTTCCGCCGTCAGCGGTGCTGGGCGAGGGTCATGGCTGAAGCAGCAGAGCGATCTGAACGGCATCGCGCTGGATGCCGGCCAGCATCCCGCGGAATACAAGGTGATGGAACGGGAGCACCGCGTACCAGTAGATCAAACCGAGCAGCCCGCGGGGCCGGAACAAAGCGGTCTGGTGGAGGATGCATTGGCCTTTGTTACGTGGTTCGATTCGGAAGTCGAGCAACGCTTCGCCCGGTAATCGCATTTCGGCGCGTAACGAGACGCAACGGTCTGGCTCCAAGCCGACGACGCGCCAGAAATCGAGCGCCTCACCGTAGCTGAGGGCCTCGGGATCACGGCGGCCGCGGCGCAATCCAGGGCCTCCAGCCAGCCGATCCAGCCAGCCACGGACGATCCAGAGCCAATTGGCGCCATGCCAGCCACGCTGCCCGCCTAAGCGACATACGGCGCGGAATACTGCCCCGGCCGGCGCGTCGATGGCAACTTCGCGGGTGTCGCGAAAGACGGTGCCACCAGACCAATCCGGATCACCCGGCATCGGGCCAGCCATCGACCAGTTCGTCTCCACCTGACGTGCCGTAACTTGGCTGAGTGCGGCGCGGATTGCCTCGCGAACGTTCAACAGTTTCTGCGGCACCAAACGCGTGATCCGGTCATCACGGCACACGACTGGGTTCTTTAGTCCTTCGGCTAGCGGTATTGCAATCTTGTGGCTCAATGGAGTCACAAGATGAATCCAATAAGA
>JBEKPZ010000309.1:0-10367 GCA_049520215.1 Bryobacteraceae bacterium | reverse complement strand
GGGGGAACCGATCAACGCGCCTTTCTGAGCGCGAAGACGCTGGCCGGCGGCCAAGGGATGGTCATTACCGAGTCTCCCGGACAGAGCACGCTCGCCGTAGACAATGGCGTGATCCCTACCTATCTGATGAACTCGGCAACACTGAACTTTCCCAGCATTACAACAGGCACGTGCGCGGCGGATCAGACCATCACCGTGGCCGGCGCCGTGCTGCCGGCTGGAGTGTTCGGCATCATGCTGGTGAGTGGCACGAACACGGTAACGATCCGCCTTTGTAACCTGTCGGGAACTGGCTTGACTCCGCCGAGCGCCACTTACCGGGCCACGATTGTGAGGAATTACTAGACATGAAGCACTCAGCCATCAGCTTTAAGCTTTCGACTCTCTTGTTGGGGAGCGGAGCACTTCTTGCAGGCCAGACGATCGTAAATGGCGGCCGTATCCAGATCGGCCCGTGGGACGCGTCTGGCGCCACGTACACACTACCTGCCCAGCGCGGAACTACAGCTCAATTGCCGGCAAACTGCACCCAGGGCGCGGAGTACTTCGCGACCGATGCCATACCCGGACAAAACAAATATCTGTGTACGGCCACGAATACGTGGACACAGCAGCAGACGGGAACTAGCACGTTCCTACAGACGGGCACGGGTGCGGTGACGCGCACGGTGACTTCCAAGCTGCAGGATGTGGTTCACGTGAAGGACTTCGGAGCCAAAGGCGACGGCGTCACAGACGATTCGGCAGCCTTTACCGCGGCACTGGCCTCGGGCGCCGGCGAAGTTCGGGCCGACCACGGCACTTACGTCATCAACAGTGTCATCACCTTGGCAAAAGGCCAGAAGATCTACTTTGGGGTGGGGATGCACACGGTGGGCGGCATCCGTTTCTCCGACTCTCTGACCGACCAAACGGGGACGGGCAAGATCGAATGCGCCGGCGCGGGAGTGGCCACCTTGATGCTGAAAAACGGCGCCAATCAGGACGTGATTTCACAGACGAACTTCGCGGCGCTGACCGGCAGGAACAGTAAGTATGGTTTGTTCCGCGGCGAAATCCGTGGCTGCACGATCGACGGCAACAAGAGTAACCAAACGGGCGCCAGCTACGGCATCCGGTTATATGGCCACGGCCTCTCGATGACCGATGTGTCCGTACGGAATGCGTATTCGGACGGGATTTACACGGAGTGGGGCGTGGATTCCAGTTTCGCTACGCCGTTCGACGACCTGGAGGGCTATTTCACCGGGATCCGGTCAGCCTTCAACAACGGCAACGGCTGGACGTTCCGCGGCCCGCACGATTCCGATTTCGTAGAACTGGTGCTCTACCAGAACGGCGGTTGGGGAATGCAGATCCAAACCTCCAGCACTTACAACGGCAACGGTCATCTTTCGAATATCAATTCGTTCTTGAATACACTGGGCGGCATATACAGCAATAGTTCGCTCGATGGAAGCCAGATCACGGCGACGACGGCTACGGGATGGGGAATGCTCATCGACAGCGGCGCCGGCGGCCATAGCGGAATTCTCCGGCCCCACGGGTTTGGAGGTGCGGGCTCCCAGCCAAATCATTGCGGGGAACGTGGTGAACACCACCACGGCGGCATTACGGCTGAACGGCGGCTCCGGAAATTTCACGCTCCAGATGTTCAACAACACGGGTTATCAGATCGACTTCGCGAGCGAAGTGGGGCCCAGCGTGATCTTCGCCAACTCGGCAAATCCAGTGCCGGGCACCATGTTTAACGGTGCGCCCAGTCAAGCCGATTTCGTTTTCTTCGATTTTGGCGGCAGCGCCTCCAACCGCTACACTTCGCTGCCGGTGCCTACGGTACACGTGGCCGGATGGTCGCCGCAGTTTCCGCAAAGCAATGCGGTGATGGCGGTGATCAACGATAATACCCAGACCGGCAACTTGTCGGCGACCAATCTCACGCTGGGCAATTCAGCGCAAGTGGGCAGCTCCACGTTCGCCAATCTCGGCAGCGCCGCTAACGGGACTATTTTATATTGTTCGAATTGCACGCAGACGACTGCATGCGCGGCGGGCGGCTCCGGGGCCATGGCCATGTACGTTAACGGGGCCTGGTCCTGCGCGGGCGGCGGAAGCGGCGGCGGCAGCTACACCTTCCGCAATAACCTGACGAATAGCTCCGGTACGGTCGATTTCACCCCCCTCGATTCGTCGGTGATGAGTCTGGTCGACGACTTCATGCCTGGAAAGAACTCCAGTGCCATGATCGGACAATTACAGTGGGGCATCAGTCAGTTGGGTTCGTCCTGTGGAGACGGTTATGCCCCTGGAGCAGCCAATCACCCGGGAATCTATTTGATGCAGGCCAAAACAGCCAGCGGTAATGGCTGCGTGATCAGTTTATCCGATCCGAACAGCGGGGATGTTAATTCCATCACAAGTCTGGGCTCGGGAGGCGTATGGTCCTATTGGGAAGCGCAAGCCATTATTGAGACCGATTCCTCCTCGGTCGCGAATGTGAGGTACTTGACAGGGTTCGCGGATAAGGACAACGCATACCATCCGGCCAGCGGAAATGAGATTGCGGTGCGTTACGATCCGTCTGGCGGCGGATGTTCTTCCGGTGAAAGTACTACGGACTGGGTATATGAAGTGATCGTTGGCGGCGTGCAAACCTGTTACGACAGCGGTCTGGCAGTTGCCGCGAATACCTGGTATCACACGCGGATCTATTCCTCCACGCCGGGTACCATCCAGTTTCAGATCAACGGGGCTAATGCGGGAAGTATTGCTACCGCCCCGACTGCCGTATTGACTCCCGAATTCCTGGTCCAAGGTACGGGAACCAGCAGCGAAATTCTCTACGTTGACTGGTGGGCGATGAAGATGCAGGGGTTGACGCGATGAAGCCGCTAGCGCTGGCGATCATCGGCGCGTATTCGTGCCTGGCAGCCATCGGGAACTTCAGCGTGGTTGGCACGACCGCTACGCAGGCCTTGATTGCCTATACGGCGCCGGACGGAAACGCTTGCACGATCCAGGTAAGCCAGAGCGTTGGCTTGACGCCGCTGGCCCTGGATGTGGACCCCGGCACCTTCGCCAATTCCAACTCCGATCTCAACCGGCCCAGCACGGTGGCAATCGGGCTTTCCCGCAGGGTGGTAATCGGCCAGCGCACCGTGCAGTACGCGACTACAGGCCCATACTTGGGCGTGCGCCATTTTTCACGGTCCCTCGAAGCGTATACGCCGTACTTTGGCTTGATCACCTGCCCCTCCACCGGCGACACCTTGCCTTTTACGTTCGCCACAACCAATATTCCGCTCGGGCAGGTCTACGGCGATCCGTGGTTAACCGATTCCACTCCTGGGAATCAGCCTTTCCCGGAAGCTTTGGCAGGCCTGACTCCGGAATCGTTCAACGACGCCGAGACTGGCCTGAACACGGCGCGTGTGACTATGCGCGGGAATCAGCCGACAACCTGGTCATTTTCGTTCGGATCCGCCTTCAACCAGGGCCAGACAACACCGTGTGATTCGGCTGGCCCTTGGTCGAATCCATGCGGCATTGTGACGGGTGGCTCGGGCAGCACCACGGTGGGGAATAGCACGATGCCTCTGGTATTGCGGCTGCCGGTGACAAACACCGCTCCCTGGACGACCAATTACCTATCTGGTTTCAGCATCGAGCAAATCGGTGTGACCTTTACGGGCTATGTCAATTCCGCAAATGCCGCTTTCCGGGTGCTGGATGCATGCCTGGCGGCAAATGGCGGGAGCAGTTGCGCGGGTCCAGTGCAAAGGATAACGGCTCCGCAGACCAGCGGAGCGATGCAGATCTTCGGGCAGTACGATTCCACGCAATATGGCGTCCACACCTGGTTGTTCGATAGCAATCCCCGCCTGAACGCCCAGGAGATCAAAGCGCACTCCGGTACGGGAACGGTTATCCAGAACGGCGGCAATTATTACCTTCAAAACAACACGAGTAGCGGCGATTCGTTCAGCCTCTATTGGATTACGGGAGGCGCGGGAACCATCCGTATTTCGTCGAACAACGACGCCTGTACGTCCCCGCCGGCAGCCAGCACCGCAGCCGAATATCGCATCGTTTCGTTCACCGATCCCACTGGGGGAGGCCTGAATGGCAACTATATTCAGATTGCCGGGGCTCCTCCTACAGGGAGTGTCTATTGGTGCGAGCAGAACTTCTCCGTCATGCTTTGGCGCGACGTAGCGCCCACCGACGGCAGTACGGCTACGCTCACCGCGGCCACTGTCGGCGCCGTGGGCAGTTATGTGCCGGGCATCACGGATAATGGCGCGGGTACGGCTTGTTTCAACCAACTGGTGTATGGCGGCTATTTCTGCTTGTGGGGCGGGATGTACTGGATCAATCCAACCGTCCCGAGCGTCGTCTACTGGGGCCAGCCGGTATCCAGCAGTACCGGGTCGGGTACCGCTGCGATCACCAACCCCTGGTCTCGCACTACGGCTCCTATGCCGGAAAGCGCCCAGATCGACCAGACAAAATCCAATTTCACTTTTTATGTGGTTGGTTCGGATCCGACTTCTCAATTGGGAGTCGGCGGTCCACTGGTGATTCAGGTCGTGTTCACCCCGGCGGCTACGCCCGTGCAGTTGACCGCCGTACAAGGCGGCAGTTCTCAAATCGGCAACGCTTCGATCACGGCTTCGGATGCTTATTCGGCGAGCTGGAGCACGACCACGCCATTTTCCTGGACGATGAAATGGACCAACCTTTCCCCGCAAGTTTCCACAACCACGTGTTTGGGTGTTTCCGGGGTAGGTTGCGGCATCGTGCAACAGATGCTCGCCTTCGATCCGACCTTCATTCCGACGCAATTTAGTCAATCCCAGGGCCATCTCGACAGCGGGTGGACTTGCAGCCTGACCGCCGCGACCAGCCGGGGCATCTTCTTCCTGGATTGTCTTTCCTACAATGGGGATAGTCCCGGATGGCTGATTGCATACAGCCCCGGAGATGGCAACCCGGCACACGCCGGACAAGCAGGCGGGCCTCAGGTTATCGGCGCGATCAATACATTCAACACTCCTAAAGGTGCGATCGCGCCCGGTCAAGCTGCGCTGACGGGGCATAACATGCATACGGTAGTGGAGAGCGGCGAAACGGGGTGGGTAATGATCGACGCCAACGAGCAGGCTCCCATCACCACATCCGGCGCCGCGATTCCGGCGAGCGGCCCAGCCAAATGCAATACGTTCGACGCCACGCTCTCCCCGACGGCGGATTGTATCGCCGTCCAGATGAACAGCTTCACGAATAGTACCTTGGCGTCGGTTACTTCGGTGAGCGGGACACCGCCCACAGGAGCCGTGGGGACCACTTGCCTGTTGCGTAGTTTCAATAACGGCTTACAGAACGGCGCGGCCACCGTGACGCTGGGAACGTTGAACAGTTGGGCCAATGCGACGATTGCCATCACCCAGCCGGGATACGGGGCGGCTGCCGCACCTACCAGCGCGAACGATTCCGTGGGAACCGCGTCCTCCTGTCCGACGCCCGTGACGATCGTAAGCGCCGTGAATACCGCAACCGGGTACGAACCCTACTTCACGGGCACGGTGTTAACCGGATTCCTGGGAAATCCCGGGGAACTGCGCACTACACAGATCGGAGATACGGCCTGTTTTGGCACATCCAGCTCCTCGTGCAACTGGTCTGGAGAGGCCAATGAGTTGATGACCGTTGTCAGCAAGAATTATGGGGGGGCGCAAGGGTTAACTGTGTTCCAGCGCGGAACCTACGGCGGCGTGGAGAAAGCCATTTCGAGCGGCCTGATTATGCGCTGGGAAAGCTACCAGAGTTCCTCGCCGGTCTGCGGATACTGCGCCAGCCAGGGCATGCAAGTATGGTGGAATCCGCTGACCGGTTGCGGGGGATCGCCAGACCCGCATGGCGATTGCCTGCGGCAGGACAATAACATCAGCATGGGGCATGGCGAATATCGCAGCGGCGGGGAATCGGTGACAATTAACGTGCCCACCTGGGCGCTACCCGCGTCTATTATCGGATCTCCGTTGCAATGGCCCGGAGATTACCAAACCGAACTTGGAGTGGTGCCTTCCTTCTTCGGCCTGGCTTCGGCGAACGAAGTTCCGTATGCCGTACCGGGTGTGAATTTCGTCGGCATCAATCCGCCTTTTGCCGGTGTGTACGGCGTGCCTTTTGCGGGCGACGCGCAAACCCATCCTAATCCTCCCGGGACAAATGCCTCCGCTTACGAATCGCTGCAAGCTTTCGACAATGTGGTACTGACAGGAGAATCCTCCGCTCCCAACTTCTCCTGGGTCTCCGGACAGTTGTACCGCTATCGTCCGGGCACGGTCACGGACGCGGACGACTTCTATTCCGGCGCCAATGCCGGCACGCCGGCGACCGGTTCCAATGGGGCGAGTTACACTAACCGGAAACTTATGGCGACCACGGCTACCTGCGGGTCGCATCCACTTCGGGATGTCAGCGGTCCCAGTTCCAGCATCGGCGCCGGCAGCGGCAGCGCATATACGTACTGTATTTCGCGCGTGGGCGGCGAATGCGTTTCGAGCAGCAGTGTCGGGGATGTCTACGCAAATTGTCCCGGCGTGATCTTGCTGGGATGTGACGCGGGGTCCTACCATCCCGGAGCGCCGATGGGGGTGGGCAACGATATCTGTATCGAAAACCTAGCCAAAGCGACCGACACAGCCATCCAGTATACTCTCCAGCATACGGACTACTATGGGGCGTACACGCGGGCACTGTCCAGTTCGACCTGCCGGCTGCGCATGGTGTCAAATCTCGAAAACAATGCCATGTTGCCGGATAACTCCTGGATGTTATACAGGGCGGAATTCCTGAACTACGACCGGGAAGAACTGTGGATGATGCAGATGCCGCCGTACCCGGCACTGGACAGTGTGAACCGGGGCAACTTCGTGCCCATCTCGGTGTCCTTCACGCCCCCAGCCGGAACGAACAACACGGTGATCGACTTCGGGTATCAGGAGTACGCGCAATCCGGTGTGCCGTACTGTACCACCCGGTTGGACCTGTGCGAGGCGACGGCGGCAACGATTCCGAGCGGGTATCAGCCCTTCAAGTTCGCAAGCGAAACCCCGACTGGGATAACGTGTGGCAGTCCGCCATGTACGATTATTATTCCGGGCATTTCCCAGCGGGAGTTGTACTACCGCCTCCGCTATCAAAACGCGGGCGGCGCGACCTTACAGGTGGGCCCGTGGCAAATCCAGGGAGTCCCATAATCGAAGCTCACGACCTCTGACCGTCGAATTTGACCGTCGAATTTCCGTACGCGAGCGCTTGGGGATCACTGCGTTTCCTGCGCAGCTTGCAGGCGGTGTTGGACAGCAGCGTCAAAGCTTCGGCTATTTGGCGTTCGGCAGCGGACCACTCGGTGGAGTACTTCAAGTCAAGCGCATGGGAGTCGCTTTCGTTCCCGTCGCTCCTGTCGCACAAGCCCTGTCGCACAAGCCCTTGCAGCAGCGGCTCGCATGGCGTATCATGGCTAGCGTGCCCGACGACGGCGCTGGGGTTGTCCGGCGTGCTTAACGGTTTTTGGGAAACTACGGTCGCGGCGCGGTGAGAGCCGGGCCCAGAGGGCACGCCAACGCGGTTAAGCACCCGGTCTTGCGGATCGCCTGGCGAGTTTCTTCGAAGCCCGCATAAGTCCCAGTTAGCGAATGCCAACCGCCCCCATCCCGTTAAGCGCCGTGACGCCACGCCGTTCGGGATGGCAGCGGACATTACATAAAACTGGTTTGGCCGGCGCGGCCCTGGTGCTGTTCTTCGCAGTCTGTCACCGGCTGTTGCAGACGCCTCTGTGGAGTTTCAACGGCGCCCGGCTGATGCCGTCGCTGGCTCTAGGCAGAGGCATCAATTTCTACGTTCTGTTGCCGCCTGGGGGACCACTTTACAGCGTCGTGTACGGGCCGATGTTTGCCATAGTGTATCTGCCCGCCACGCTGTTTTCTTCGCCGAATAGCGCGGTTCTGGCGGGGGCGGCTATCACCGCGCTTCTCTGCTTTTCAACGGCCGCATTCGTGCATCTTGCGTCATTCAGAGCCGGGCGAAGCGCTATCGACTGCATGGCTTTCCTTACGGCCGGCTTTCTCATGTGCTTTCTCGAGCCGCTCAAGTATTCGTGCTTCAACATTCACGCCGATGGTCCCGGCCTGGCCTTTGGCGGGATGGCTTGCGCCGCGCTGTACTCTAGCGGGCTGGAGAAACGGCGCCTGGCGCTGCCGACTTCCGCTTGGTGCGCAGTTCTTTCGATTTTCTGTAAGCAGATGTTTCTGCCTGTTCCGATCGCGCTGGCTATCTATTTGTGGGCGGCCGGAGGGCGCGCCCGGGCCGTGCGTTACCTGCTCTGGCTGGTTGTGGCGGGCGGCCTGGCCAGTGCCGCCGCGCTGTATGTGGCGGGCCCCGAGCACCTCTATCATTGCCTGATCTGGCTGCCGGCGCATCATCCGTGGAACATTGTGGGTGCGATCCAGGCGATGCGGAATTTCATCCTCCTGTCCATGCCTGTGCCGGTCCTTTTGTTGGCATGCGGGGTATATCTCTGGACGACCGGGCAGCTTCGTGGATCAAGGCTGCGCGCCATGGCGGCGAACCGCTCCGTGCCACTCCTGCTGGTGGGCGTCGCGCTGCTCCCCTTCTCGATCGCCGGTCGCGCCAAAGCCGGCGGCGATACCAATAGCTTAAGTTTCGCGTTGTTCTTCCTTACGTGCGGACTTACAGTGATGCTGGCGGATTTCGCACGTGGCGCGCGCAGCGGCTCCGCACGCCGCCTGGCAGTCGCGGTCTTGGTGGGCACCATGCTGCCGCTGGCGCTGTTCGAAGCTCCTCTGGTCTTCGATATCCGCGCGAGCGTCAAGCGGCTGCCTCAAGCTGGACAGGAAGTGGCCTTCGAGTACCTGAAGCGGCATCCGGGTGAGGCATACTTTCCGTGGCTCCCGCTGTCCCACTATTGTGCCGAACACCAATTTCGGCATTACAGTTACGGCATAGTGGAACGCTTAATGGCCGGCGAGGCGGTAAGTATGGCGGACTTCCGGGCGTATATTCCTCAGGACCCGCGGATCATTGCATTTGGCGCTGACGGAACTCGGCAATTACTTGAGTACGACTTGATGAAGTATATGCCGGAGTATAGCTACCAGGTGAATGACCCCGAACTTCCCGGCTGGCTGGTGTACGGGAAGGCCCGCCAGTGACTGGCATCGAGAGAGACCTGCCCGCAGGCAGCCGGCGTGCCGGTGCAGAGGACCCTGACGTTAGGGTAACATGAGGCATAAGGACGCCCTTTTAGAGATGCGCGACCCTGCAACGGAAACGGTCGAACGCGGAGAGCCTTCCGAAGACGGCGACCGCTCTCTGGAGCTCACCATTACCGTTCCAACTTTCAACGAGCGGGAGAACGTCGTACCGCTGCTACAACGGTTGCAGAGTGTGTTGAACGGCGTCGTATTCGAGGTCGTCTTCGTAGACGACGACTCCCCGGATGGCACGGCGGAACTGGTCCGGCAGATCGCGCGCACAGCGCCGCGAGTGCGGATCATCCAGCGGATTGGCAGGCGGGGATTGGCCTCGGCCGGATTGGAAGGAATGTTAAGCAGCGGCGCGCCCTATCTGGCCGTCATGGACGCCGACCTGCAGCATGACGAATCCGTTCTGCCAATCATGCTCGACAAGATCCGTAGCGGCAGGTACGACCTTGTGGTGGGCAGCCGGAACATCCAGGGCGGCGGAATGGGGGAATTCGCGCGCGAGCGGGTGGCCCTGAGTCAGTTGGGCCGCCGGGTCAGCAAGCTCATTAGCAGGCACGACCTGAGCGATCCCATGAGCGGGTATTTCATGCTGACGCGGGAGTTCTTCGGCGAGGTCGTGCGGCGCACGACCGGCGTGGGATTCAAGATCCTGCTGGACCTGGTGGCTTCGTCGCCGCGCCCGGTGCGCATCGCCGAAGTGCCCTACGTCTTCCAGGCGCGCAAGCATGGACAGAGCAAGCTGGATATCAACGTGGGGGTCGAGTACCTTTATTTGGTCTGCGACAAGCTGGTGGGCGCATGGCTGCCAATCCGCTTCGCAGTGTTCTGCCTGGTCGGATTAGCCGGCGTTGCGGTGCATCTGGGCGCGCTTTGGGTGCTCTACCGCCGGCTGGGCTGTTCGTTTTCCACGGCTCTGATCGCGGCGATTGTAATCGCCATGGTGGGAAACTTCGCGTTGAACAACATGTTCACCTACCGGGACCGGCGCCGCCGCGGCGGAAGATTCGTAAGCGGCTTGCTGTTGTTCTGCGCCGCGTGTTCGATAGGGAGTCTGAGTAACTACGCGGTGGCCAG
>JBEKPZ010000308.1:0-8862 GCA_049520215.1 Bryobacteraceae bacterium | reverse complement strand
GCCAAAAGCAATAACCAGGCTTTCATGATGTATCTCCGTGATTGCGATCTATCCGGCCTCGTGGAATTGGACCGCGATGTCGGGTTAATTGTTCCCCGAGGCTGTCACAGAGGAATTGCTCGGGCGGCCGTTTCCTTTCGAAGTATTGTTGAACAGGCAATACCTTCGGACTTGCCGCCACAATGGGGGATAATATTGTCGACGGCTACTGAGGACAAGGCCGATCTTTCCCGCATCACTGTATTGCCGGGCCAACGCTCCGGACAACCGTGCATCCGGGGATTGCGGGTGACAGTCTGGGATGTGCTGGATTGGCTAGCCGACGGCATGACGCAAGAAGAGATTTTGGACGACTACCCGTACCTTGAAAAGGCGGACTTCCCAGCCGTCTATGCCTGCGCTTCCTAGGTAGGACGGGAGCGCCTGTCGCGTTGAAGCTTCTTTTTGACGCCAACCTCTCGCCCAAGTTGGTTGGGCGCCTTGCCGAACTCTTCCCCGGTTCGATCCATGTCTTCGACACTGGGCTCGAGCGGTTTACGCCGGACGAAACTCCGTTGGTCAAGCAAAGTCGCTCTGTTATGGAATCGGCACGACGTCCAAATCCTCGACCGTGGCATAGTCCCGAAAGTCTGTGGTAGTGGAACGCCCCATTGTTGCGCAGCGGAAGCAATCCAAGCATCCGCGGTCTGGATCGGCCTCCCGGCACGGCGGCATTGCGCCACGATTTCAGCCCAAATCGCACAACTGTGTTCATCTGGGTAGAGCGTGGTGTATAGGGCTATGTGCTGTGCGAGAGCAGTCCGCCGTGAATCCCCCCACCGTTCGCGACTGGCCACAGCATCAATTCCGCCCGGGTCGTAAAGGAAATCATCAATTGCCGTCCCGCGACCGCCTGAAGGCAGGACTCCCGTAACGAATGGTCCGTCTTAAACAGGATCGAAACCACGTTCGTGTCGAGGAGAAGGACCTTCATCTCACGCGTTTGTGGAAGCGGGATTCTGATTACGAAGTTCCCGAATCATCCGATTGAACGCATCGGCTTCACCGGGGTCGCTGTCATCGCACGGGGTGAATTCAAGGACCGGCGGCTTCAGTCCCGGAATACAGACCTTGGGATCGGGAAGGTTGTGGGATCTACGACCTTAGCCATGACCCCAAGTATATCGGATTCGCCCACTGCGCCACTAAGCTACCATAACCTTGTGCCGCACCAACCACGGCTCTTCCTCATCGACTCCTTCGGATTCATCTTCCGTGCATACCACGCGCGGGCACGCAGCGCCGCGCCTCCCATGCGCACCAGCGCGGGCCTCTCCACCGAGGCCGTGTACATCTTCAACAACATGCTGCGCAAGCTGGCCAAGAGCTACGCGCCCGAGTACATTGCCGCCGTCTTCGAGAGCGGCGCGCCGGTAGCGCGCATGGCCGAGTTCGCCGAGTATAAGGCCAACCGCGCCGAGATGCCACCAGATTTGGGCGAGCAGATTCCGCACATCCGTCGCGTCCTGGAAGCCATGCGGATACCAATCCTGGAATTCGCGGGCTTCGAGGCCGACGATGTCATCGGCGCCATCGCGCGCCGCGCGGAGCAGGCCGGTATCGAGGTGGTCATCGTCTCCAGCGACAAGGACATGATGCAGATCGTCAGCGAGCGGGTCTCCATGTTGAATCCCGCCAAGGACGATGAGTGGTACGGACCGGAAAAAGTTAAGGAGTTTCTGGGCGTGATACCGGCGCAGGTGCCGGACCTGTTCGCGCTCAAGGGCGACGCCATCGACAACATACCGGGCGCGCCGGGCATCGGCGACAAAGGCGCGCGGGACCTGATCGAGCGCTTCGGGTCCGTGGAGGCGGCCCTCGCGCGCGCCGGCGAGGTGGAGCGCAAGATGTATCGCGAGAGCCTGCAGAACAACGTCGAGCGCATCCTGATGAGCAAGCGCCTGGCGACCATCGATACGGCGGTGCCCATCGAGTTCGATCTCGATTCGGTGCGCGCGCGGGAGCCGGACCCGGACGCGATGAAGCAGGTTTATAAGGACCTGGAGTTTTACAGCCTGCTGAAGGAGTTGGGTCCCAGCGAAGACACACGGACGCGGGACTACCAGGCGCTGGATTCGGCCGCGGCGGTCGCGGACTGGCTGCGGACGATTCCCGCGGACGCACCAGTGGCCGTGGCCATCGCGGAATCGGGCGCAGGCGAGTTCGCCCTCGACATCGGCCTCGATATCGCCCAGGCCACCGTCGGCATGGCGTGGAAATCCGGCGGAGCGCGCTCGGCTCCGCTCGCGCCGGGGGCATCGATGGGCGCCCTTAAGCCGTGGCTCGAAGACGCCGCGCGGCCCAAGATCGCGTGTGACGTGAAGTCTGCACTGTTGGCGCTCGACAAGCTGGGCATCCAGGGCGCCGGGTTCGAGCACGACATCATGTTGTACGCTTTTCTGCTGGACGCCGATCCTTCAGGCTGCCCGCTGGAGGAGCAGGCCCGCCGGCGGCTCGACTTGAAGCTGGGCGCGGCGCCGGAGCAGCATGCCGACATCACCCTGGACATCTGCAAACTGCTGCGGCCCTTGATCGCCGAGCGTGGCCTCGAAAAGCTGTACTCGGAAATCGAGCTGCCGCTGGCCCCCGTGCTGGCGCGCATGGAGCGCGTGGGCGTGCGGATCGACGGCGCCGAACTGGGGCGGCTCTCGGAGCTGATGGAGCGCGACATTACGCGGCTGACTGGCGAAATCCACGCGCTCGCGGGCAAGCCGTTCAACATCGCCTCGCCGCAACAATTGGGACGCATTTTGTTCGAAGACCTCGGGCTGCCCGCGCCGTTTAAGTACGGCAAGGGCAAGACCATATCGACCGCGGCGGATGTGCTGGAGGAACTGGCGGCCGATCACGAGATCGTGCGCAAAGTGCTCGAATACCGGCAGCTCACCAAGCTCAAGGGCACTTACGTGGATGCGCTGCCGGCGCTGATCGATCCGCAGACCGGGCGGCTGCACACCAGCTTCAACCAGACCGGCGCGGCCACCGGCAGGCTCTCGTCGTCGAACCCGAACCTGCAGAACATCCCCATCCGTACGGAACTGGGGCGCGAAATCCGCGCCGCGTTCGTGCCGCGCGCGGGATGGAAGCTGATCGTGGCGGATTATTCGCAAATCGAGCTGCGCCTCCTGGCCCACATGTCGCGCGACGCCGTCCTGCTGGAGGCGTTCCGCAACGGCGAAGACATCCACACGCGCACGGCCGCCGAGGTGATGGGCGTGCCGCCGCTGATGGTCACGCCGGAAGCGCGGCGCAACGCCAAGGCGGTGAATTTCGGCATCGTGTACGGCATCAGCCCCTTTGGGCTGGCCGCGCAGCTCGGCATCGCGCAGCGCGAGGCGCAGGCCTACATCGAGAGCTATTTCGCGCGCTACGCGGGCGTGCGGAAGTTCATCGAGGCCACCAAAGCGGAAGTGCGGCGCACGGGCGTTGCGCGCACGCTGATGGGCCGCGAGCGGCCCATCCCGGACATCAACAGCCGCAATCCGAACGCGCGAGGGTTCGCCGAGCGCACGGCGGTGAATTCTCCGCTGCAGGGGACCGCGGCGGACCTGATCAAGCTGGCCATGGTGCGCATCGATCGGGAAATGGAACGGCGCGCCGGCCGGGCGGCAATGCTGCTGCAAGTGCACGACGAGCTGGTGTTCGAGGCTCCGGCGGAAGAGGCGGCCGAGGTCGCGGCGCTGGCGAAGCGCGAGATGGAGCAAGTCTACCGCCTGGAAGTGCCGTTGCTGGTGGATGTGGGGATCGGGGATAACTGGCGCGACGCGAAGTAAACTTTGAGTGATATCTTACTTCAACAACTCATCCTGGGAACTCGGCGTCGGCCAATCGAAGCGAGGCGCTCGCAATAACGTCTTCTTTTCTTATCCGCTAACGGCATCATTTCTATTGCTGGAGAATCCCCTCCGGCAGCCGTCGGCTCGCGGCCAGCCTCCTCGCCGCTGCGCCGATGCGGCCTAATGCGGGGCTTTTCTTCAAATAAAGTTATCCTTGGTTAATCAATCTATTGAACTTCAATTTCCATCAGGATATCATTATCGAGTTCACGGTTAATTATCTGCTTGGCCGGAGGAGGCTCATAGTTCCAATGGTTAACGAATCGGTATCACTTCAGTCAGCGAGTTTGGAGTTGGCCAGCTTTGGCGAGGTGTTATACGCCTTCAGCACGCTGCGTTCGACGTCCGGACACCGGCGGGGGACGCGCGCCGCGAGCGAATTGCTCCCTTGGGAAGCCGTGCCCGGCGTCGCGCCAGAGTGCGACGCTCCCCCGGAACCGCGAAGACCGGCGGTTCTCGCGCCGCCCCGCGTGGACCCCGTTCCGCAAAGCCCTGCGGCCAAATCCCGCCGCGCTTCGGGACGCTGCCATTGCGGCCAGTGCCGCAACTGCCAGGAGAATGCCCGCTGGGAGCGCATCTTCCAGGAGAAGTTCGCCAATTCGGATTACTATCACCACGACATCCGTATCCGTTACGCGTCCCCGCTAAGCAGCGTGTGAACGGCCGTGCCAGCTATACTGGGCAGATGGCAACCCCAATCAACCTCGTCGAACCAGCCCAAAACGAATACCTAGCCGAACTCGAAACGCGCGCCAAGCGCCCCATTCATTTCTTTCGTCTGATGGCCAACCGGCCCGAGGTGCTGAAGAACTTCGTGCCCCTCTATGGCTCCGTCGTGGGTCCGGGGTCCGTGGACCAGCGCACCAAGGAACTGGTTTACCTGACCGTGTCCTATACCAACAAGTGCGCCTATTGCACGGCCGCGCACACGGCATCGGGGCGCAAAGCGGGAGTCACGGAAGAGGAAATGCGCGCGCTCCAGGCCGGGCAGGATGACGGTTTCAGCGCACACGAACGCGCCGCCATTCAATATGCGCGCGAGTTGACCCGCACGGCGGACGGCGCCCAAACGCGCGATGCGCTGAACGAGCATTACAACAATGAGCAGATCGTCGAGATCACGCTGGTCGCGGCGATCGCTAACTTCACCAACCGGCTGAACAACGGGCTTCGCCTGCTGCCCGAACAGTAAGGCGAATGGCCATACTCAGCGGCATCAATCCTGTGCTCGAAAGCCTGAAAGCGGGCCGCCCCCTCGATCGCATCCTGGTCGCCAAAGGCGCGGCCGGCGCGCGCTTGCAGGAGATCATCGACCTGGCGCGCCGCGCGTCGGTGTCCGTGCGCTTCGAGGAGCGCGGGGGTCTCGACCGGCTGGCCGGCACACCCGCGCATCAGGGCGTGGTGGCCATGGGAGCGCCCCAGCGCTACGCCGACCTGGACGACGTGGCGCCCGCCGCGCAGTTGTTGGTGGTGCTGGATGGCGTCGAAGATCCGCACAATCTTGGCGCTATCGTGCGCACGGCGCATGCCGCCGGCGCCGGGGCGGTGGTCATCCCCGAGCGGCGCGCGGTTGGACTTACCGACGTAGTGGCCAAGGCCGCCGCCGGAGCGCTCGAATACGTTCCCGTAGTGCGCGCCACGAATATTAATCGCACGCTCGAACGGTTGAAGGAGCTGGGCTACTGGATCTACGGCCTGGACGAGCGCGGCACGGAAGGGTACGATGCGATCGAATACAGCGCGCCCACTGCGCTGGTTTTCGGCGGCGAGGGCAAGGGCCTGCACGAGCAGGTGCGCAAGCATTGCGACGTGTTGGTGCGCATTCCCATGGAAGGTCACATTCCGTCGTTGAACGTCTCGGTGGCCGCCGGCATCGTGCTGTTCGAGTGTAAACGGCGGCGCGCCCGGGAATAGAAAACCCGCCGCATAGTAGAATCAAGTGTCTATGCGAAGACTGGTGTGGGTGTGGTGGCTGGCTCTGGCTTTGCCCGTGTGGGCGGCACAGCCGGTACACGCTCGGCACGCCATGGTGGTCGCCGTTGAGCAGCACGCCACTGACGCCGGAGCCGCGGTGCTCGAAGCGGGCGGCAACGCGGTGGATGCCGCCGTAGCGGTGGGCTTCGCCTTGGCCGTGACGCATCCTTCTGCGGGAAATATCGGCGGCGGCGGATTCATGCTGGTGCGGTTTGCGGACGGGCGCTCCACGTTCCTCGATTTTCGCGAGCGCGCGCCCGAAAAAGCTTCGCGCAACATGTATCTGGATGCCTCCGGCACGGCCACCAACGAAAGCGTGGTCGGCTATCGCGCCGCCGGAGTTCCGGGTTCCGTCCGCGGCTTTGAGTACGCTTCGAAGAAGTACGGCCGGAAGCCCTGGGCGGACGTGTTGGCGCCCGCGGTGGCGCTGGCCGAGAAAGGTTTCCCGGTCTCCTACGGGCTCGCGAAGTCGCTCGGCGGGTCGGCCGGCCGGCTGGGACAGTTCCCGGAATCGAAGCGCATCTTCCTGCGCGACGGCAAGCCGTACGCAGCCGGCGAAACGTTCGTGCAGCCCGAACTGGCGCGCACGCTCCGGCGCATCCGGGAGCAAGGCGCGCGTGATTTCTACGAAGGCGAGACGGCGCACCTGTTGGCCGCCGATATGGAGCGCCACGGCGGGCTGGTCACGCTGGAGGATCTGAAAGATTATGCCGTGGTGGAGCGCGCACCGCTCACTGGAACTTATCGCGGCTACGACATTATCACATCGCCGCCGCCCAGCTCCGGCGGACCCGGCATCCTGCAAATGCTGGGCGTGCTGGAAGGCTCCGGATACGAAAAATCGGGCGCGGGGTCGGCCGCCGAACTGCACTACCTGGCCGAAACCATGCGGCGGTATTTCGCCGATCGCGCCACCTCCATGGGCGATCCCGACTTTGTGAAGGTGCCGCTGGCCGGTCTGCTGGACCCAACCTACATTGCGCAGTTGCGAAAATCGATAGATCCGGAGCACGCCACGCCCAGCTCGCAGATTCACGCCGGCAAGCCGCCGGGACCCGAAAGCAGCGAGACGACGCACTACTCGATCGTAGACGCGGACGGCAATGCGGTCGCGGTCACCTATACGCTGAACTTCGGATATGGCGATGGCGTGACCGTCCCCGGACTTGGCTTCCTGCTCAACGACGAGATGGACGATTTCGCCGCTAAGCCCGGCGAGCCCAACGGATTTGGCCTGGTGCAGGGCGAAGCCAACGCCATTCAGCCGCGCAAACGCCCGCTCTCTTCGATGACTCCCACCATCGTGACGCGTGGCGGCAAACTCGAACTGGTGCTGGGCACACCCGGCGGACCTACCATCATTAACAGCGTTCTGGAAGTGCTCGTCAACGTGGTGGATTTCGGAATGAATGTGCAGGACGCCGTCGACTTTCCGCGCATTCATCACCAATGGCTGCCGGATCAGCTCGTGATGGAGCGGGGCTTCTCGCCCGACACCATCGCGCTGCTAAAGGCCCGCGGCCACCAGGTCAGGATGGTGGGCGGCATGGGCGAAGTGGCCGCCATTCAGGCGCGCGACGGGTGGCTGGAAGGCGCGGCCGATCCGCGCACAGAGGGCACGGCCAAAGGATACTAAGCATGCATCACGTTCTTTCCACGCACCTGTTCGTCGGTCACCGGCTGACGGTTGCGCAACTCGACAAGGTTCAGCGCGCGGGGATTCCGGCCGTGGAAATCTTCTGCGCGCGGCAGCATCTGGACTACCGCGATCGCGCCCAAATCGCCGAACTGGGCCACTGGTTTCGCGACTCGGACTTGAAGCTCCATTCCATTCACGCCCCCATGTATAGCGACGAAATCTGGGGCCGTTCCGGGCCGCATTCGGTGATCACCATCACCGAGCCGGTGAAAGGCAAGCGCCTGGAAATGGTGGATGAGATCAAGCGCGCGCTGGAAATCGCCGAGACGATTCCATTCAAATACATGGTGCAGCACATCGGCGTCTCCGGCGAAGAGTTTTCCGAGCGGGCCGTCGACGCGGCCTTTTCGGCGCTGGAGCAAATCAGCCTTTTCGCGCGCCAGCGCGGCGTGGAAGTGCTGCTGGAAAACATCCCCAACGCCCTTTCGAGCGCCGAGCGCCTGATGGTTTTCCTGGAGCTGACGCGCCTGGATTTGAACTTCGTCTTCGACGTGGGGCACGCCAACCTCGGCGAGGGCGTCGAGGCGGCCTTCAACGTGATGAAAGACCGCATCCGCTCCACCCATATCCACGACAACGACGGCAAGGCGGACCAGCACCTGTTTCCGCTGTTGGCCGAAGGCGGAAGCATCGACTGGAAGAAGACCATGGACCTGCTGCGCACGCGCGCGGACCAGTATCCGCTGCTGCTCGAGTTGAAAGAGGCGCCGGGATTCACGCTGGCCACGGCGGCGGAGTTATTCGATCGCTTGGAGGACTTGTAGGGCGGGCAATCTTGCCCGCAGCCGGCTTTCAGCCGGCCTAGCCGCCTTGAAAGGCGGCTGCGGCCAGGATTGGCCGCCCCACGGTTTTGAACTCTATGAATGCACCTCGAATCACCATTGCCGACGCCGCGCGGCACGTCGGCGAGACCGTCCGGATTTGCGGCTGGTTGTACAACCTGCGAAAGTCCGGCAAGATTGTTTTCCCCATCCTGCGCGACGGCACCGGCCTGATGCAATGCGTGGCGGTGAAGAGCGCCCTGCCGGAAGCGCTGTTCGAAACCATCAAGGACCTGACCCAGGAGTCCGCCATCGTCGTCACCGGCAAGATCCGCGCCGAGCAGCGTGCCACCGGCGGCTACGAAATGGACGTGGAATATCTGGAAGTGGTGCAGCGCGTACCGGAGTCCGATCCGTATCCCATCACCCCGAAGGAGCACGGCGTCGAGTTTCTGATGGACCATCGGCACCTCTGGCTGCGCAGCCAGCGGCAGCACGCCATCATGCGCGTGCGGCACGAAGTGATCCGCGCGGTGCGCGACTATTTCGATTC
>JBEKPZ010000307.1:0-8864 GCA_049520215.1 Bryobacteraceae bacterium | reverse complement strand
CGGTCCGGCGAATGCAGGATGTGGCTGGGGCGGTTGTGACAATCCACGCAATCCATGGTGTGGATCTCGCCGGCGGCCTGCGCGGACGGCGGTTGCGCCTGAGAGGTGTAAACCTTCGCCGCACCGGTAATCGGATCCACCGAGCGCACCCACGCGATAGTTTGCTTGTCGTCGTCGCTCGCCCGGTACTCGACTTTTCCGGCGACGTGCCAGTGAATTCCCATGCGCGCCGCGTCCCCGGGCGGGCCGCCGCCCACCAGGACCAGCATGTCGATGTCCCAGCGCGTATTCTGCTCATCGGCCAGGAAGTGCGTCCGCCGCACTTCTCGCGCGCCGAAGAAATTGGCCGGCCAATGGCACTGCTCGCAATTCACTCTTATGGGACGCAACGAGACTACGGGGACCGGAATCGGCCGCGGAAAGTCGTCCTGAATGGTCTCCACGAGTTCCACCATGCCGCGTACCTTGGACGTAATGTATCCCGTTGCGCCGGGTCCCACGTGGCACTGCGCGCAGGCTACGTGCGCATGCGGAGACCGCTGGTAGGTGACGTACTCCGGAGTCATGGAGTGGCAAGTGGCGCCGCAGAAGGGCACGGCGTCGGTGTAGAGATAAGCCTGGTCAGTCCCATAAATTGCCGGCACGCAGAGGATGGCGGCTCCGATCGCCACGGCCAGAAGCGCCTTTCTCTCGCTGGCGAGGTTAAGGTCCCACTTGGGATAGCGCGCGAACGCCAGCGGCTTGCGCGCCCGCCACCGCATCCATTGGACCCACATGCCGATCAAGACGACTACCACGCCGGCAATCACGAATAGCGGCGGAACGAAGAAGATCACCAAGTCGCCATAGGGTTCGGTGAGGGCGCCGCCGCCGATGGTGTGATAGGCCGTCAACACCACGAATACTACTACTCCCACGGCGGCGATACCGGTTCCTGCGTAGCTGATCCAGTTGCGAAACAGCGCCACCGGGCCGGGACCGGGGCGCGGCTTGGGCACGGTGCCCGCGCGCTCCTCGGCCGGCGTGCCGCGCGGCAGCAACTGGTAGCGTTTGGCGAACCGCCGGGCCTCCGGAATGGCTGCGATCTCATGCCGCAGCTCGCCGGCGGGCACGAATTTCCATCCGGAGAAGATGCTGTCCACCAGTCCGTTTTCTTCCTTGATCGAAATCAGAACCGAAAGATAAACGTGGAAGATGACGAAGGCGAAGAACACGAACATCAGAAAGTAGTGAATCAGGCGAAGATATGCGGGGTCGATGAACAACGGCAGCCAACCGATGGCTTGGTTGAGGACCGGGTTGCCCAGCACCCGGCTGAATAGAAACACCCCGGTCAGGATCTCCACCAGGATCAGCAGGTAAATGATGACGTAAGACAGTGCCGCCAGGGGATTGTGGCCCACCCCGCGGCGGCCGGGTTCGAATCGCATGAAGAGGTAGAACTCCAGCATGGATCCGATGCCACGCCATTGCTCCAGGTGGATGGGGATGTAGGCGTACCACTTCGACCAGAAATTGCCTTTGAAAAACCAATAAATCCGAAACGCAAACGCCCCGATCAGCACGAATCCGGAGACCACGTGCACAAACCGCATCCGGGCCATCAGGAAGGGCGCCCGGCCGGCCGGAACCAGAAACGGGCGGTGCATGTACAGGCCGGTAAACGCAAGCGAGAGGAACGCAAAGAAGATCAGCCAGTGCGCGATGCGAACCGGCTTCTCCCAGACATACGTACGGACCAGCTCCGTTTTCGGGAGCCGGGCCAGGGCCGATGCTGGCTTACTGGTTCTAGGCACGGCGTTTTCCTATGTCGGCACACCCGGTATTAAGCGCGTACTCCCCATCACGATTTCTCCGGCGGCCCTTCGCGCTCCACCAGGCCGTCTGGCCGGGCGATTTCAGTCGGACCGCCCCTCGGCTCTTCACCTTTGGGGCGCATCTGCTCCCGCGCCACGCTGGCGATTCCGTGCAGGCCCAGAGCCGCCGCCACGCCGCCCGTCAACACCAGGCCGAGCGTCCCGGCGTCCACATCCACACCGAATCCCGGCACCGACGGCAGCCGCTTGTAGAAGGGCGACTTGGTATCCCAGAAGCGATGCGAAGCGCAGGCAATGCATCCGTGGCCCGACTTTACGGGCCAACTGGTCCCATCGTTCCAGCGGACGGTCGGGCAGTTATAGGTCGCTTCCGGCCCCTTGCATCCCATCTTGTAAAGACAGTGCCCCTGCCGGTGGCCCAGATCGCCCCACTCCTCCACAAAACGGCCTGCATCGTAATGGGCTCGGCGCTCGCACTGGTCGTGGATAATGTTGCCGTAAGCGAACAGCGGGCGGTTAAACTGATCGAGCGCGGGCATCTCGTGGAACGTCAAATAGTGGACCAGGACGGCCGCTGTGTTGGCCGGATTGTGGGGGCAGCCACCCAAGTTAATGACCTTCAGGCCGGGGATGGCTTCCTGCAATCCCACGGCGCCCGTCGGATTCGGGTTGGATCGAACCAATCCGCCATCCCACGCGCAGGCGCCCACCGCAATGTTAGCCGCCGCATTGGTGCAGACACGCGTCGCAATTTCGAGAGCGGTCCGGCCGCCGATGGTGCAGAACACGCCACCGTCCGCCGTGGGAATGGCGCCTTCCACCACAGCGATGTATTCGCCCTTGTGCTCACTAACCACTCGTGCGAGCGCTTCTTCGGCCTGCTTGCCCGCGCCGGCCATGATGATTTCGTGGTATTCCCAGGAGAGCAGCTCCAGCACGAATTCGGCGACTGGGGGGTTGCTGGTGCGCAGCATCGATTCCGAGTTGCCCGCGCAGTCTTGAAATTGGAGCCACACCAGGACCGGACGTTTGGTCTGGCTGAGAGCTTTTTCGACGGCCGACAGGTACCGCGGCGGGAGTGCCAGGGTGGCGACCATCAACTGGCAAAACTTCACAAACTCGCGGCGCGACACGCCGCGAGACCTCAGTGCCTGAGGCAGTGACTTACGCTGCGCTCCCATGTTCGCACCTCTCAAGGGATGGAGTTAGTGCCCGCCACCGCTGGCGTTGTTTTCCAGCCGTCAACGATTTCTCGAAGACGGACCTCCATAAGTGGCAGGTGCCTCCTATTGTTGCCGCTTCAAACCCGGATTATATTCGGATGCCCGCTAAGAGTAAATAGAAATTCATTAAAAAAGTGTAATGAACCTCAGCCCTAGCAGGATGCTGAAAAAGGCATAAACATCGCTCATTCGGGCCACAGACTAAAGTCTGTGCCACCGGTTATCAATGACTTAGCGGCAGTTGGTGGCACAGGCTTCAGCCTGTGAGAGCCTTTTTCAGCATCCTGCTAGCTATCCCGTTGAAAGATCCGGTTGGAAAAAGAGGGCCGCGACACCGCGTTGCAAAGCTTTTCTCGCCGGCGAGCACCAAGGTATCGATCGGGTGGGGCGGCCGCGCACGCGCAGGAAGACTACTTCCGCTTTTTGCTTGCCTTTTCTTTCCCGGCGGGGAGGCCTTGGAACGCCGTCTCCAAATAGGATAACTCACCCTCGAGATAGGTACGTTCGGCCATTGACAGATTCGCCTTGGGCATAAATGTTCTGGCCCCGTCCAGTGCGGTGCGCGCGTGATGGATCACGCGGTCTGTACCTTCGGGATCCGATGGATCGCGCACATCCGGAGCTGCCAGTTCCAGCAGCGCGCGTGCGAGCTTTAGCTCGATTGTGATCAATTCCAGGAGGTTCGTGGGGTCCATCGCGGAAACCCCATCATAAAGCATGAACCAGCTTCCCCACAGGCCCTGAGGCGCAACTTTGGCATCTTTTCGTGCAGGTTCTGCACTTCGATCTGGAGCAGCGCAGGAACGGCACACCAAGGAAGGCAGGCTTTTTTCACGAAAAACTCAGGTTTCCCGTTTGGGCCAAGCCGTGCACTTGGTAGCCCGGAGGTAGTACGATGAACAACTGTTTTTTGATGAGAAAGGCCTTAATTTTGTTAGCATTTTCGATGCTCTCGCTGTGTGTGGCGAGCGCATCCGACATACCATGCACAATCAGCGGAACGAGTTTTAACACCCCGGTCAACGGCACGACCGTGGTACAGTGTGGCTCTCTAACCTTTGACACGTTCTCTGTCGTGAATCCAACTACCAACGGCAGTACGCCGAACCCAGGTGCGGTCGACGTCCTTGCCACATCGTATTTCGATACAGGGTCTGGGCAAGCCTACCTGGAGTTCAATCCCAACCTGCAGGCGGGCATGGACGATGAGTTTCTGTTCGCAGTGTGGGGCGGTCTCGACTCAATCAGCATGAACGTCGGTGGCCAAAATGCATCGGTTCAAGAGACGGCTTGCTCTACTCCCTTCAGCACGGGGACTGTAGGAGTGGGCGTATGCGCCCCCGGCAACGTCTTGGGCCAAGTCACGGTTCTGTCTAACCAAGCCGAACAGTTCGCAAGTTTTAACACCACGAATCCGGTTTACATCTTCAAGAATATCAATGCAGGCGGCCCCCCCGGACAGTTGACCGAGTTCACCCAGGACTTCGGAACCATCCCGGAGCCGCTCAGCATGCTGCTGATGGGATCCGGATTATTGGGCTTGGGACTGGTGCGCCGGAGATCGCGCAAGAGTTAGCTCTGAATCTGGCGCCCGGCCGCGACAGAAGGCAGACGGCCCCGCGGCCCCGTCAGCCGCCGAACGCATTGGAAGATGGCGTGCCTAAACGAATCCAGGGGGAAACCCAATGGTGAAACATAAGGCTTTTTGTTTCGCTCTGGAGCCGTCCACGTGCGAGGGCTATTTCGCCGGTAGTGAGCCGCCCTGCGTTTGTGGCGCGAGCGGCGACATATTCTCCGCTCTGACCGAGGTCGCCCTGCCGGTAGTTCCCGCCATGACCGAGGAGGGCATGCGGTCCGAGAAGGTGTTGCAGATGGCTTGAGCGCGGATACTTCAAGTTGCCGGTCAAAGTCGCCCGGATCGGCGGCGATAACCGGCAACTTTGGCATTGCCGCATGCAGGTTTTGCACTTGGATATGACGTGAAGGGAGAGTCACCAGGGCTGGCTGCTATAGAATTGGCCGGTTATCGTTTTTGGGCCGATACTTGCAAGCGGGCGAGCTTGATCGCGGTGGTCGGCCTACGGGCACCTGCAATAATCAATCGGTATTTTGCAACACAATGTGGAAAATTTCGGCGAGAATTTTGACACTAAAGGGTTGTAAATTCTTTTTCGTCCGGTAAAATATGTTCTAGGTTCGTCAGCCTTGACGGCCGACAGGGTGGGCCGTTTCCCCACCCAGGCGGTTGCGCGCGGCATGCAGGCCGCTCGTTTATTGGAGGGAGTATGCAGGTATTTTCTTCGGTTTCAGGCGCGGTTTCAAGAATGTCGCGAATCCTTTGCGTGTTGTTGCTGGTGGCCGGATCGGTGGCTCTGGTTGGTTCGAATAAGCTGCCGTATACCCCCCACGACAAGGCATACTGGGCGGATAGGGTCCTGGTTGACTTCGTCAACCCCGGCCTGAACATCACCATCAACTCGGCCGCCATCAGCAGCGCCGGGGTCATCAGCGTGACGTATACACTTACGGATCCGAAAGGATTGCCTTTGGATGCGTCCGGCACAACGACGCCGGGCCCCATTTCGCTGGCATACGTCGCCGCCTACATCCCAAAGGGCCAGGAACAATATGTGGCCTATACGACCGCGTCGGCGACCGGCGCTGTGCTGGGCACCATCATCCGCCCGGATTTCGAGGTATTCACCGCCCCCGCGGTGCAGGTAGGCCCGGGGCAATACACGTACACCTTCATTGCTAAGGCACCTTCGGGATTCGATCCCACAGTGACCACTACGGTCGCGGTGGACGGCAACCGCGATCAAACGGCGTTCAACTTGGGCACGAGCTACGCCGGCGCCACCTTCAATTTCGTCCCCAACGGCTCGCCGGTTACCGTTACGCGCGACGTCATCCGCACCCAGAGCTGCAACACATGCCACTACCAGTTGGCATTCCATGGCGGTTATGCCAGCGGCATGCCGATGTGCGTCATGTGCCACCAGCCGCAAAATCTGGATCCGGCCACAGGCAACACGCTGGATCTCAAGGTGTTTGCGCATAAGCTCCACATGGGATCGCAGTTGCCCAGCGTCCTCGGGTACACGTCCGGTACCACAAAGGTTCCGCCGGCTCCCTATGAAATCATCGGCTATATGAATTCCGTCAATAACTTCTCTACGGTGATCGATCCCGCCGATCCCCGCCGTTGCGAGGTTTGCCACGATCAAACCACCGGCGCCGCGCAGGCGAAGGTATTCCTGACGGAGCCCACGCGGGCCGCCTGCGGCGCCTGCCATGACGACGTCAACTTCGCCACAGGCGCCAACCATCCCGGCGGATTCCAGGCGGACGATACCCAGTGTGCCACCTGCCACGTCCCCCAAGATGAAGATGTTTTCGATGCTTCCATTATGGGCGCGCATGTGGTGCCTACCGACACCAAGGCTTTGTACCCCCAGAACCCGGATACCCAGATCAGTGGCCTCCAACTCGCCATCACCAACCTGACCAATTACGCTGCGGGGCAAACCCCCACGGTCACCTTCACCTTGCAGGACGACAATGGCAACAATATCCCCTTGTCGCAGGCCACTACACTGGAATTCACTATCGCCGGTCCTACCACCGACTACGGCTACACGAGCTTTGGCAGCGGCACCAGCAGCACGCCGGGTTATGTGACGGAAAGCGCTTCGGCTGCGACCTGTACCGCTAGCGGCGCTTGCACGTACACTTTCACGCACGCCATTCCGGCAACCGCCACCGGAACGTATACCATCGGCGGGGAGGCGCGCATAACGGTGACCGTGTATCCCGGCACCACTTCGTCGCAGAGCGTCACGGAAGGCGCCAACCCGAATCCGGTGATGAACTTCTCCGTGGATGGTTCGCCCGTTGCGCCGCGCCGCACCGTGGTCGTGGAAAGCAACTGCAATGCCTGCCACGTCTCGCTTTCGCTGCACGGCAGCTTGCGCAATAACACAGAATACTGTGTGATGTGCCACAATCCGTCGAACACGGATGCCAGCACGCGCGCCACCGCCACGGTGACCGCGTACCAGACCCAGCCGGCTCAGGGCATTAATTTCAATTTGCTGGTTCACCGCCTCCACGATGGCGTGAATGCCGCGACCAACCCAGGCGGACCGCCCGAGTATCCCTATATAGTGGTGGGCCATGGTGGAAGCACTAACAACTTCTCCGGCACCCTCTTCCCGGTTATGAGTCCGGCGGGAGATGCCACCTATATGCAAGACTGCGCGATCTGCCACACCAATGGCAGCGAGCAGAACCTGCCAATCGGACTGAACGCGGTGCAAGATCCCCAGGGCTGGATTCAGGGAGCAACCGGAAACCCGGTGCAGCCCGCTTCGTCGGCTTGCAGCGGATGCCACGTTTCAAAGGGCGAATCGGCCCACTTCCTGGCGAATACCGATGTGTTGGGCGAGAGTTGTGACGTATGCCATGCCGCGGGCGCGCAGTTCGGGGTTGACGCCGTGCATGCTCAGTAACCGTGTTGCGGCGCTAATCCTGCTTTGCTGGCCGGCGGGGGCTCAGACCACCACCCCCGCCGCGCCAGCGCCTGCTCCGGCCGCCGCGCCGGTCGCCGCTCCGGCTTACGTTGGCTCAGAAACCTGCCAGCCTTGCCACGAAGATATCTACGCGGCCTTCCAGAAGAGCCCGCACAAGCTGGTGGATACCCAGAAACGCCGCGGCTGGGCAACCAAGGCCTGCGAGTCCTGCCACGGTCCGGGCGGGAAGCACGCCGCATCGGGCGACAAAGCGGATATCGTTAACCCGTCCCACTTGCCGCCCGCTGAGGCCGATCGCGACTGCTTGAAGTGCCATCTGAATCAGCCCACCCACATCGGACGCATCCAAAGCAGCCATGCCAAGAACGAGGTGAGTTGTACCGCCTGCCACTCCATCCACCGCAACGGCCCCAACGGGCTCGTCCCCCGAAAAATGGCGGCGGTCAACGAGCTGTGCGCAAGTTGCCATACGGCGGTTTGGGCCGAGTTCCAGCGGCCTTACAAACACCGCCTTCCCGAAGGCGCCATGTCCTGCGTGGATTGCCACAACCCGCATGGCAGCATCTTCCCTGCCTCCGCGCAGTCCTACACCGCCAACGAACCGGGCTGCTTCCGCTGCCACGGCAATTTGCGCGGTCCGTTCACCTTCGAGCACGCGCCGGTGCACCTGGAAGGCTGCGGCGCTTGCCATGAGCCGCACGGCTCGGCCAACCCGCGCATGCTGGCCCGCGCGGAAGTGCGCTTCCTGTGCCTGGAATGCCACGCCAACCTGCCCACCGCGCCAGGACCCATCAAGAATCCTACCGCGCTGGGCGGCGTCCCGCCCGCGTTTCATGACCTGCTGAGCCCGCAGTTCCAGAATTGCACCGTCTGCCACATGAAGGTCCACGGATCCTACGTGAACCAGGAGTTGCTCAGATGAGGCTCGGATTGGCTTTGTTCGTCACGATTCCCCTGCTGGCGCAACAGGCGGCGCAGCAGACGGCCCCGGCACCGGCCGACGCCTCGACCGCCTCCCCCACCCCTTCCACCGAGCCTTGGATCACTGGCACCCTAGACTTCGGCTTCCGCTTCACCAGCGTCGGCGGCGACAACGACGTGTATCGCAGCGTGGTCAATCTGGGTCAGGGTCCCCGATTGCTGGGCCTGGACCTCACCATCGTAGATCCGAAGAAGCGCCTCTTCGACCGCCTGGATGTGCGGGCCAACAACTGGGGCGGCGATCCGTATAACACCCTGCACCTGAACGCCTCCAAGCGGGGCATCTACGATTTCAACTTCGATTACCGGGA
>JBEKPZ010000306.1:0-10607 GCA_049520215.1 Bryobacteraceae bacterium | reverse complement strand
ACGCTGGCGGCGCACCGCCCTCTCAAGGACGGGTATGTGGAGCTCCTGGTGAAGTCTTACCGGGAGGGAAAACTGGATGCGCTTCCGGCACTGTTTCCGATACTGCTGCTGGTGGGCTTTCAATGGATAGGAGCCGAGCGCCGGCCCGATTTGCGGGAGTTCGTTCGGGCCAACCGGTGGCTGGCGTTTGCGCTCGCCGCGGCGGCGCTGATTCCAGTGACGGCGAAGGCGATCGTCTCGGTCGGCACCGATGTCAACCATCTGGGATTAGCGCTCTATCTACTGTTTGTCGCGGCGGGCCTGGCAATCGAGCAGTGCTTAGCCGATCCTGGTAACGCGTTCTTGCGTGGCAGTGGCTGGATGTGCGCCGCCTTGGGAATATTGGTCGGTATCGCTCCGGGAGCGGTGCTCAGCCTGCCCTCGCGCCTGCGCGATGTACACCAGAATGTGCCGTAGCCTTCTATCGAACGGCAGTGTATATCACGTGGATTATTCCATCTACGATCGCGAGATTACCGGATACCCTTTGACTTCACAACAAATCGAGGCGGGCCTTCCTTCGGGATTCAGAGTGGTTGCGATTCCACCGGGAGAGTTGCTCCGGTCGAGCGCACTTCGAGATATGTTGGGGCGCTATGAGCAGGTTGCCGACGTGGAGTTGTCCGGTTGGACCGTCTATCGAATGAAGGACCGCGTGGGGCAGAGCGGGACTGAGAGTCCCGCGCAGGCCGAGGGCCTGCCCCACGAATGGTGAGCGGTAAACGCAGTGGCGGGTCTGGAGACCCGCTGCAGGCGTGGACGCCCGCCCCACATACTGATGGACAGTAGGGACAGTCCCTAGTCGAATTCGTCCAGCCCGTCCGCTGTCTCTTCATCGGCCTGGCTGTGGATCTCGACGACATCGTCGTCGCCGGAATCCGCCGGCTGCGGCGCACGCCGCCGCCGCTGACCCGATGGGAAGCGCCTTTCGTGGGGATCGATATCCCGCCACTCGATACTTGTGACGTTCATACACTAAGTAGATCGGCGGCGATCCGTTCAGACTTTACTTGTTCACAACCACCGGCACCAGATCGCGGCTCGCGATCACCCTGTCGATCATGCCGTACTCCACGGCCTGTTCGGGGCTCATGATGTAGTCGCGGTCCACATCGCGCGCGATGCGGTCCACCGGCTGGCTGGTGGCGTCGGCCAACAGCGAGTTCAAGGTCTCCCGCATGCGCAGGATTTCCTTGGCGTAGATATCGATGTCCGCCGCCTGGCCGGCCAACCCTTGCATGGACGGCTGGTGGATCATAATGCGGGAATTCGGCAAGCTGAAGCGTTTGCCCTTGGTACCCTTGGCCAGCAGCACGGCCGCCATAGAAGCCGCTTGCCCCACACAAATGGTGACGATATCCGGGCGGATGAAATCCATGGTGTCCAAGATGGCCAGCCCGGCGGTAATCGAGCCGCCTGGGGAGTTGATGTAGATGGAGACGTCCTTCTCCGGGTCCTCGGCTTCCAGGAACAGCAGTTGGGCGATCACCAGATTGGCGACGTTGTCGTCAATCGGCGTGCCCAAAAAAATGATGTTTTCCTTCAATAAGCGCGAATAAATATCGTACGCACGTTCCCCACGCGAAGTCTGCTCGACTACCATGGGGACCAAGACAGATTGGCCCATTGGGCACCCCCTTGCTATTAGATGCAGCAGATTACTTGCGGGCCGCAACCGCGCGCCTGGGCTTGCGCTGTTTGGCAAGCGACTTGCGCTTCTGATCCAGCGCCTTCACCAGGTCGGCAATCGTATTCCGCTCCAAGTAATCTATGATACGCGTGCGGAGAGCCACCCAGCTATCGTGCATGGAACAGGGCATTTCGTCGGAGCACTCCGAGAGACCGCTGGCGCAGGCCGTATACTGCGACATTCCGTCCAGCGCTTCCACGATGTCCCAAAGTTTTACATCCGCGGCCGGCACCCGCAGCGCGAAGCCGCCAGTGGGACCTTTGCTCGAGCGCAACAATCCCTTGCGGGCAAGTTGCTGCAGGATCTTGGCCAAGAAGTGCGCCGGAATGTCCTCCTGCTCCGCGATGTTCTTGACCATCGCATATTTTCCATCCGGCACTTGTGCCAAGTGCACGAAAGCCCTAATGGCGTATTCTGCGGACCGAGAATAGATCATCCTTCGATTCCCTCCAATTCGGAGTTATCCACATCGTTATCTTAAACTTATATCACGCCCGTTTGCAAGCGAATTCGATTTCGCGAAAATACGGTCACAAAATCCCATTATCTTGCAGTTCGGGCCGCCCGTACCATTTCCACCAGTACCGTACGTACCTCCCCGCTATCGGGGACTGCCCTCGGAAAAGCGATCCGCGTGCCGTAAACCCGCTCGCCGGTGCGCAGGCGAAGGTGGAATCCGAGGCGGTCGACGGCCGTCATAGTAGCGGCTTCCACGCCCGTTTCGCCGGCTGCACGAGCCAGCAACACCAGGGCTTCGCCGTGGTCCTCATTCATGTGCCGCAGGATTCCGGCGGCGTCGGCAGCAAGCGGGTCCGGCTGGCTGCGGGCGTAGTCGTCCGCCGCAACCCAGCCCATTACCCCGAAGCCGCCAATGAAATAGACGTCGGCCGGCTGCATCCGGCGAAAACCAAAATCGTCGAAATCGACCCAATAACGGGCATTTTCGTGGCGGCTGAGGTACAGTTCCCTCGTCGCGCCGGTCTCCGTCTCTGGGACCGGCAGTACTTCGCCGACCAGGGTAATACGGGCGGCGCCCAACGGGTCCGCATCGCCGCTCTCTTGCATAACCAGGAGGCTGGCGCGCGCATCCGCCTTCAGGTTCTGGGTATGCATGGCCATGTTGCTGACCAGGAAGACCGGCCGCCCCAACTCGTCGGGAGCATAGGGCATCACGGAGCCGAAGGGGAATCCGGGCTGTTTGCGCGAGTGGGTGGAGAGCGTCCCGATGCGCCCAAACTGCACCAGAGTGCGGCCGCGCTCGGCAAGTGTGGGCTCGGGAACCGGCGCGCGCTCCGGAGCCGACGGAGCGGCATGCTGCCGGGAAGATGCCATAGATCGGATTTTTCCCTCCCCTTGTATTATTTAAGCATACCGAGGCTCCTCGGCGCGAATCACAGTTTCGCCATGTTCACGAGCGCCCGCCGGCTGGCCCACTCCGCGCCGACTTCGGCGATCACGATGCGGTCCCGGTCGTCCATGAGTTGACGGAAGATCTCTTTCAACTCGGATGCGGTGTAGGTGCTGCGCAACGCCCACTGGTTTTCGAGCACCTGCTTGGCCTCCAGCGTGCGCAGGCGCTCCTTAAGCGACCGGTAATCGCCGGACTGGAGAAAATTACACGTGACCAGGTAAAGCTTGAGAGCCATCGAAAGCATTGTACTCCAAAAGCGAACAAAAGACGAACGTGAATTGGCCGAGATCCACCAACCGCCGGTGGAGAATAGCCAGCGGAAGGCCAGCTACCCTTTTATTTTCATGCTTTTCCGGAGTGGCGCACCGCTTGCAATTTGGATGGCCGGAGGAAATATGAAAACCAAATTGCTCGCTGTTCTATTATTGGCCGGAAGTGCGCTCGTGGCAGCGCCGCGCGTGGTGGTTGGAATTGGCGTAGGGTTGCCCCCACTCGCTCCGGTAGCTGCCTATGTCGCGCCGGCACCGGGTCCTGGCTACGCCTGGGTGGGGGGATATTGGGCGCGCCGGCCCTATCCCCGCGCCTACTGGGTAGGACCGCGTTACTTCGGCCATCGGTATTACCGTGGCTACTGGCGCCGGTAGGCGCTATTGGATGGCAATGGTAACGGTGTTCGACTGGAGACCGCCGGATGTAGCCACCACCGGCTGGCTACCCGACGCCAGCCCCGAGGGCACCGTTACGGCCATCTGGTAAAGACCCGCCACGTAGGGCGGAGCCGCGATCGAGTAAAACACATTGGCGGTCACACCGCCGATGGTTACGGTAACCGGCGCGGTGACGTAATTGGCCGAAGGAACGATTTGGCCCGTAACCAGCGGGGGCGTGGTCTGCCCCATCCCGGTGGCGTAGAGCACCAGCACGTCGCCCGCGTGCGCAGGGTGATACGAACTCACCAGCGAGAAGTCCGCGTTCTCGAACGCGAAGTTGTAAAGCGCCGGGGCAACCGCGGCCACCTGCAGCGAAATCGGAGCGCTGGTCCCATTGGCGTTGGTGAGCGTAAGCTCCTGCAAACCCGTGGGAGCGCCGAAGGGCAAAAGCGCATCCACTTGGCCGGGGGACACGTACAGAAGGCGCGCGCCATGGCCGGCCAGAACCACGGACACGCCATTGAGCGGGCTGGGCAGAGAGACGCCCGGCCAGCCGCTCAGATCGGTAGTTACCAGGGACAGGTTAGTTCCGTAGATCTCCACTAACTCACCCGGCGCGAAGGTGGATAGGTCCGTGACCTCCACAATCGGAATCACCGCCGCTACTACCGGAAGTGCGGGGTTCGCAGCCGCCAGCGGCGCGCTCATCGTGCTCGTCGTGACGACGTCCAGTTGGTGCGCCGCCGGATTGGCGACAATGCCGTTCAGCGATGCCAGCCCGGCGCCTCCGTAGACGCCGATCAGAGCGTAGGCGTTGCCCGATCCCGATGGATCGGTGGATACAGCCGGCGCAGTCACATTGCCATCGATGTCCATGCCCGCGATCTGCGCGCCTGCCGCCAGGCGATAATTGACATCGAAGGCGACCATGCCAGCCGCCACGCTCCCGGATTCCTGGCGGAGCGTGTGCAGACCGATTCTGGAGGCGGCGCCGGCGCCCGGAAAACCGGGGATTTGGAAGGTCATGAAGTCCGTGCCGCGGAGCTGCCCGGTAAGCGGCGCGGAGGGATTCTCCACGGTGTCCACGCCGACGGAGAAATTAGTAAGGCCGCCGAGCAGCATGCTCTGGACCGCTTGCACCATCTGGGAGTCGGTCATGTCGATCTGGGTAGCCGGAGCGGTCAACACGCCCGTGCCGCTGGCGGCGGACAGCGTGCCAGGCATGAGATCGGCCGCTACCGCGATGGGCCAGCTCTCGCCCTGGCCGGCGTAGACGCGCATCCCGGAGAAGGTCACCTGCGCAGAGAATTGATAAGTCAACTGGATGGCCACTTGCCCCGAGGTAATGGCATCCGCGGCTCCGGTATACGAGACGATGACGGTAGCCACGCCCGTGCCCGCGCTCGAATTCAGCAACGCCATGAGGAAGCCGGAATTGGCCGCCAGTACCGTGCCGCTCATGGCGCCAGCCTGGTCGGCGGTGCCCACGCTGACGGAATACTGACCGGGATTCGCCAGCAGTCCGGTCAAGATCGCCAGTCCGGTTTGATCGGACGCCGTGACCTGGACCTGTCTGGAGATCCGGCCGCTGCCCGCGGTGGCCTGGACCGGCGATATGGCGGCGGAAAACGCGGCGGCGCCTCCGTTGATGCCCAGATCGGTCACGACCTCGTCATTGGGAAATTGATAGGCGAGGTTGAAGTCGATGGAGCCGGAGATAATGTTGCCGGACGAGTCCTTCACTACGTGGAGCACAAGGTCTGTGACACCCGAATTGCCGCTGATGGAAGTCATCAGGGCGCGAAACACGGAGGTTTGCGCCGTCTGCGCGGATAAAAACGATGCCACTGCCAGGACGGCTGCGATCAGTTTGGGTTTCATGCTACTGACGATCCGATTATCGCACGGCACCCTTGGAAAGGCCGATTGACAATCGGCCTGCAGGTTGACAACCTGCCCCACACGGACTAGTTGACTCCACGGCAGCGGGCCACCGCATCCTTCCAGCCGGAGAACAGGCGGTCGCGAGTGGCCGCATCCATAGCCGGCTCGAAGCGCCGCTCGGCGCGCCAGAAATTCTCGACTTCGGCCACGCTCTTCCAGAAGCCGGTGGCCAAGCCGGCCAGGTACGCAGCGCCTAGAGCGGTGGTTTCGATGTCGGCGGGCCGAACAATGGGGCAGCCCAGAATATCGGCCTGGAACTGCATCAGGAAATTGTTGGCGGCCGCGCCGCCATCCACGCGCAGTTCCAGGATGCGCTCTCCGGCATCCGCCTGCATGGCGTCGATGAGCTCGCGCGTCTGGTAGGCAATGCTTTCCAGCGTGGCGCGCACGATATGCGCGCGGTCGCTCGAGCGGGTCAGGCCGCAGAGGATGCCGCGCGCGCCGGCGTCCCAATACGGAGCGCCCAAGCCCACGAATGCAGGCACCAGGTAGACGCCGCCTGTATCGGGCACGGAGGCAGCCAACGGTTCGGATTCGGCCGCGGTTTGGATCAGGCCCAGTTTGTCGCGCAGCCACTGCACGGCCGCTCCCGCCACGAATACGCTGCCTTCAATGGCGAACTGCGGCAGGCCGCCGGTGGAAGCCGCGCGCGTCCCCAGCAGGCGATGCCGCGACACCGGCAAGTGTCCGCCCGTATGCATCAGGGCGAAACATCCGGTGCCATATGTGTTCTTGGAAAGTCCCGCGCGGAAGCAGGCTTGGCCGGCCAGGGCGGCCTGCTGATCGCCCGCGATACCGGCGATGGGGATCTCCGCGCTGAAATGCTCGGCGTGAACGGCCCCCACCACTGCGCTCGAAGGCGCGATGCGCGGCAGCATGGCGCGCGGCACATCCAGTATGCGCAGCAGATCGTCGTCCCACTCGCCCGTCTCCAGGTTCATGAGCATGGTGCGCGAAGCGTTGGTCGGATCGGTGACGTGCGCCGCACCATTGGTCAGCTTCCAGATCAGCCATGTATCCACGTTGCCGAACAGCAGATCGCCCGCGCTCGCCCTCTTCCTGGCGCCGGGCACGTTCTCGAGTATCCAGCGGATTTTGCTGCCGGAAAAATACGCGTCGATCACCAGGCCCGTGCGGCGCGCAATCTCGGCGGCGGCGGAACTTTGCGCCAACTCCGCGCAATAGGGCGCGGTGCGGCGGCATTGCCAGACGATGGCCGGCGCCACCGGACGGCCGGTGGCGCGTTCCCAAACCACGGTGGTCTCGCGCTGGTTGGTGATCCCGGCCGCCACGATCTCCGATGCCTGCACACCGGCATGATCCAGCAACAGGCGCGCCGCATAGAGCTGCGCATTCCAGATCTCATCGGCATCCTGCTCCACCCAGCCTGCCTGCGGATAGCGGCAGTGAACCGGTGCGGATTCCATGGCGACGTTGCGCCCCTGTTGGTCATACAGCGCGGCGCGCGCGCTGGTCGTACCTTCGTCGAGGGATAACACAAATGGCATGCGGCGATTATAGTAGCATGGTAAAGATGCGGCGCGTTCCGGCCATCCTGCTGGTGTTCCTATTCGGCTTCTCGCCGATCGCGTCCGCGCTGTTTGTAGACGACCAATCCAACCTGCCCGCCTGCTGCCGCCGCGATGGCAAACACCATTGCGGCATGACGGATCGGGATATGGCGGGGGCGCCAGCGTCCGGTGTGGCCGTCGATGCGCTGCGCATCAAGTGTCCTTTCTTTCCTAACGGCGGCCTAATGGTTCCGGAAGGCGGGCCGGCACTGCTCGCGGCATCTCAGACAGCCGGCGTTTCGGTCGTCAGCCAGATCGCGGATCGGGCTCGCACGGAAGCCGGATATCGCATTTCACTTAGCCGGTCCCATCACAAGCGCGGACCTCCCACTCTCCTTTCCTAACAACGTGTGCTGAAAAAGGACAGGCCGGGAGGCCTGTCCCACCTGGGTACGGCTGTCTTTACCTTAGGAGGGAGAAAAATTGAAACTCATTGGAATAGCTGGTCTGTCCGTCTTTCTTGTGTTCGATCCCCTGCTGCACGCAACAATATTTGGAAAAATACAGGGAATCGTGCACGATCCACAGCATCGGCCCGTGGCCGGAGCACCGGTAAAGCTACAAGCGATTACATCGGATTGGTCCCGAACTGCCCAAGCCGACAGTAACGGCGAGTTTTCGTTCCCCGCCGTGCCGGTCGGCGACTACAGAATCACTGTCACTCAGCCTAAGTTCGAAACCTTGGAGCGGACCGTCACCGTCGCTTCCGGTTCATCGCCGATTCTCCACTTTCAACTGACGATCGCGGCCTTGACTCAAGCTACAGTTGTCTCCGGCCAGTCGGAAACGGTCAATATGGATTCGGTAACCCCCACCACTCTGGTCGATCGCGAAGACATAGCCGAAACTCCCGGCGCCGACCGCACCAACAGTATGGCGATGATCACCGACTACACGCCCGGCGCATACGTCACCCACGACATGCTGCACATGCGCGGCGGCCATCAAGTGGATTGGCTCATCGATGGCGTGCCCATACCCAATACCAATATCGCCACCAACCTGGGCCCGCAGATCGACCCCAAAGACATCGATTATCTCGAAATCCAGCGCGGCAGCTACGATGCGGAATACGGAGACCGCACTTATGGAGTCTTTAACATCGTGCCCCGATCCGGCTTCGAGCGCGACAATGAGGCGGAGATCGTCACTTCTTTCGGCAATTGGCATCAAACGAACGATCAGATCAGTTTCAGCGGGCACACGGAGCGCTTCGCGTATTACGCGAGTATAAACGCAAACCGCAGCGACTATGGTCTGCAGCCTCCCATCGGGCAAGTGGTTCACGACGCGGAGAACGGATTTGGGGGATTCGCGTCCCTCATCTTCAACCCCAGTTCCGCCAACCAATTCCGTCTGGTCGCCTCGTTGCGCCAGGATTATTATCAGATCCCCATCGACCCGGATCCCAACTCAGCCGGGAATCAGGTATATCCCAGTTACGGCCTTCGCGATAGCGAACGCGAGCCCGATGGTTACGTAACCTTATCCTGGGACCATACATTTAATCCAAACCTGCTGATGACGGTTTCACCCTTCTATCATTACAACCAGGCCAGCTATAACGGCGGAACCGGCGATGTGCCAGTGATCTCCACTGTTAACCAGACCGCAAATTATGCCGGCTTGCAATCGACGTTGAACGCAACCGTTGGGAAGAACAACGTTGAAGTGGGAGTGTACGGATTCGCCCAGCACCAGAGCAACTACTTTAATAACGTATTTACGGATTGCGGTGCGAGCTGCCAGAACTACGGCTCGTCTTCGGCTGCGGTAACCGGCGGGCTGGCCGAAGAGTTCATCAGCCCCCACCTGAACTGGGTCTTTCACGGCTTTTACGGCCACTTTTATCAACCGCCTCCGCTGCTGACCGCGACTGGTCCATTGCTCGATTTAGCCACCAGCCAGACCCTGACTTTCGCCCCTCTGAAGGGAGAGCGCGACGAAGAATACCAATTCGGCGTCTCGATTCCTTTTCACGGTTGGGTGCTCGAGGAAGACACCTTCCAAACACGCGGGCAGAATTGGCTGGATCACAACAATATCGGCGAATCGAACATCTTCTGGCCGATCACCTGGACGGCCGCCCTGATTCAGGGTTGGGAAACCACGCTGCGCTCCCCGCGCCTCTGGCGCCGCGCTCAGGTCCACTTGGCCTACTCGAATCAGATCGCGCAGGCGACATCGCCCATCACCGGAGGGGTGGTCTGTCCCGTTCCCGTATCGGCGGCATGCCCCATCGCCATCCCGCCGGGATATTCGCCGGTGGACCACGATCAGAGAAACACGTTGAATTTCGGCGCCAATGCAAGTCTTCCCTGGCGGGTGTTCGCTTCGACCAATGTGTACTACGGATCGGGATTCACGAATGGGAGCCCGGACGCGCAATATCCGGGGAACTATCTGCCCCCGCACACCACGTTCGACATTGCGCTGGGAAAGAGCTTTGGCGAGCACGAGAAGTATAGGATCTCGTTGAGCGCGCTGAACGTGACCAATCGCCGCGTGTTACTGGACAACAGCCTGACCTTTGGAGGATTCCACTTTAACGACCCGCGGCAGATTTACGGCGAATTTCGCTGGAGATTTAAATACTGAATGGCGCGTCGAATCGCACGCCGTCGGGCGGCTATAATGTCGTTATGTTCTTTCGCAGGCAGCGTCCCATCGAGCTCACATTCCAGAACAGGCTCGACAACCTGAAGCGCGCGGGATTCAGCGTGACGCCGTGGGCCGATGGCACCGTGCTGGTGGCCAAGGGGGAATGCGGAGTCGCGCTGCGCGAGACGGGCGGCCAGATCCGGCGCGCCGAATTGGCCGGCATTCTGATGGGGGGCGAGATCGGTTCGCTGGTGGATGGTGGCTATCAGAAATTCTTCCGCACCCCTTCGGGGAAGAGCAAGCCGGCGCTGGCGTGCGAGTTGAAGGCGCTGCACGATTTCGAAGAGGATCTGAAAGAGGGGCTGGGACTGGAGAGCCTCTATAACGAGTCGCTCGGCACCGTATCGACCTATTATCTCTACGACCGCGTGAAGGACCGGGATCGCGGCGTTCCCAAGCGGGTGTGGGAGTAGTAGGCGCAACGTGCCAATGACCACTCCCTGACGGTCGTGGCTCGGTAACACATTAGATTAGAGCCCTGGCTTGGCTGGCTTAGCCTGCTTGCGCACCTGCTCGAAATACTGCTGCACGTAAGCCTGCAACGCAGCCGGGACCTCGTCGCGGTTGATCTCTCCGCCGGCCTGGGCGTGATGCGCGTCGCGCGGGGCGTATGGCGTGCGCAACTGTCGATTGCTATTCTC
>JBEKPZ010000305.1:0-8930 GCA_049520215.1 Bryobacteraceae bacterium | reverse complement strand
CCGGCGGCAGATCTTTTTCCAGCCCCATCCACGAGCGCGGCCAGCCGTTCAGGTCCCGGCAGTAATGTTCCAGGTTGTGGCGTGGGGCGGTGGTGGCACGGTTTATCCTGGTAGGTCTCGCCGTTATCATCTTGGTATGCTTCGCTGTCGTCGTCATCGGAAACTTGCACGAGTTGTCAAACCAAACCCTCCTAATAGCTGGCGATTTCCTGATCCTCGTAGTCGTATGTGGCGGATTAAATGCTGCGCTGATTGCCGGTGTTGTGAAGATCGCCGCCCTTAACGGGCCGTGGCAAAGCCTGAGCGCTGGCGCTGTCCTGTACAAATGCGCCGCAGACCTCTGTCAGAACGGCGGCGACAACGACTGGTCCAGAATCGTGTCCATGTTGGATCATGGATACGCCTTTACGGGCGCTGGCCGACGATATTCTCTAAGCTGAAACCCGAAATGTCAACCCGCCTGCCGTGCGCCGGTCTTGCTCGACACGACGCATTGGACCGGAATTCGTAGACCGGCCTGGAGTTCGGATTGGAAACCAGCGAAAACCGGCCCGCCGCCCGAGCCGTTCGGACCCTTCGTCATCTCGTCGATGTAGATGCGGCCCCGGACATCGGCCTGGAGAGCGGCCTGCTTTGCTTCGTCGAACGTGGCGCAATCGGCAATCGGCCTGAAGTCCCGGTCGCCGTAGACATCGCCGTTTTCGTCGGCACCAGCGGCAATGCACTCTTCCTCCGATATGCTGTAGTACGTCGCCCCGACCGCCATCTCGTCAAAGTTCAGCATCGGCATCTCCAGGCATTCTACCGTCGTTTTTCGGCTTCACAGAGTTGCGCAGCCGGAATCCGATTTGGCGGCGACGACGAAAACTTGTTCACGCCAATCCGTTGTCCAATGCTACCAAGCTACTGTCCCGCCGCTCCGGTTGCTCCTGCCGCCAACATCGCCTCGACTCGTGCCAGCCGTTCCTCGAGTGATTGGATTTGTTTTTTCTGGGCATCGATTGTGGCGTGCTGCTTCTGGAGTGCGTTAAGCAACATGGGATCGAGCAGTTGGTATCTGACGGACTCGACTTGTCCATCGGCTGATCGTGCAACCAAACCTGGATAAACTTCAGCTGCTTCCTCGGCGATCAATCCGTATTGGACCGGCTTGGAGCCATCGTCGTATGCCTTCTTATAGCGGAAGGTGACCGGGCGCAATTGCATCAACCCGTCGCTGGCTTCACCCATGTCGTGGATGTCTGCTTTGTAGCGGCGGGATGATTGCATTGTACCGAGATTTCCGTTGGCATCAATGATTACCGGCATTGTGCTGCTCAAGCTGGTCGTCGCTCCATAGATTCCGGCGATGAATGTGGAGGTTTGTGGTGGATTTCCACTGCAACCAGTAGTGCAGCCAATCCGAATCGTGCCATTATCAGTGGCCGTCCCTTTGTGGCCGATCAAGATATTGTTGCTGCCGCCTACGAAAGTTCCAGCGGCATAGCCGATAGCAATGTTATTACTGCCTGTTGTGTTCTGTGACAACGCCCCGTATCCGATTGCCGAGTTGTTGTTGCCCGCGGTGTTATCGTCAAGCGCCAAGATTCCTATGGCCGTATTGTCACTGCCAGTGCTATTGTATTCCAGAGCATCTTCACCGATAGCCGTGTTACCACCACCAGTAGTGTTGCCGTTAAGAACATAATGACCGATTGCAGTATTCGAGCTTCCGGATGTGTTGAATGTCAACGTGTCAACTCCAACCGCCGTATTGTAATTGCCGGAGTTGTTACTTAATAACGAATTCATGCCTACAGCTATGTTAAAGGCACCCCCAATGTTCATATTTAGCGAGTCAAATCCAATGCCGGTGTTTCCGAAGCCTGTAGCGTTCGAGTATAGAGATGCATAGCCGAGAGCGACGTTGTATTGCCCGGAAGTATTGGACATTAGCGCAAAGTTGCCAACTGCGGAATTAGGTCCCCCAGTCGTCACCGCCCCCAGAGCGTTGTCGCCGACAGCGGTGTTCCCGGCTCCGAGTGCAGACGATGGTAGTGCCTCTAGACCCACACTCAAGTTGCCGCCGCCAATATTCCCGGCCCACAACAACTGCCCGACGCCATTCTCCAAGATACTCCCGCTCAAGCTGAAATTCCCATCGATCTGAGCATTCCCGTTGACTTCCAATGTTGCCGCTGGCGTCGCCGTTCCGATTCCCACGCTTCCGCTCGACTGCGAAATCACGGAGCTTCCGAGTGTAGTACTGTTCTTCCATACAGCGATCCGGCCAGCGTTGCCAGTGCCGGAAAGATCGGGCGTGGCTTGGCTGCTCTGCTGTTCCTGGGCAACGCAAGGCAGGACGACGGTCATCATAGTTGTGACGGCCAAAAATGCGAAGCGGCGTGTATCGTTCATGAGAATTTCCTCCTCGGACTGCGGGAAAACATTATACACCAATGCAGAGGGCGGCAATTCCCCTAGCGCCGGTAGCCAAGGGTCCGTTTTGCACGGTGTCCTGGCTGGCGCAGTTCGTCACCCAGATCGCGACGGCGGTAAAGTGGGAGCCGGAGTTCAGGTGTCAGGGCATCGAGAGCCTGGACGATTTCAAAGCGGTCGTTGAAGAGATCAATTCCGTCGATCCGGGCCAGTATTCGTTCCACTTGCCGGTCGCCACCGAATGGCAGGGTTCGTTCAGCGTCCGGGGTTTTGCGACGAGGATTGGACGCACTCTTGGAGCTTTTGGATGCCACCGCTGATGCTTTGGCGGCGGAATGGGACCTGCGTTCGGGAACGGTTGAGGTCGAAGGGAACGGCGTTGGTTTCGAGCCGACGATTCAGTAGGGCGCATCGGAGTGGGTTCTTGTCGGCGCTGGTGGGATGGAGTTGGAACTGCCCATGCAGCAGGACGGCTTCGGTGCGTGTCGAGCTTTCCAGTTTATCCGCCGTGTGCTATAACCGAGAACGTGCTTGACGAAAATGAAGTGGTTGACGCTGTTTGCATTTACCTGGAAGCGACGGACCACAAAATCATCCAGCGTTGTACAACCAACGACAAAGGAATCGATATTATCGCTACACTTCCATCGGGTTCCGGCAGGTTGCTTGTCGAGGCAAAAGGCGGAAAGAGTTCCAAGCCGGGAAGCCCACGCTTTGGTGAGACCTATCGGAAGCCAGAAGTCTTCGACCGGGTTGCAAAGGGATTCTACACCGCTGCAAGCATGTCAGCCTCTCGATTGAAAGAGGACGAAGTGGCCCTGGCCTACCCAGACACGCCTTGGTTTCGGGAATATCTTCTCGCTGTCAAACCCGCTCTCGAACTACTTTCCATCGCCGTGTATATGGTTCGGGAAGACAAGAAGGTCTGCACATTGTAAGCGCCAGGAGCAACTGCGCACAGGGGAGGTTTGGAACCGCATGAAATTCAAGGTCAAAGAATCGTACCCACCACCGAAAAGGTTGTCCGTCCTCCACGCTTTTTCGTCTACATTGATGGCTGGAATCTGTACAAAGGCATCAACCACGAAGATCCACCCGATCTCCTGCGTCTCGGCTGGAGCAACTACCAGAAACTCGGTGAAAAGCTCGTGGCGATCTCGTTCGAGCACCTGACGGAGAAGCGAACCGTGACCGTCAAATGTTTCACCGCTATGGTCGGAAAAGGACAGCGGGTCGGCTAGTGAGATCGAACGCCAGACGTTGTGGCTCGACGTGCTCAAACAAGAAGCACCGGACGTAGAGATCATACCCGGCCTGTACATTTCCCGTACACCTGATTTCTCAGACCGGAAAGAGAAGATGACGGACGTGAACATCGCCGTTCACGCTGTTAGGGACCTGATCGAGTTCAAACCTGCGGGCATAGTACTAGTATCCGGCGACCGGGACTTCATGCCGGTGGTAGAGGTTGCCGCCAAGGCCGACATCCCTGTTGTGGTATTCTTCCCGCAAGAACACTCGCTCTACAAATTGCCAGTCGGCGTCGATTACTCACATCGAGTTGAGATAACATATCTCACCCGTGACATCATGAAGGACTGTCGATTGAGCGATAAACGCTGGCTTGAGTACCTGAAAATCAAAGGTCGAGACAGACCGAAATTCCAGCCGTGCATTGACTACGAATTGCCTTACCAAAAAGTCACTGTCTAAAACTGCCAATCGACGCTGATAGGCAGACCGCCGATCTGAACGAGCGATCCTTGATGACCATCGGACGGCACTGGTGGATTTTGCCGAACTTTGGAGCCGTCACCGCCTACTTGGTGGCCGATCCCGATTCTACAGCGGCTTGTGCCGGGGCAGCGGCTTGGACTTGGCGGTGGTGTTCTTCGCCTTTGGTGCCGTCTTCGTTGCCATTTGTTTTGCGAACGGCCTTCAATTACAATGGCTAGAGCAGGAGATCAAAGCATATGACATTCAGGATAGCCTTAATGATCTGGACTCCAGTCTAGCATCTATTGCACCTGATTGCACCTGAAAGAGAGGGGACAGCGGGCATGTGCCGGTTAAGACGGATATAGAAAAGCAGATATACTTCTGTGGGTGGCGTTTTACCACAACACCACTTACACTTTCGCCGACCCGCGCTACCCCGGTCGAGACTGGGTCGATTACATGAACAACTCCATCAAGGAGTTAGTCGACCTCTACCATCCCAGCGTTCTGTGGGGCGACGTCACCGAAGGCCCGGTCAGGACGTGGGAAGGAAAGCCGCTGCCCGCCGACTATTGGAATAGCAAGGAGCTGCTGGCTTATTTTTAGCCTCGTCCGGGGAATCTGTGGGTAACTGCGGGGTCAGCGTCGGGGTTGACTGAGGAAGCGATGGAGTTTGCGGCAGGTCGAGTCGAATGAGCGCTGCTCCTCCTCCGAGCCGTTATGAAGCAGCGGGCCGCCATCCTCATGGATAGCATTGCGCATAGCGCGGTCGGTCGCGACCTTTCTCAGAGCGGGGTCTTCGTGCAGGTCGCGGATGATCTCTCCGCCCAGCATCCACAAGTTGTCCACGTGCTTACGAATGGTCTTCCGCGAAAGACTCGAGGAAGCCAGATGCTTGATGAATGGCCGGAAACATGCCAGCAATTGCTCCCCCGGCGGCAGGTCTTTATCCAACCCCATCCACGAGCGCGGCCAGTCTTCCAGATCGCGGTAGTAGGCGGAAGGATCGGAGGACGGCGCCGGTGTGGTGGCGCGGGTTACTCTGGAAGTCTTCGCCTTCGAGATCATCCGCACCATGGATCTACTTACGATTCTAAACCTCTGCCACCGACAGCCGGGATTTGTCTACCATCATCCCCGCTTCGGCCCCGATAAGAAAAGCATCGAAGTGCACGTCCGGCCGCGGGCCGGATCGGCGGCGGTCTGCTCGGCGTGCCACCAGCCGGCGCCGGGTTACGATCATCTTCCCGAGCGGCGCTTCGAGTTCATCCCCTTCTGGGGGATCTTGGTTTTCTTCTTGTACAGCATGCGGCGCGTCCAGTGCCGCAGTTGTGGCGTGGTGGCGGTCGGGGAGGTTCCGTGGGGCGATGGCAAGCACCAGTTGACCAGAGCCTACATGCTGTTTCTGGCCCGCTGGGCGCGCCAACTCTCCTGGAAGGAGACCGCCGAGACGTTCCACACCTCCTGGGAAAAGGTGTGCGACGCCGTCGAATATGTGGTCGGCTGGGGCCTGGCGCATCGCACGCTGGCGCCGATCCGCGCCATCGGTGTGGATGAAATCCAGTACGCCAAAGGCCACAGGTACCTGACATTGGTCTACCAAATCGACCAGGGGATCATCCGTCTGCTGTGGGTCGGCAAGGAACGCACCATCCAATCCTTCCAGGGATTCTTCACCCTCATTGGAAAAGAACTGGCGACGCAGATCCAGTTCGTCTGCTCGGATATGTGGCAACCCTACCTGGATGTGATCCGTCGCAACTGTTCCCAGGCGCTGCACATCCTGGATCGCTTCCACGTCGTCGCCAAAATGAACAAGGCGCTGGACGAAGTGCGCGCCGCCGAGGCCCGCCGGGTGGCCCAGGAGGGACACCCGCCGCTGTTGAAGAAATCCCGCTGGTGTGTGCTGAAGCGCAAAGAGAATCTCACCTCTCAGCAGGAGTTCCGTCTGCGCGATCTGCTCCGCTACAACCTGCAGACCGTGCGGGCCTATCTTCTCAAAGAAGACTTTCAGCAGTTCTGGGAATACGACTCCCCCACTTGGGCCGGCAAGTTTCTGGATTTCTGGTGCCATCACACGATGCGCTCACGCATCGAGCCGATGAAGAAAATCGCCCGGATGTTGCGCGCCCATCGCGAGCTATTGCTCAACTATTTCAAAGCCAAGAAGCAGTTTTCAAGCGGCGTGGTCGAGGGGTTAAACAACAAAGCCAAAGTAACCATGAGAAGGTCGTATGGTTTTCGCACCTTCCGCATCCTAGAACTCGCGCTCTATCACTCACTTGGCAAACTGCCCGAGCCGGAGGTTACCCACGAATTCTTCTGACGAGTCTATTTTTACAACCACTCCCCGGATCCGGCGGAGGTCGTCGCCAATGATCGCTGGGGGCGCGACACGGATGGCAAGATGGTGGGCGATTACCAGACTCGAGCGCACCGCGGTCGGCAGCGTGTTGCGCGAGAAATGGGAAGAATGCGATTCGCTCGACCCAACCTCCTGGGGCTACAACCGCCGGCTGAAAGACGCGGAGTACATGACTCCGAACGAGGTCGTAGATTACCTGGTAGACATCGTGAGCAAGAACGGCAACCTGCTGCTCAATATCGGGCCGAGGGCCGACGGCACCATTCCCGAGATCATGCAGAAGACCCTCCGGCAGGTTGGCGAATGGCTGCGCGTGAATGGCGAGGCGATCTACGGCACGCGTCCCTGGGAGACCTACAAAGACGGCGACGTCCGTTTCACGCGCAAAGGGAACACGCTCTACGCCATCGCGCTCGAATGGCCGGAAGAGGATCTCAGGCTCACTTCACTCGCGGGCAGGGCAGTGGAGAAAGTCGAGATGTTGGGTGTCGACCAGGCCATTCGATTCAAACAGGACAGCCGCGGCCTGGTGATCCAACCGCCCGCCAAGCGCCCTTGCCGGTACGCTTACACGTTCAAGCTGCATATTAAGGGCGCAGTGCAGTAAACCCGATTCCCCTTGCTATGACGCCGTTCCGGCTTCCGGCAAGCGAAGAGCCCGACGCACCTCCGGACCGGACATGTTGGTGCTGTAAACGAGCGTGCCGACGTTAAACTCGCGGGCGCGCGATAGCGGTCCGACCAAGACCGGGTCAAATCCGGCGTCGCGTACCAGACAGGCGGCAATCTCCGCCGCGCCGGTATCATCGGCCGCCAGCGGCACACCGACACGCGGCGGAGTCCGATGGGCTTCCCGCGCCAGCGTTTGGTCCCAGACAGAATTGAATGCGCGGACCAGACGGGCGCCCGGCAGCCAGAGCGCGGACCAATGACCCGTTCCGAGGCCGGAGTCGAGCACCCGCTTGGCCCCCTCGCCATCGCGCTCCGGATAAGGATTACCCGTTTCCATCACGATTTTCCCGGAGAGCTGCGAGCCGTAGCGATCTCCGAAGGCCGGCAGCGATCCATAGGGAATCGAAATCAGGAATACTTCTCCGAAAGACAACGCCTCTTCGATGGAACTGCGCGAGGCGTTGGTCCCGCTCTCGGCGACCAGCCGGTCGAGACTATCCGGATGGCGGGAGCTGAAACGAACCTGGTGGCCCGCTTCGGCCCACAGTTTCCCAAGCACGCCGCCGATGCGGCCGGAACCGATGATTGCGATTTTCATACAAGCAGCCTACCCCATCCACTGCGGATTCTTGGCCGTCCCGTCGAACACATCCGACGTCTTGAAACGCTCCAGCCGCCCCGTCGCCGCCACCTGCTTCGTCTTCGCCCGCAGTCCGCTAAGCTGCGCCTCGGTCAGAGGCTTGAACGTCCGCACGGCCTCCAGCGCCTGCTCCAGCCGCTCCATACTCTCGCACCCGTTGATCACCACTGTGGTCGGCAGGCTGAGCGCGTAATGCAGGCATTCCGTCGCGCTCACCAGCCCGCTGCGCGGGATCTCCCCCTCCGCCAGCGGCTTCATCCCCAGCACCGCGATGCCCTGCTCCACCGCCTTAGGCACCACGTTGTTTTCGAAGCTCCGGAAATGCGCGTCCAGAACGTTCAGCGGCATCTGGCAGCTATCGAAATGGAACTTGTGCTCCGCTGCCATCTCCAGCATGCGCAGGTGTACGATCGGGTCTTTGTGTCCGGTAAACCCGATGAACCGGATCTTGCCCGCTTGCCTGGCCTCCTCCAGCGCCTCCAGAGGTCCGGCCGCCGCGAAGAAGCGGTCGGGATCCTCCAGCCGGATGTTCTCGTGAAACTGCATCAGGTCGATATGGTCCGTTTGCAGCCGCTGGAGCGACTCATCGATCTGACGCGCCGCCGACGCCTTGGTGCGGCCGTCGAACTTGGTCATCAGGAAGACTTTCTCGCGGTACCCGTCCCGTAGCGCCTTGCCCATCACCACTTCGCTCTTCCCGTCGTGGTAGTCCCAGCAGTTATCCATAAAGGTGATCCCGCGGTCGATGGCCGTCCGCACGATGCGGATTCCGTCGTTCTCGTCCGCGGGCGAGCCCACGTGCGCGCCCCCCAGCCCGATGGCCGAAACCCTGATGCCAGTACGTCCGAATGTGCGATAGATCATGTCGCTGTGCTCGCTCGCCGCCGCAGCCGCCGGAAGCGCCGCCAGCGACGCGCCGGCCAGCGCCCCCAAAACTTCGCGCCGGTTGCAACTGCTATCGGATTCCATAACACTGCCTCCGCTCAAAGGATGGAACAGGCTCATTTTATAACAAGTGGGTATGTAGGGCGGGCGCCCTCGCCCGCGCGGAGGCCCCTGCCTCCGCGTCCGGCAGCGGGACGGGGGCGTCCCCGCGCGGTCCAGGGGGACCGCCCC
>JBEKPZ010000304.1:0-8932 GCA_049520215.1 Bryobacteraceae bacterium | reverse complement strand
GCGTTTGTGCGTTCGCGGGTAACGCCGGCCAGGGACAGCATGCCGCCGGGCGATCCCGACGTGGGCCAGTCGTTCTTCTTCGGCGCTGGCGGCTGCGCGCAGTGCCATATGCTGAACGGCCGGGGCGGCTTGACCGGTCCCGATCTCAGCAATGCCGGAGCCGAGCTGACGCTCGCCGAAATGGAGCAATCGTTGTTAAAACCGGCCGCACGGCGTCGGCCCGGCTATGCGGTGGCTACCGTGCGCTTGCGCACCGGTTCCGCGGTCCGCGGCTTTCTGCGCAACGAGAGCCTCTACGACCTCCAAGTGCAGGGGTTCGATGGACGTCTCTACCTCCTGCGCCGTGACGAGGTTACCGGCATCATCCGCGATGCGTCGTCATATATGCCGGCGCTGAAGTCCACCGCAACCGATTTGCAGAACCTGCTGGCGTACCTGGCGTATCCGCGCGCGGAACCGCAAGCGCCTGCCGCGACGGACCTTCCCGGCGCCATCGCCTGGGACCGCATCGTCCATCCGCAGCCCGGCGACTGGCCCACTTATCACGGCCAACTGGGCGGCAACCGCTACAGCACGCTCAACCAGATTGCGCCACGCAATGTCGTCCAGCTCGCGCCGCGCTGGATTTTCCCGATCCCCAATGCGCGCCATCTGGAAGTGACCCCGGTGGTAGTGGACGGCGTCATGTACGTCACCAACGTGAATGCCGCCTGGGCGCTCGACGCCGCCACGGGTCGCGCGATCTGGCACTACGAGCGCCCGCGCAGCAAAGGCCTTTCCGGCGACGCGGCGGGCGGCATCAACCGCGGCGTGGCCGTGCTGGGCGATCGCGTGTTCATGGTCACCGACAATGCCCATCTGATCGCCCTCCATCGCCTGACAGGCGCACTCCTATGGGACACCCAGATGGCCGACTCCACAGAGAACTATGGCGCCACATCCGCGCCGCTGGTGGTCAAAGACCTGGTGCTTTCCGGGACCTCCGGCGGCGATGAAGGCATCCGCGGATTTGTGGCGGCCTACAGTGCGGCCACCGGCCAGCGCGTGTGGCGCTTCTGGACCGTGCCTTCACCCGGTGAGCCTCCCGCCGCCACCTGGGTCGGCCGCGCCATCGAGCACGGCTGCGCATCCACATGGCTCACCGGCACCTACGATCTCGAAACCGATACCGTCTTCTGGCCCACGGGCAATCCGTGCCCGGATTTCAACGGCGACGAGCGCCGCGGCGACAACCTGTATTCCGATTCGGTGCTCGCTCTGGACCCGCAAACCGGCGCCCTAAAGTGGCATTACCAATTCACGCCTCACGATCTGCACGATTGGGACGCCACCGAAACGCCCATGCTGGTGGATGCATCCTACGGCGGCCGCCAACGCAAGCTGCTCCTGCAAGCCAATCGCAACGGATTCTTCTACGTCCTCGACCGCACCACCGGCGAGTTCTTGCGCGCAACGCCATTCGTACACGGGCTGACGTTGCCTGCGCCCGAGCCGGCGCCGGCCGGAGCGCGCGCCTGCCCATCCATGGACGGCGCCACCAACTGGATGTCCACCGCGTTCGATCCGGGCAACGGTCTCTTTTATCTGATGGCGCTCGAGAAGTGCAGCATCTTCTCGAAATCTTCGGCGGTGTGGAAGGCCGGCGAGTCGTACTACGGGGGCGGTGCCCGCGAAGTCCCCGGCGAACGGCCTCGGCAATACCTACGCGCGCTCGATCTCCAGACCGGCAAGATCGCCTGGGAAATCCCGCAATCGGGCGAAGCGGAAAGCTGGGGCGGCGTGCTGGCCACGGCGTCCGGACTGGTGTTTTATTGCGACGACTCGGGCGCTTTCGCGGCAGTGGATGGGGCCACTGGCGCGCCGCTCTGGAACATGCAACTCAATACGGAGTGGAAGGCGTCGCCCATGACTTACACGGCCAAAGGAACCCAGTACGTAGCCGTCGCCGCCGGAGGTAATATAGTGGCGTTTGGCCTACCGCAATGAGACACACCCACCACATTATTCACCCTCCCGGCGCTTGCTCTGGCTGCCGCCGGGCTTTGGGCGCAAGCTACCGCGCCGCCGCCTCTCGTCCATTTGCACCCGCTCGTGTTGGACTCCAAAGGGCAGCCGGTGACGGATCTGACCGCCGGCGATTTCAAGGTTGCCGATCAAGGCAAATCCCAGACCATATTGCTGTTCCGGAGCCCCGTCGCGAAGAACTCGGCGGAGCTAGGTCCCCACGAGTATACGAACCGCCCCGGCGGCCTGATGCCGCATGCCGTAGCCATCCTCTTCGACCTGCTGAACGAGGGCGACGCGAACCGGCTGGACACCTGGCGCAGCCTTGCGAAATCCATCCCGCAGCTCGAGGCGGCCGGGCAGGTATACTTCTACATACTCGGTCTCGATGGAGAACTCATTCCCATTCGCCCCATCGGCCCGCGGGCCGCCGCGGGCGCCGCTTGGCTGGGAACCTTCGACCAGGAGTTGAATAAGGCCATGGAGAAAGCCAACGGCGCCCGGCCGGGCGGTCTGGACCGCGAGGATCGCGCCAAAAGAACATACCATCAGCTCGAAGTAGTGTCGAACCAATTGGCTGCCTTGCCCGGCCGGCGGGATCTCGTCTGGATCGCGAATATAATGCCGGCAATTACGAATTCGCTCCCCTGCGACGGCGATTGGGTTGACTGCGGCACTTACGAGATTGCCTATGCGCCCTCAGCGGAGAATTGGGATAACAAGTTCCACAAAATTCGAGTCACCTGTGAGCGCAAGGGAGTCAAGCTGCAGGTCCAGGAGCGCTACTGCGTGCTGCCGGATTCGCGTGCGCCTGGCGCCCGGCAGACGGAGATCCTGAAGGCTACTTATCAGAGACCTTCCGACGCGGCCGGCATCGGTTTGGGGGTGAGGATGCTGAAAAAGGCTCTCACAGACTAAAGTCTGTGCCACCAATTGCCGGTGGCACAGGCTTCAGCCTGTGAGAGCCTTTTCAGCATCCTGCTAAAGCGCGCCTTTCAGTAAATCGACCAGCAACCCGGCGTGATCAACTCCAGCAGGTGCTGGTCCGGATCGCGGAAATACAAGCTGCGTCCGCCGCGCGGCCAGTCCACCGCGCTCTCGATCTCGACGCCGTGCTCCTCTAACCGCCGCTGCCAGTCCGCTTCCGCTGCGGCCGGGATCGAAAACGCCACGTGCGTGTTGCCCGCGCCGTCGTGTGGCGGAATCGTCCCGCCGGGCGTCGGAATGGACTCCAGCGTCGCCCCCTTGCGAAATAGCAGCAGGACGTTGCGGTCCGCCACGCTCAACGCGCTAAAACGCTCGTCGCCGATCAGCTTCTTGAATTCGCAAATGTCTTCGTAGAAGCGGCTGGCGCGCTCCAGATCGTCCACGTACAAGCACGTTTCCACGACTCCGGTTACTTCGGGCATCAACCTCATTGTATCCCGTTGCGACCACCCGTGCCGCGCGCGCATCCAAGACTTCAGTGTTTGGTGTGCCATGGCAAAGCCGGTCCTGTTGACCATCGACGATGACCCCGAAGTCCTGAAGGCCGTCGAGCGCGACCTGCGCCGCCAGTACGCTGCCAACTACCGTGTCCTGGCGGCCAACTCCGGCCAGGCCGCACTCGCCCTCCTCGAGAAGCTCCAGCAGCGCGGCGAGCCGCTGGCCCTGTTCCTGGTCGACTACCGCATGCCGCAAATGACCGGCATCGAGTTTCTGGCCCGCGCCATCCCTGCCTTCCCCGACGCCAAGCGCGTGCTGCTCACCGCCTACTCCGATACCGAGGCGGCCATTCGCGCCATCAACGAAATCAAGCTGCATCATTACCTGCTCAAGCCCTGGGACCCTCCCGAACAAAACCTCTACCCGGTTCTGGACGATCTGCTCGGCGATTGGCTGGGATCGTACCGGCCGCCGTTCGAAGGACTGCGGGTGCTCGGAACGCGCTGGTCGCGCCGCTCCTATGAGTTGCGCGAGTTTCTGGCGCGCAACCAGGTGCCTTACCACTGGCTGGATGTGGAGGCGGCCGATCGCGATCCGGAAGTGCGCCGCGCCTTGGACATGCTGACTCCCGAAGAACTGCACTTCCCCGCGGTCCTGTTCCCGGATGGCGGCCGGCTGCCCGACCCGTCCCCCGCGGAAGTGGCTGGCCGCATCGGCTTCAACACGCGCGCCGGAGCTGCATCTTACGACCTGATCATTCTAGGCGGAGGCCCGGCAGGCCTCGCGGCGGGCGTCTATGGCGCATCCGAAGGTCTGCATACCGTGATCGTCGAGCGTGAGGCGCCCGGAGGTCAGGCCGGCCTCAGCGCCCGCATTGAAAACTACCTGGGCTTTCCATCCGGACTGAGCGGCGCCGATCTGGCGCGCCGGGCCGTGACTCAGGCGCGGCGCTTCGGCGCGGAGATCCTCGCGCCGCAGGAAGCCGTCGCCTTGCGCATCGAAGATCCGTACCGGATCGTGCGCCTGGCCGATGGCAGCGAGATCTCCGCCGAGGCGCTCCTGATCGCTACCGGAGTCCAGTGGCGTAAGCTGGACGTGCCCGGCATGGATCGCCTGACCGGCGCCGGCGTTTACTACGGAGCTGGCTCGACCGAAGCGGTCTCCTGCCGCGATGACGATGTGTACATCGTGGGCGGCGCCAATTCGGCCGGTCAGGCGGCGCTCAACTTTTCGCGCTATGCGCGGCGGGTGGTGATGCTGGTGCGCGGCAAGTCGCTGGCCGCCTCCATGTCGCAGTATCTGATCGACGAGATCGCCCGCACGCCGAATATACAGGTGGAGTTCCAGACCCAGGTGGCGGAGGTGCACGGTGAGGATCATCTGGAAGCCATCACCATCGAATGCGGCCGCACCAACACGCGCGAACGCGTGAATGCCGGCGCGCTGTTCACCTTCATCGGCGCGCAGCCCGGCACCGATTGGCTGGATGGCATCGTGGCGCGCGACGAACACGGCTTTGTCCTGACTGGCCCGTCCTTGATGCGCGACGGCAAACCGCCCCGCAGTTGGACGCTCGAGCGCGACCCCGGCCTGCTCGAAACCAGCGTGCCCGGCATCTTTGCGGTTGGCGACGTGCGCCACGGCTCGGTGAAGCGCGTAGCATCGGGCGTGGGCGAAGGCTCTATCGCCATCCAGTTCGTCCACCAATACCTAAGCAAGGCCGCCATATGACGACAAAGAAATGGGGGGCGGGCTTGAGCCCGCGCGGGGCTTTAGCCCCGCCAAGCGCTAGACCATCGAAACTCCTCAGGCAATGCGACCAATCCTGCCTTCACCGGATTCCATTCGATGTACCGCCGGATGCGCCCAAACTCATCGCCAATCCGCACAATCCGATCAAAATACTCCTCCTGCCAAAACTTCACCCCGTGCCTTCCCAACAACCCGTTAGCCAAGCGAGCAGTCGGACCCTTAATCCGTCGGAGAACCTCCGCCAGAGAAACGACTGGAGTGCACAAAAGGTGCACATGATTGGGCATGATCACGAAGGCATGCAGGGAACAAAGACCGCCAGCGTCGGCCTTGTGCAACTGTTCCTGAACCATACCGGCGATCTCCACCTGCCGCAAATAGAATGGACCACTTCTAGCCGTGTCGAGAAGCCGGTCCCAGGCGACGAATGCCTCGCCGGAACTCAAGTGTTCGCGCTCGAAGACGCGCCCTGGAGGAAGGCTTCCCCAAAGCCGCCAAGTGACAAACGCAGGTACCCCCGGCACATCGATATGCGGCAAGCGGCGGCGATAACTTCGCATACACTTTGGTGCGCCGCTGCCGCAGTGATTCTCAAACAAGCCTGCGGGGCTGAAGCCCCGCGCGGGCTAAAGCCCGCCCTCCATTGACAATGACACTCAACGAAGCATTGCGCACAGTTCCCGTCTTCGCCGATCTGCCGGCGGACGACCTCGACTGGCTAGCGGCCCAAATGACCCCCATCGACCTCGCGCCCGGTGAGATCTTTATCCGCGAAGGCAGCCCCGCCGACCGCATGCTGGTCCTATTCGACGGCGAAATGCGCCTGCGCGTCGAATCGGGTGGCGGCGACGTCACCACGCGCATCTTCCGCGGCCCGATTGTTGGGGGCATGCTGCCCTATTCGCGCATGACCCATGTTCCGGCAACTTTCCGCGCTGTAACGCAGGCACGCGGCGCTACCTTCCCCGCCGATCGTTTCCCCGAATTGCTTGCGCGCTTACCCGTGCTCGGCCCGCGCCTGGTGGGCTTGCTGTCGGACCGCATCCGCGATTTCACCAGATTCCAGGACCAGCAGGAAAAAATGGCGGCGCTGGGCAAGATCGCAGCCGGCCTGGCGCACGAATTGAACAACCCGGCGGCGGCCGCGCGTCGCGCCGTCTCGAGCCTCCGCGAAGCGTTTCAGTCCTTTCGAGAATCGGCCGCCCGTCTGGACGCGCATCCGCTGTCCCCCGCTCAGCGAGCGGCCGTGCCCGCATTGGAGCGTGAATTCGCCGAACGCCCGGTCGCGCCCGCGCCCTTGGATTCGCTCGAACGCAGCGATTGCGAGGAAGCCATCGCGGCCTGCCTCCAGCGCCACGGCGTCGCGCGCGCCTGGGACCTCGCCCCTGCCTTGGTGGATGCGGGCTGCGAGGCCGCCTTGTTCGACCGTGTGTACGAGCAATTCCCCGGCGAAGCGTGGCCCGATTTCCTCGCACGCATCGCCGCTTCGCTCACCATCGGCACGCTGCTCGATCAAATTGAAAACTCCACCAGCCGCATCTCCGATCTGGTCCGCGCGATCAAAGAATACACCTACATGGATCAGGGCCCCGATCAGGAAATGGACATCCACCAGGGTCTCGAAAGCACTCTGCTCATGCTGCGGCACCGCCTCAAACAAGGCGTCGCCGTGAAGCTCGATTTCGACCGCACCTTGCCGAAGATCTGCGCGCGCGGCAGTGACTTGAATCAGGTCTGGACCAACCTGATCGACAACGCCATCGACGCGATGGAGGGCAAGGGCGAACTGCGCATCCGCACCGCCCGCGAGTTGGATCGCCTGCTCATCGAGATCGCCGACGACGGACCGGGCATCCCGCCCGAGGTCCAAACGCACATCTTCGAGCCGTTCTTCACCACTAAGGGCGTCGGGAAAGGCACCGGGCTGGGTCTCGAAACCGTCCGCCGCATCGTCCAGGAGCATTCCGGCGAGATTACCGTCCAATCCGTTCCCGGCGACACCCGCTTTCAGATCCGGCTTCCGCTGCCATCCGGAGCGGCGCCATCAGGAGCCACACCATGACGCGATGTACTCATACCGACCAGATACACAAAGTCTCTCCGCACACCAACGGCTGCGAAGAATGCCTCCAGATGGGCGATACCTGGGTCCACTTGCGGCTGTGCCTCAGTTGCGGTCACGTAGGCTGTTGCGATTCGTCCAAGAACAAACACGCCACCAAACACTTCCACAAGACTAACCATCCCATCATGCGCTCGCTCGAGCCGGGCGAAGACTGGGGCTGGTGTTACATCGACGAAGTGGAGCTGGACTTCTGATACCATCGGGGCGTGACTAGAACTCTATTCGCCACCGTCTCACTGGGAGCGCTGCTCTACACCCCCTCCATCGCCCAGGACGCTACAGCCAATCGCCTGACTTCCCGCCAGGTGATCGACCGCATTCAGAAGCATGTTGGTGTCCCGTGGCGCAGTCAGACAGTCGATACCTTCAAGGCCGGCGATCCCGACACCCTCGTCACCGGCGTTGCCACCACCATGATGGCCACTTACGATGTGCTCCAGCGTGCCGCCGCCGCCGGAGACAACTTGATCGTCACACATGAGCCGACGTTCTACGGTCACCTGGACGAGACGGCCCCTCTTGCCGGGGAGAACGACGCCGTGCTGGCCGCCAAGCAGGCGTTCATCGCCGCGCATCACCTGGTGGTCTGGCGATTCCACGACCACTGGCATGCGCGCACGCCCGATGGCATTCAAACCGGCATGATCCGCTCGCTCGGCTGGGAGAAGTTCCAGAATCCGAGCGACGACCACCTCTTTGTCATCCCCGAGACCACGCTAGACCAACTCGCCAGCAGCATCAAGCAGCGTTTGGGAATCCGCACCCTGCGCGTAGTGGGCGACCCGGCTATGCGGGTGACCAAACTGGCTCTCAACCCAGGCTACCCGGGATTCCCAGCCGAACGTCACATGCTGCAGCGCGACGATGTCGAAGTGCTGGTGATGGGCGAGGGACTGGAATGGGAGACCATCGAATACGGCGCGGATGCCGCCGCCGAAGGCAAGCACAAAGCGCTCGTGATTCTCGGTCACATTCCTTCCGAACAAGCCGGCATGGAGGATTGCGCGCGCTGGCTGAAGGGCTTCGTCACCGAAGTGCCAGTGGAGTTCATCGCCACATCCGAGCCGTTTTGGCCCGCCAGGTGACTCATTCAACCGGTTGGCCGGTCAGCGCCAGGCCGAGCCGCCGCAAGCCCTCGCCGAACATCTCCGTATTCACGCCCATCCCGATGCGGAAATGATTGGGCATCTCGAAGAAGCGGCCCGGCACCGCGGTAGTCTCGTAATCCGCGCGCAGCCGCGCCAGCAGTTGGTCCGCGTCCGCGCCATGCAAGCGCAGAAACGCAGTTGTGCCCCAGGTGGTGCGCGGCGCGGACACCGCGCGCTGCGGGTCCAGGAATTCGCCGAGCAATGCGCGATCTGCCTCCACGACCCGGCGCGCGCGCGCGCGGATTACATCCAACTGTTCCAACGCCGCCACGCTGAGCAACTCCGCCGGGTGCGCGGGAATCGACGCGAACAGATCGTTCAGACGCCACATCGCGCGCGCCAGATCCGGCTGTGCCAGTATCCATCCGCAGCGCAGCCCGCTCAGCCCATACACCTTCGTCAGGCTGTTGGTCACGATGAATTCCGGGCCAAGCTGAAACGCGGTGCGCGGCGTGTTCTCGTAGACCGCATCCAGATA
>JBEKPZ010000303.1:0-8936 GCA_049520215.1 Bryobacteraceae bacterium | reverse complement strand
TCCTCATCGCGGCGGGCGAGCCGCTGGCGGGCGATTGCCTCGAAGCCGGAGTAAACCTCAAACTCAACAGTTTGGACTACTTCGGCGAGCGCATCGAAGTACGCCATGAACGGCTCTTCCTGTAGCTTTCGGCGCTCAATCACTTGTGGCAGACGTCGCCTCGCTTCGTCAAATGCAACATCCGGAGCAACGAACCCACTTCGCTCACCGTATTTTGCCAGCAGTGCCCGGGCACCCTTGCCGAGCACCGCACGCATGAGAATGTTCGCGTCGAGGACCAGCATCTTCAATCTTTCTGCTGGCGCTTATCGCGACGGAGCTTCTTGAAGTCCTCCATCAGTTCCTCTTCGCTGGTGCCTGCCGCCGCGATCATCGCGTCCAACTTCTCTCCAGCGACGCGAAAAGCTTCCAGTTGCGCTTGGCTCGGTTTGGGCTTAGTCGGCAAGTAAATGCCGATGGTCGTGCCATGCCGCGTGATGGCGACCGGCGTCTTCGACTCCAAATAGCTGGAGAGGTTCTCCCGAAACTCCCGAATTCCGACTCTGGTAGGCTGCAATGGTGTCACCTCGCTTTGTGTACATCATGATACCACAATCAAAGCCGGAAGGCCGGCGACGTCAGCGGCGCAGCAGGCGGAACGCCAGCAGGCACCACGCCGCGATGAAGGAGAGCCCGCCGACCGGTGTAATGGCGCCGAACCACCGGATGCCGGTCAACGCCAGGACGTATAGGCTGCCGCTGAAAATCAGAATGCCGGCCAGCAGCAGGCCGCACACCCAGGCGGCCGCCGATTCGGTAAGCGCGCTCGCCCGCGTAAACAGCGGCACCGTCAGGATACCCAGCGCGTGAATGATTTGATAGAAGACGGCTTTTTCGTAGACGCCCATGGAGTAGGCATCCAGACGTCCACGCAAGCCATGCGCGCCGAATGCGCCAAACACCACCGCCAGTCCCAACAGAATTGCGCCAAGCCCGCTCCAGTTCATGACCACCAATTGTAGCGTTTGGCGTACAGTGAGAGATATGGCCGCCAAAGCTCAAACCAAATTGAAGTTCGATGTGCACCCCGCCGTGCTCATGGCGCAGTCCATCATTGCGGGCATGAAAGAGAAGACCGGCCGGTCGCTCGAAGATTGGCTGGAACTGGTGGGGAACGACGGACCGCCCACGGAAAAAGACCGGCGCGACTGGCTGAAAACGGAGCACGGGCTGGGCACCAACTATGCCGGGTGCATCGCCGAAATCTCGGTGGGCAAGGGCGCGGGGTTCACCCCGGAAGGCTACCTGCGATTGGCGAGCCAATACGTCGAGGACCTGTTCGCCGGGCCAAAAGCCGGGCTGCGCCCCATTTACGAAGCGCTCCTGGCGGCAGGCCTCAAGCTTGGCAAAGACGTGCGGGTGTCTCCATGCCAGACGTTCGTGCCGCTCTACAGAAACCATGTCTTCGCGCAAATCAAGCCGGCCACGCGTACGCGCATCGACTTCGGTCTCGCGCTGAAAGACACCAAGACGCCCAAGCGCCTGATCGATACCGGCGGGTTCGCCAAGAAGGACAGGATCACGCGGCGGATCGAGATCTCATCGCTCGACGACATCGACGACGAAGTGCGGCGGTGGATGAAGCTGGCGTACGACATGGATAAGTAGTGGGGCAGGCCCTCGGCCTGCGCGGGGCTCTCAGCCCCGCTCTCGCCCGCTACCCCCCTACTCTCCCAGCCGCTCCGGCATATCCGCCAGCACATAACCCATCACCGCCATGGCGGCGACGCACTGCCGGAATTCCCGTGGATCGATCTTGTCCACGGTGTCCGTGCGCGAGTGGTGCCAGTCGAAATAGTGTTGCCCCACGGTAAACAGGCCCAGGCCGGGCACGCCATCGTGCATGAGCGGGCCGATGTCGGATCCGCCGCCGCCTTCTTGGATAGTATCCGCGCCGATCGGTTCCAGCAGACGCCCGATCTCTTTGGCGCGCGCCAGCGCGGCGCCGCCGGGGCTCACACCGAATCCCACCGGCTTCTCGGCGCCGCCATCCATTTCAATGGCGGCCACATAATTATGTATCTTGCCGCCGACCATGTCACGATAGGCGCGCCCGCCGGCCCCCCCGTTTTCTTCATTGGTCCAGAACACCACGCGCAGCGTACGCCGCGGATGCAGCCCCAGCTTCTTGACGATGGTGACCGCTTCCAGCGAGGCCATGATGCCGGTGCCATCGTCCTCTGCGCCCGCGCCCACGTCCCACGAATCGATATGGCCGCCCATCACCACGATTTCTTCGGGCTTCTCCCGCCCCGTAATCTCACCCATCACGTTGGCGGAATCTGCGTCTGGAAGCGTGTGCGCCTCCATGTATAGGTGCACGGAGACGGTTTCGCCGGCATCCGTCAGCCGCTGGATGAGTGTGGCATCTTCCAGGGTGATGGCGGCGGCGGGAATCTTGGGGTCCGATTCAGTGTAGTTCAGCGCGCCGGTGTGGGGGGTCTGCATGGAGAGCGACCCGACCGATCGCAGCAGCATGGCCACTGCTCCCAGTTTGGCCGCGCGCGAAGGGCCATCGCCGCGATACGCCACCGTCTTGCCGTATCCCTCATAAGGCACGTTGAACAGCACCATCTTGCCGGCCACTTTCTCGCGGCCGAGGGCGTTCAGCGCTTCGAAGCTCGAGACCGGCACCACCTCGGCGGTAATGCCGTCCGGCGGCGTCGCCACGCTGCCGCCCAGCCCCAGCATGCTGAGCGTGTGACGCACCGGCTTGACCATCTCCGCGTCTTCATTGCCGCGCACCCAGTGCGGCACTTTGACGGCGGGCGTCGCCACGTTTTCCAGACCGTCGCGCTTCATTTGCGCGGCCGCCCACGCGATCGCGGCGTTCAGCGAGTCGGACCCGCTAATCCGGTTGCCGATCCGGTCGCAGAGATACGAGAGCTTGGCGTAACCATCCTGGTCGGCGAGGGCCGCGGCGATGATGCGCGCGGAAACCTCCTTGTACGATTCCGAAAGTGGCGGAGCCGCCGCCAGCAAAGCGATAGGGACCAGCAGAAAGGAAAATCGCGAGAGGGCCATTCAGACAGTCTAACCGAGTCCGGGGCGTCTGCAGCGGACTCGCAGACCTCAAGCAGAGTTCCTTCCGAGTGCGTCACTCGGGCGCAATCCACCCGCCTGGGCCTTCTCATTCATAGTTTCCCTCAAATCGCACACTCCGCAACCGATCGTAATTGGCGGCGTCAACGACGAGGAGTTCGGTTCGCCGGGCCCGCAAGCTGTGACAGGCGGCTCACCACCTGGTGTTAACGACCGAGATCGCGCCGCGGCGAGGCGCTTTGGAGAGCGCTTCGCCCGCCTCACGTTGCAGTTCCGGGAGGGGGCGAAGCCGTAGGCCGCTCATCCCCTGGAGTTAGAATGGGGAGACCGTGACGAGATTCGTACTACTCCTTCTCGCGGCAGGATGCGTTTCTGCGCGACAACAACCGAACGGACTCTATGCCATCTTCAACACATCGATGGGGAATATCACCGTCCGGCTTTACGAGAAAGATACGCCTATAACGGTCGAGAATTTCGTCGCGCTGGCACAAGGCGCCAAAGCGACGCGCAATCCTAAGACTGGCACAATGGTGAAGGTTCCCCTGTACGACAACATCACGTTCCACCGCGTGTTGCCCGGCGTGATGATTCAGTCGGGCGACCCCACCGGGACCGGTTCGCACAACTGCGGGTTCACGATTCGCGACGAGTTTCTGCCCGGTCTGAGGTTCGATAGCGCAGGCAAGCTCGCCATGGCAAACACTGGCGCGCCGAATTCGGGCGGCTGCCAGTTCTTCATCACGACCAATCCCATGCGTCAATGGGACGGCAAGTACACAATCTTCGGCTTGGTGGTGGAGGGGCAGGATGTAGTTTCCAGGATCGATCAAGCTCCGGTCCGCGGCGATAAGCCGGTGGATCCGGTGAAACTGAACAGCGTAACAATCGAACGGATCGGGCCGGAGCCGGTGAAGAAGAGCAAGAAGTAGAATCTCTTCTGACTACCGGCTGGGCTCAGCATCCCGCCGAAGTGCAGCCACTAGATTCCCAGCATGTTCATTTGGAATTTCCGGTAGCCCTTTTCCCGCGCCCACAGGTCCAGCGACAAGGTGGCCAGCTCGTCGACGACGGGAACAGCCAGTCCGGTCTTGGTGAGATCGACGCTCTTCAAATAGAAGTGGCAGGTGTCGCAGACATCCACACGGACATGCGGAATTTCCGCGGCGGAATAGAACGCCATCTGGGGCTCCCGGTCTTCGCCGCATGCCGGGCAACAGACCCTTCGAAATGTCCATTCGTGTGCGCACAGCATGCACACCAGCGACTTCCTGGCGCCGTCCCCCTCCGGCCGCAGGACGCCGACGATCGGTCTGGCTTCGCACACGGGACAGCGCAGCGGGGCTCCGTCCTGGGCCACGCGAGCCTGGCGCGAGCTCAGATACTCGGCGAAGGGCTGCAGGAAGAGCCAAGCCAGGCACCGCTCGGCAAGAAGTGTGTTATCCCCATTCGCGTCCCCATCGGACCGCCAGAAATCATCGATTGCCTGCGACCATGCCGCCGCCCCCTTCCGCGCCAGCTCGGCGGCAACATGCGCGAGCGGCGGCGGCGCGATTCGCTCAAGTTCCACGAGGAACCGGGGAAACTTCGGCAGAATCGCGGCCATATCCAGCTCGTCGCGCAACGCACCAACGGAGGGTCCATTCAACGCATGCGCCGGCGCTTTCTCAAACTCAACGTAAAGACTGCGTTGAAGCGCGGCAACGCGCACATAGAAGCCAAGCGCTTCGGCGGCGGACGGGTACAGAGAAGTCAACGCATGGGCGCGGCGGATACGCGCGTCCCAACGGTCGATCATTCTTTTGCGGCCGAATCGCGCAACAATTGCCGGTACCAACTGTGGTGGTGCTTGTTGGCCCAGGCGCGCGAGACGTCGCCGCGAATCACCGATCCAAACGCGCCACGCTCCATCGCCGTGCCCATGTACACATGGAGGATGAATAGCGCCACCGTGAACAGGAAGCACACGGCATGCACAAAGACGGCGATCTGGCGCACGAGGTGCAAATTCCAGGGAATGTACTGGGGAAACCAGAGAACCAATCCCGAGAGGAGCAACAGAACACCGTTTACCAAAAATCCCCAAAAGAGCAGCTTCTGGCCGGGGTTGAAGCGGTCCGCGGAAGGCATCTTCTCGTCTTCGTTGCGGATGTAGTGCCCAATCGAGGCCCACCATGCTTTATCGGACGGGGTCTCGCGCATCTGCCGGCCCCACATGTTGAACATGAAGCAGATGGCCAGCGCAAAAAAGACGCCGACCCACGGGTGCAATTCGCGCGCGGACGTCCCGCCGCCCAGTACGACAGCGAGCCAGAAGAGCCACGGCGTCCAAAAAGCCAGGCCGGTCAGCAGCAGGTAGACGTACGAAACGCCGGCCATCCAGTGAATGAGCCGCTCGTGGAACGAATAGCGAAGCACGCGTCCGTTGGGGAGGAGATATGGTTCGCGGGTCATAGGCCTTCTCCGTCGGGTTTCAGCTCGTCTTCCTTCACGATCTTAGGACCGAAACGCAGGTAATGAACGAATACGCCAAATGCGCCGGCCAGGATCCCAAAGTTACCCAACCATCTCAGAGGCTTCTTCCAGAGCCCAACCAGCAGCGGAATCCGCGGGTTGCGGGGCAATCCGCCATAGAGTTCGGGATGCTTGGCATCGTGCAAGACATAGATGACGTGCGTGCCGCCAACGCCCGGCGGATCGTAAACCCCGGCGTCGAGGTGGCCCGAATGGGTCCGAAGCTGCGCCGCCCTCGTCTCGGCCAGATCCTTCATTTCCGCCTTCGTGCCGAAGTGCAGACAGCCGGTGGGGCACGCCTTGATGCACGCGGGCTCCAGGCCCTGGGAAACGCGGTCGTTGCACAGCGTGCACTTGAAGACCTTGCGCGCCGTGGGACTGAACTTGGGGATGTTGAACGGGCAGCCCGACATGCAGTAGCCGCAGCCGATGCAATTAGCTTCCTGGAAGTCCACGATGCCGTTGGCGTACTGCACGATGGCGCCGTCGGCGGGACATGCCACCAGGCAGCCCGGCTCTTCGCAGTGCATGCACTGGTCTTTGCGCATCAACAGCATCATGGTGCCGTCTTCGCGCTCATGCTCGTTGAACTTGATCAGGTTCCAGTAATTCCAGGCCGTTTCCGGCATGGTCTGGTAGCTGTTGTCGAAGGTGGTCTGGCTGAAGGTGTATCCGTTCCACTCGAGACATGCCACTTCGCAGGCCTTGCAGCCGATACAAGTGGTGGTGTCCACCAGTTTGCAGACCTGGTATTCTCGGTTGAGTCCGGCGCCCGGAGGGGCGCCGGCGTGACCTGAAATTCTGACGATCTCAGTCGCGGCCTGGCTCATCGTCTGCTCCTACGCTTTCTCGAGCTTCACCAGGAAGCCCTTGGTTTCAGGGGTATGCGCGTTTGGATCCGTCACCGCGGGAGTGAGCAGATTCGCAGGGGTGCGCGCGTTCCTACCCTCGTCTTCGTCGATTCCACGGAAGCCCTGGTGAATCGGCAGCCCGATCGGATACACCTTCTTGCCATCGATCATAAGCGGCTTCAGCCGGCGCGTCACGAAGGCTTTGGCGATGTAAGTTCCGCGGGCGCTGATCACTTTGACCTTATCCGTTCCCTTGATTCCTTTTTCCTCCGCCAATTCCACCGGGATTTCGACGAACGGCTCGGGTATGAGCTCGACGTTCATCGGGTTATTTTTCGTCCAGTAGTGATAGTGCTCGGTCAGCCGGTACGTGGTGCAGACGATGTTGTACTCCGCCGGATCGCCGAACTTGTCGTAGGGCGTCTTGAATTTCTTTACGAGCGGATTGTTCGACTGGTCCGGGTGCAGCAGGTTCTTGGTCGGGCTTTCGATCGGTTCGTAATGTTCGGGGAAAGGCCCATCCACGAGCATCCCGATGGGTACGAACAGCCTACCCACGCCCTCCGCATTCATGATGAACGGTCCCATGTGATCCTTGGGGTGGGAGTCGGGTTTGAAATCCGGCACATCGTTGCCGGTCCACGTTTGTGTGGCTTCGTTCCACCACACCTGCTTGCGCTCCGCATCCCAAGGTTTTCCGGCCGGGTCGCACGAAGCGCGGTTGTAAAGGACGCGCCGGTTTGCAGGCCACGACCATGCCCAGTTCGGATAAACGCCTAAGCCCGACGGGTCCTCGGTGCCGCGCCGCTGGATCAGCGCTCCGGCTTCCGTCCACATGCCCGAGTAGATCCAGTTTCCGCACATGGTGGTGCCGTCGTCTTTGAGCCATGCAAAACCCGGAAGCTGCTGGCCGGCCTTGATCACCTGCCCCGTCTTCTCGTCCTTCAAATCCGCCAATGCCTTGCCATTGATCTCCATCGCTATTTGCGACAGTGGCGGGTGAGCCGCATCGGCGTATGCCCAGGTCAAGTTAAGAATCGGATCGGGGAATTTGCCGCCCTCTTTTTTGTAAAGGTCGCGGACGCGCAGGAAAATTTGGGCGACGATGTCCTGGTCGAGGCGAGCGTCACCCGGAGTAGGAACCGCGGCGTACTTCCACGTGACCCAGCGCGCCGAATTCGTCATGCTTCCGTCTTTTTCGGCGAAGCCCGCGCAGGGCAGCCGGTACACCGTGGTTTGGATCTTTTTCTGCTCCTCGGCCGTAATACCGGGAGCGCGCCAGAACTCACTGGTCTCGTCCGGATAGATTTCGCCGACCACCAGCCAATCGGCCTTCTTCAATGCATTGATGTTTTTATTGGTGTCCGGGCCAACCATCACGCCATTCATGCCGAAGGCCATCATGCCCTTGATCGCGCCGTTGTACATGTCGTCCCAGATATGGGTCCACGAATAGTCCCGGCCGATCTTAGGCAGGTAATCGAACGCGAACCCGTTTTCTTTGGTCGCCGCGGGGCCGTACAGGGCCTTCAGAAACGACACCATGAACTTTGGCGTGTTCGAGTAGTAATTGAACGAATCCCACACAGACGGCGTCGACGCGGTTGGCGTGATGCGTTTCAGGAATGCGGCGAGGTCTGTGTCGGCGGGAATCGGCGCCTTCAGGTATCCGGGCAAGCTGTCGTACAGACCGGCCATGTCGGTGGCGCCCTGAATGTTCGAATGACCGCGCAACGCATTGACGCCTCCCCCGGCCCTTCCCACATTGCCAAGCAGAAGCTGAATCATGGCCGCGGTGCGAATGATCTGCGTGCCGAATGTGTGCTGGGTCCAGCCGACGGCATAAATGATGGTCGCGACCTTCTTCATGTCGCCGTCGATGCGCACCGAGGTGAACATGTCGACGGCTTTAAGGTATTGGTCCTTCGGAATGCCCGTGATTCGCTCGACGAGTTCAGGAGTGTAGCGCGAATACTGCTGCTTGAGCAGTTGGAAGACGCAGCGCGGATGCTGCAGGGTCAGGTCGTAGGCCACACTCGGCGGCAATCCTGCCGGCGCCGCAGAGGCCGACGGAGCGGAATTCGCTTTGCCGCTGACGTCGCCGCCTGGTTCGTAATTCCAAGTGGATGTGTTGTACGTGCCTGCCGCGGCGTCGAAACCCGAATAGAGCCCGTCCTCCGGAAGTTTGAAGTCCTCCTTGACTATGAATGCGGCGTTCGTGTAATTGACCAGGTAATCCTTGGCGATTCGATTGTTCTCGATGGCGTACTTAATCAGCCCGCCGAGGAACGCGATATCGGCGCCCGCGCGGATCTGGCAAAACAGGTCCGCGGTGGCGGAGGTGCGCGTGAACCGTGGATCGACGGAGATCAGCTTGGCGTTGCGGTTCCGCTTGGCTTCCATCGCCCACTTGAAACCGCAGGGATGGTTCTCGGCGGGATTGCCGCCCATGATCAACATCATGTCGGTGTTCTTGATGTCGATCCAGCC
>JBEKPZ010000302.1:0-9131 GCA_049520215.1 Bryobacteraceae bacterium | reverse complement strand
GTGCTGCCCACGCGCGTGCCGAACCTGCTGGTGAATGGTTCGGCCGGCATCGCCGTGGGCATGGCCACCAACATTCCGCCGCACAACCTCACCGAAATTGTCAACGCCACCATCGCGCTGATCCAGAATCCGCAAACGCCGCTCGCCAAAATCCTGGAGATGGTTCAGGGCCCCGATTTCCCGACCGGCGGCTTCATCCTCGGCCGCCAGGGCATCATAGACGCCTTCACCAAAGGCCGCGGCCAGCTTAAAATACGCGCCAAGGCCGCGATCGAGAGCCGCGGCAAGGATCGCGAGCATATCATTGTCACCGAAATCCCCTACCAGGTGAACAAAGCGCGGCTCATCGAGAATGCCGCCGCGCTGGTCAACGAAAAGAAGATCGAAGGCATATCCGAAATCCGCGACGAAAGCGACCGCGACGGCACTCGCATCGTTTTCGAGCTGAAGCGGGGCGAGCAGGCCGAAGTCGTCCTCAACAATCTCTACAAGCACACGCAGTTGCAAATCGGCTTCGGCGTGATCATGCTCTCTATCGTCAACGGGCAGCCGCGCGAGCTGGGCCTGATCGATTGCATCAAGTTCTTCATCGAGCACCGCGTGGAAGTGGTCCGCCGGCGCACCGACTTTGAGTTGCGCAAGGCCCGCGAACGCGAGCATCTCCTGCTCGGATTCAGGAAAGCGCTGGATAACCTGGACGAGGTGATCCGCATGATCCGTGCCGCGCGCGCCCCGCGCGAGGCGCGCGATTCGCTGATCGCCGCCTTCCAGTTCACCGAGCGCCAGGCGCAAGCCATCATCGAGCTGCAGTTGCAGCGCCTCACCGGCATGGAGCAGCAGAAGATCGCCGACGAGTTGGCGGAAATCCAGCGGCGCATCGCCGCATACCTGGAACTGCTGGGTTCCGAAAAACTGGTGCGCGAAGCCATCATCGAAGAATTGAAGGAAGTCCGCAAGGCGTATGGCGACGAGCGCCGCACCCAGATCATCGAGGACACCGGCGAGATCCGCCTGGAAGACCTGGTCGCGGTTGAGGACGTGGCCGTCACCGTCACCCACGGCGGCTATCTCAAGCGCACGTCCGTCGATACATATCGCAGGCAGTCGCGCGGCGGCAAAGGCCGCATCGGCATGGGCACGCGCACCGAGGATTTCCTCGAGCATCTGATCGTGGCCTCTACCCACAGCTACCTGCTGATCTTCACCGACAAAGGGCGCGTGTACTGGCTCAAGATTTACGAGATTCCCGACGCCGCCACCGTGGGCAAGGGCAAGCATGTTTCGAACCTGATCAATCTACAGCCGGACGACACCGTGAAGGCGTTCATGGCGGTGCGCGAATTCGTACCCGATCAGTTCATCGTGATGGCCACCAAGCATGGGGTGATCAAGAAGTGCGAGCTGACCGAGTTCGACAACCCCATGGCGCGCGGCATCATCGCGGTCTCGCTGGATGAAGGCGACGAATTGATCGCGGCGCGCCTGACCAATGGCGAGAATTACATCTTCCTGGGCTCGCATGACGGGCAGGCCATTCGCTTCGCGGAGAGCCAGGTGCGTTCCATGGGCCGGCCCGCGCGCGGCGTGCGTGCCATGGACTTGGACGCGGGCGACTACCTGGTCGGCATGGAGATTGTCGAAGAGGAGGGCCTCATTCTATCCATCTCCGAGAATGGCTTCGGCAAGCGCACCAAGCTGGCCAATTACCGCCTGCAATCGCGCGGTGGCAAGGGCGTCATCAATATGAAGACCTCCACGCGCAACGGCAAGGTGGTCGGCATCCTGTCGGTGAAGGAAGATACGGACCTGATGATCGTGACCAAGAACGGCAAGATCATCCGGCTGGAATCGGCCGAGATCCGGCAGGCGGGGCGCTCCACGCAGGGCGTGCGCCTGGTGCGGATGGAGGACGACGACCAGGTGGCGGCGGCGTCGGTGATTCCAGAAGCGGCGGAGAACGGCGACGGCAAGAACGGCGAGGACGGGCAGCCGGAGCTGCCGCTGCAATAGAATCCGCGGGGCTGCTTATCTGAAGCGCGAGGGCTGCCGGTGCCCTTGAGCGATGCCAGCATATCCGCATCAAGGCGAATGCTGTTGTTTCTTGACCGGAGGCCACGCCGCCGTTGCTTTCGTAAAGAAGGACTTGTCGAGGGGTGGGAGGTCCGAATAGTCGATATCGGCGTCCTTCATGCGGTCAAGCCTCGTCAAGTCGCTTGTGATAGATTTCTTGCTCACGTCGGTTTTCGTATCTCACCTGGCACTGTAGCGCAGTTGAGAGCGCGGCGGGGCGGCCTGAGAGTCCGCCGCAGGCCGCGGGCCTGCCCCACCTCTGCCTGCGGTAAGCTAATGTTGTGCGACTCCTGGTAGTGGAAGACGAAAAGCGGATTGCGGATTTCCTGTGCCGCGGCCTCCAGGGCGCGGGCTACGCCGTGGACGCCGCCCTCAATGGCGGCACGGCCCTGGAGTTTTTTCAGGCCACCGACTACGACCTCGTCATCCTGGACATCATGCTGCCCGATATGGACGGTCTCCAGGTGCTCGAAAGAATGCGCGACCGCAAAGCCGGTCCGCCGGTGCTTATCTTGAGCGCGCGCGGCGCGCTCGACGATCGCGTCCGCGGCCTGGAGCAGGGCGCCGACGACTACCTGGTGAAGCCCTTCGCTTTCGTCGAGTTGCTGGCCCGCGTGCGCGCGCTGCTGCGCCGCGGCCAGCCCGCGCCCGAACGGCTGCAGGTGGCCGATCTCACGCTCGATTGCATCCGCCGCAAAGTCAACCGCAACGCCGAGCCCATCGACCTGGCCCCCAAGGAATTCGGCATCCTAGAGTACATGATGCGCAACAAGGGCCGCCCGCTCAGCCGCACCATGATCGTCGAGCACGTCTGGGACATGGACTACGACGGCCTCACCAACATCGTGGACGTCTATATCCGCCACCTGCGCAGCAAGATCGACGACCGCTTCACACAGAAGCTCATCCACACCGTGCGCGGCATCGGGTACATGATCGAGGCGCCCGTCGAGAAGCCCCCGGAGCCTCCCACAGAGCCGCCCGCGGATTCGACCGCGGAGCCGCAGGCGTAACGTGTCCGCCAAGCGTCATCTCACGCGCGGCCTGCGCTTCCGCCTCACGGCCGGATACGCGCTCCTGTTCGCGCTGCTGCTGGTGGGCACCGCGGCGCTGTTCCGCGAGCGCCTGGCCTACACCCTGAACTCCGAAGCGCACGATCTGCTGGAGCAGGAGTGGGTCGCCATGAAGGGCTATCTGCACATCGAAAAGGCTCCCAAACATGGACATGCGCCGCCGGGCTGCGCCGGCGACTGGTGTGCGATCTGGGAGTACGATAAGGTCGATCCCGACGAAGATTTCGCCGTCGAGCGGCTGCGGCGCGTCTACCTGCTCACCGACGTCAACGGCGCGGTGATGGAAGTCTCCACCATTTACCAGTCCATCGGGATCGAGCAGCCCAAGGAAATCGAGGCGGCCATCAAGAGCGGCCAGCCGGTCTGGAAGCGCCGCCCAAGCCCGCATGGCATCCCGTATCTGACCCGTGCCGGCGTGATCTTCGACGACAAGCACCATAGCCCGTTCTACCTGGCCGTCGGGCGTCCCATGGACGAAGGCGAGAAAATCTTGCAGCGTTACACGTGGATGTATGCCGCGCTGATCCCGTTCTCCCTGCTCTGCGGATGCCTGCTGGGATGGTTCCTTACGGGCCGCGGGCTGATGCCGGTGATGCAAGTGGCGCAAGCCGCGCAACGCATCACGGGGTCGAACCTGAGCTTGCGTATCCCCGCGCGCGGTGCAGGCGATGAGCTGGATTACCTCATCCTAACCTTTAACCGCATGATCGAGCGGCTGGAGAGCTCCTTCCAGCAGATTCGCCAGTTCTCGACGGACGTTTCGCACGAGTTGCGCACCCCCATCACGGCCATCCGCGGCCAACTGGAAGTGGCGCTATTTACCGCCAAAACCGTGGACCAGTATCGCGATGCCACGCTGAATTCCCTGCAGGATATCGAGCGGCTCTCGCAGATCGTGCGCGCCTTGCTGCTGCTTTCGCAAGCCGAGTCCGGGCAGCTCGCGTTGCAGAAGACGCGGCTGGATCTGGCCGCCGTGGTGCGCGACATCGTCGATCAATTCCAGATCCCCGCCGAAGGCGCACGCGTGGAGCTTTCCGCCGATCTGCCGCCGGAATGCGCCGCCGAAGTGGATCGCGTGCAGATCGAGCGGATGCTTTCCAACCTGCTGTCCAACGCCCTGAAATTCACCCCTGCGGGCGGCCGCGTACACGTGGCGCTGCACAGCCTGCCGGAATCCATTGCGATCGAAGTGGAGGACACCGGCTGCGGCATCTCCGACGAGCACATCCCGCACATTTTCGAGCGCTTCTACCGCGTGCCGGCGCAGGAAACCTGTGCGAATCCGGAGCCGGGGCTGGGCCTCGGGCTAAGCTTCGTGGCCTGGATCGCGAAGGCCCACGGCGGCACGATTGGCGTCCACAGCACGCCCGGCAAAGGCACGCGCTTCACCGTAACGCTGCCCGCCGCCGCAACCGAACCGGCGCCGGTGGAACCCGTGCCGGCCGGAGCCGCAAGTGGGCCGCGCGAGGGATGAATGAACTTTAATCCGAAGTTTACCCAGCGTTCATTCGTCTTTCTTAATCTAAGGAATGTGCGGCTCCTTCGGTGCGGTGTGATCGGTGTGCTTCTGGCCCTGGCCGGCTCCAATCCTGCGCGCAGCCAGGACCCGCCGCCCAGCGTTCAGCAGCCAGATCAATACTTTGCCGGAGTGGTGACGGCCCTGACCGACGACAGCATTACGCTGACGCGCACGGTGCTGGGCAAAGCGACGGTGCGCAGCTTTGCGATTTCCGCCGAGACGGTAGTGCAACCCCAGGGCGGCAAGCCCAAGCTGAAGCAGAAGGTGACGGTGAAGTGGGTGAGCGGGGAGAACGGGGACGGGGATCGCGCGGTGAAGATTATTCTGCGCGGGTCGGTGCCGCCGCCTAAGAAGCAGTGAGGGGGGCAGCGCGCCTACCCTTACGGCTTGATCGCTGTCATCTGCCGCGCCAAGGCCACCCGCGCCGGGGATCGCCCGGACCCCGGCCTGCTACTGAACCGTCATATACCAATGCTGTTTCGTCGCACCGCTGAGCTGCTGCCAGACGGGGTCCGGAACGCCGTCCTTGTTGAAGTCCGCAGCGGCTACCACGTACCAGGAGTTGCTTGCGGTCACCTGCGCGGTGCCCAACGTGGCGGCTCCATTTGATCCGCTCATGAACCAGATCTGCACCCCGCCTGTGGCGGGATTTTGCCAGACCAAATCGGGAATACCGTGCGATGAGCAACGCTGGCGCCAGCCGCCGAGGTTCCTGGCTTGGTTACGACCGAAGGTCGATTCCACAAATGTCTCCAAGGACCGTTTTTGGGGCGCGTAGTAAACGGCTGACACCCACCTGGCTGGTGCTCAGGCCACTTCAATGAGCCCTGAATGAAGTGCCGCGACCTCGTGTCGGTCACCTCTAAGATATGCGTCACCATCATGACATTCCGTTAGCCGCGCACACTATGCCGTCGTGGTGGGCCTCGAGGCACCAGTTTTCGGCAATGCATACGATCCAGGTGTCGAAGTCCGCGCCGAATACTTCCGCGGAGATTGTTAGCAGATCAGATTTCTGCATGGCTAGTGATGGACACGAGCCATCAGACCAGGTCACGACAACCTCTGTATCCCCTCTCAGGCCGGAAGCCAGTCGCGCTGACGACTCAGCTAGGTCCGCGATTTCGGACCATTCGACGCGTTCGTGTGAAGGGACTTTCGACCAGTCAATCCTCTCGCCTTGTATCGGGAAGTGGGTCTCGATCCAGCTAACAACCTCTCGCGCTTCGGCTGAATCCGCAGGAATCAGCCGGTAGTGCATGACCGCCGTCCCCAGTTTGCTGGCGACCGTCGGTGCACGGCGCCGTAACTCATTCAAGACGCTATCTTTGGACATTGTTTTTCAGACGGCCGATGACGTCCGCTGCCTGGGAACGTTATTGCCCATTTTCTGCTCCCAACCGTGACGTTAGATGTGTGCCCCCTTGGTGGGGTTCCGCTCCATCCGGAAATCCTTCCGCGGTTAGATCGGCCCTTCGACCGGCGCTATTTGACCCGCTGTTGCAGTTCGGCCACCGCTGCGGCCATCTGCGCAGTCGGCGCGGCATCTGCGCCTTCGATCGCCTCCAGTACGCGGCTTAGCTCGCCGTTGATTCGCGCTTTGTCCGGCGACTTAGTGCGGCTCATCATCTCGACCAGCTTCATCGCCAGGTCGAACTGTTGCTTCAGCGCGGCCGGCGGCGTCTTCACGCGCGGGTCCATCTTCACTGTAAGTGGCTGCGTGAAGGACTTACCGTCCACTGTCAGCTTCACGGTGTATTCGCCCGGCAGGACAATCGGGCCGCGGGGCTCGCGCGGCGTATCGTGGTAGATCGCCGTCATGGGATAGTCATGGCGCAGCGCATCCGGCGGCGTGTAGCGCAGGTCCCAGACGAATCGATGCATGCCCGGTACCGCCGGCGGAATCTGCGGCGGGCGGATCCAGTAAGTCGGATAAGTCAAATCGTTTTCGGCGGGCGGTGGTTGGTCAGTACTGGAATAACGCCGCACTAACTTGCCCGCGGCGTCCAGCACTTCAATTACAACCGAGTCCGACGCATTCTTTAGGTAGTAATAAAGGATCGCCCCATCCGGCGGATTCTGTCCGGCCGGCTCCTCGGGCGGCAGCGGCGTGTCGGTGTTCTTGTTCCAGCGGACGCGCATGGCCGTTTGCGGCTTGAATAAGTGCGCGCCGGAGTTGGCAATCGCCGCGTTCGCCTGCCGCAGCGGCGTGATGTCGTCCAGGATCCAGAACGAACGGCCGTGGGTGCCCGCCACTAAGTCGTCCTCGTGGATGGTCAGATCGCGGATCGACGTGGCCGGCATGTTCAGGCGCAGCGGCTCCCAATCGTCGCCATCGTTGAACGAGACCCACACAGCGCGCTCGGAACCGGCGAACAGTAGGCCTTTGCGCAGCGGATCCTCGCGCACCGTGTTGATGGGCGCGTTATCGGGCAGGCCGCGCGTGATTTCCTTCCAGGTCTTACCGAAGTCGTGCGTGCGCCAGATGTGCGGCGCCAGATCGTCCAGCCGGAAGCGGTTGATGGCCGCATAGGCGGAGGCCGCATCGAAATGCGACGCGTCCATTACCGAAACTTTGCTCCAGGGAGTGAGCGCCGGCGGAGTGACATTGGTCCAGGTCTTGCCCGCATCGCGCGTGATATGGATCAGGCCGTCGTCGGTGCCCACCCAGATCACGTTGGCGTCTTTGTAAGATGGCGCAATGGTGTAGATAACGCCGCGATGCTTGCCCTTCTCCGGGTCGGCGGAGGTGAACGCACCCAGGCTGGGTGGGATCTCGTAAGACGCGCGGGTCAGGTCGGGACTGATCTCTTCCCATGACTGGCCGCCATTCACGGTGCGCAGCAGATATTGCGAGCCGAGATACAAAATGTGCGGATCGACCGGCGAAAACAGCAGGGGCATGGTGCGCACGAAGCGGTACTTGCCGCCGCGCCGGCCCAGCGACGGACCGACTGACTGCACCTCGCCGGTGGCCTGCTCGTAGCGAGTCACTTTGCCGCCATAGATAATGCCGGGGTGCAGCGGATCGGGCGCCACGTAGCCGTACTCTTCCACGCCCACGGGATGCCAGTCGCGGAAGTTGATTCCGCCGTCGTCGCCGCGGCTGGACGTGCCCACCGAGCCGCTCTCCTGCTGGCCGCCATAGACCCAGTAGGGGAAGCGATTGTCGGTGATCACGTGATAGAACTGCGCGGTGGGCTGGTTGTACCAGGAACTCCAGGTTTCGCCGCCGTTGAGGCTGATGGTGGCGCCCTGGTCGGACGCCAGCAGGATGATGCTGGGGTCGTCGGGGTTGATCCAAATGGTGTGATAATCGTCGCCGCCGGGCGCGCCTTTGATGGAGGTGAAAGTCGCGCCGCCGTCCATCGAGCGGTAAGTGGAAGTGTTGGCGATGTAGATGACGTCCTTGTCTTTCGGATCGACGCGCACGCAGGCGAAATCGGAGCCGCGCCCCCAGACGCGTTCTTCGTGGTTGATGCGCTGCCAGGTGGCGCCCGCGTCGCCGGAGCGGTAGACGCCGCCAGCGTTGGCACTGGCGTCCACCAGCGCGTACATGCGGTGCGCATCGCTGGGCGCGATGGCGATGCCGATGCGGCCCAAGCCTTCGGCCACCGTGGGCAGTCCGCCGGCGAGCGGCTGCCAAGTGCTGCCGCCGTCGGTGGACTTGAACAGTCCGCTGCCCGGGCCTTTGAACGACTCGCCGATTTCCCAGGGCGCCTGGCGCGCGGCCCACAGCACGGCATAGACGGTCTGCGGGTTGGATGGATCGAAGGCCAGGTCCACCGCGCCGGTGTTCTCGTCCTTGTAGAGCACCTTCTGCCACGTCGCGCCGCCATCGGTGGAGCGGAAAACGCCCCGTTCGGCGCTAGGGCCGTAGGGATGGCCGAGCACCGCGGCGAAGACGCGCTGCGAGTCATGCGGATCGACGATGATGGCGGAGATCTGCTGGGCGTCGTGCAGACCGAGGTGCTGCCAGCTTTGGCCAGCGTCGGCCGATTTGTAGATGCCGTCGCCGACCGAGAGGTCCGGGCGCTGGAGACCCTCGCCGCTGCCTACATAAATGATACGCGGGTCGGAGGGCGCCACCGCCAGCGCGCCGATGGAACCTGTGGCCTGATCGTCGAAGATCGGTTTCCAGACGCGCCCGGCGTCGGTGCTCTTCCAAACGCCGCCGTTGTTTGCGGCGATGTAGAAGACGTTGGGCTGGCCGGGCACGCCGCTAGCGGCGACGGTGCGGCCGCCGCGAAACGGCCCGATCACGCGCCAGCGGAGACCGCTGTAGAGTTCGGGGCCGAGCGATTGCGCGCAGGCGATGGGCGCCAGCAGGGCCGCCAGCAGCCACTTCGGCAGGGCCCTCATGCGTTCCCGCCGCCGAATGCGGCCGCCGCTCGCTGCGCGGTCTCTTCCGGCGTGAGGTCTTCGAGATGCGTCGCGATGGCCCAGACGAAGCCGGCGGGATCGCGGAG
>JBEKPZ010000301.1:0-9137 GCA_049520215.1 Bryobacteraceae bacterium | reverse complement strand
GAACCCCGAAACGTCCACGCTCCCACTAGTCTCAACTTGCGAAAGCCGGCCGGAGAACCGGCCGCGCGCATGGGCCACTCCAAAGATGCTCTTGAAATGGCTCAGTTCGATGTTGTCGTACGAATATGCGCCGGAGACCCGAGTGGCTCCCACATCGGTGGGATTCCAGGGACCGAACTTGCCCTCGGAGCGAATGACCCCGGGCGGTTCCGTATTGGTCAGGGTCGCTCGGTACAACATAGGCGCTCCAGAGCCGACATTCGTAATTCCGAGGCGGTCGATCTTTAGGACATACGGCTTCTCCCGGCGATCTTCCCGAATGAATTCCAGGACGGCGCCGTCTGCCGTGATTTGCGAAATGGCCAGAGACTCTCCACCCGGTCCGGTATTCAGGGCCACGCGATTGTCACCCCCCTCGTGCGTATCCGGAGGCACGATCATGTGCATACCCACCACCCGAACGGCGGAAAGCCGCTTCGGAGAACTGAATAACCCGGTGATGGTGCCCTGAATCGTCAGTCTCTCCACGGTAATAATGGGAGCCGCTTCAGGGTGCTTGTGACGGAGGAACCGAATCCCTTCCGCAGTGCACCCGGGGGGAAAGTAAGAATTGGAAAAAGTGCGGATCTGCACGAGCCGTCCGGAAGCCTCTTCCAGGGCTTTGGTTATGGCATCCTGGGTGAACGGCCAATGAATGGCAAGCACCACAATGCCGGCTGCGATCCCGCCGAAAAACACGGCTCCGGCAACTAAGAACCATTTCGGGACCCTGTGCGGAGTGGTGGCGCGAGGTTGCTCGATGAGCATGTGAACTTACGGGCAATTCCATTGCCGCGCGAGTTGACCTTCTTCAAAACCCGGTGGTGATACCGGACTGAACTTCATATCGATCCGCCTTGGGGAGCGGGCGCAATAGCAGCGCCAGGCGCGCGGATAATACCGGGATCTCCGCTCTCGCCGATAGCTACTCCTCCCCTTGGTCGTGGACAGACGCGCGCGCGCTCGGCACTTCTCCTATGCTCGACCACTCCTGGTCACCTGACCATATGCGGTCGCTCTGCTGGCCCCTTCCCTCCAAATACGGTGCGAGACTGATCCTCTTGGAAATCGCTCAATTCGGGCACGAGATGCCCGATCCACTGTTCGACATACGACTGCGCTGGCGGGGGGTGCGGGCGCAGACCATGGATGCGGGCGCCTCCCGAGCACCGACCGACAATGGCCTGCTGGCGCCCGAGTTTGCCCGTCGGCCTCGCGCGCGGGAAGAGCGCGCGAAGTCGATCGGCGTGCGCTCGCTCAAACAAGCGCCGGTGCTCTCGAACGCGCCGGACATCACGACGACCACGGCTTGCGCGACCGCGGCATCATCGCCTTGCTCCCCGGCTGTGCGCTGCGCCGGTCCGAGGTGGCGGCGCCAGCAGCCGGTGTTCGTCGCCGGCCTCACGGCCGTTGGGTCAAACTGAAATCATGATCGATCTCTGGACGCTCGGCGGCCTCTCCTGGCGGGAACTGTTCAAACGAACCGTGAAGGAATCGTGGGAAGATGAGGTGTTCGGCCAAGCCGCTCGCCTCGCCTTCTACCACTTCCTGGCCCTGTTCCCGGCGCTGCTCCTGGCCGCAACCATACTCGGGCGTTTCTCGGGAACAGGTTCCGATCTTCTCAAGACGCTGGAGTCCTTACTCGGCAGCATTCTTCCGGCGCGTGCGTTTGAAATGGTAACGGGCTTTTTCGCCGAGATCAGCAAAGGCGCTGCACGGCACACAGTCTGGTTCGCGATGTTTGGATCGCTGTGGGCCGCCCTGAACGGCACCTGGGCGGTGATGTCGGGACTCAACGCAGCCTACGAGGTTGAAGAGCAGCGATCGTGGTGGCGGGTCACGCTTATTGGCGCAGGACTGACCATCGCGCTTGCGGTGCTCGGGTTTACCTCGCTTGTTCTCCTCTTCTACAGCCGGAAAATGGAGGCCGCGATCATGCAGCGCGTCGGCGTTTCGAACGGCGTTTCTGCGGTGTGGCAAGTTGCGCAGTGGCCCATTCTCGCAGCGATGTTGCTGATCGCCTTCGCCCTGGTGTACCGCTTCGGTCCGAATCTTTCCGACAGAAGAATGCGCTGGAGCACGCCCGGCGCGGTTATCGCTGTGATCCTGTGGCTGTGTACGTCAGGACTGTTCCGCGGTTATATGGCATATCAGGCATCGAAATACGACCAGGCGTACGGTTCCGCTGGAGCTCTTGCCATCCTGCTCCTGTGGTTTTACTTTACGGGCGCCGCCATTCTAATCGGAGGCGAGGCAAATTCCGAGATCGAGAATGCCGCAACGCAGCACGGGCACCCGGATGCGAGCCGCCCCGGAGATCGCCGTCATGGCGGGGTTCCCCCAGAACGCGTTTGAATCAACCACGTGCTGCGATAGGTTGGTCTGCTACGATCAGCCGTGGCTCTGAAGGTCCACGAGCCGGTATGGCGAGAGTCTACTCCAGGCGATTCGGCCCAAAACCGACCCTTGTGACACTTTTCGGGGACTGAAAAATCGGTTTGTAGCGTGCAAAAACACGGGGAAGTGCCCTACTGACGGGCACTTCACGCATGTTCGCCATGCGCAGTTTTGCGTCCGCGACAATCGGGTCGCAATCGCGCAATATATTGGGCGTCGTTCTCTTCGGCGTGAATTCCCGGCCGTGCGGCGCGAAGCGCGTTATGGCAATCCGACCGCGCCGACTTCGGCCCTCCGGAAGCATCGCCCGGCGCGACCGCAGGCTGCGCGACGGCGCCCCGGTTAGGTTTTGTGGCCGTGCGCCGACGTTCCTGGACGCGGCCCTTCCGCGCCGCGCATCCCGTCCGCGCGCCGATGGTCGCGGCGACGGACCGCGGGCGGTGGGCGGCGGAACGGGCGGCTGGATCAGGATGCGCCAGGAGCGCACCGCGCGAGTCTCGGCGCTGCTGCTCGGCCGTATCGCTTCGTGCGGCTCCCGGCGCGGCGACCGGCGATCGCACGCCTGGTCGGCTGACTTGTTCTGTTTCCGCGCCTGGGGATGGCTTTTTGCCGTCGGTTGTCGGCTTTTCTGCTCGTTCCACGCCATTAGTAGCGTGAACCGCTTCGCTTGGGAGCGTGATCGGAACTGTTTGCCACGAAAGCCCGGACCGGCATTTCGCCGTTTTCCTGGAAATGATGGGGAACAGCATTATCCAGTGCATAGGAGAGTGTCATGATCGAGACGAAAGTAATTGCAACCTTATCTCTGGCTGGCTACACGCCTACCGTCAAACCTAAGACCATCGGGCAACCGGGATTTCTTGCCTCGACGTTGCTCGCCGCTAGCCTGGCTCTGCCGGCGATAGCTCAATCGAACAAGCCCAATGTCATCGAGTTCGATGTTCCCGGCGCAGGGACGGTATCTTCGCCCGCATGCGCCAACGCGCTAGGTTGCGGAACCGTAGCTTTCGCCAACAACGACCTGGGAGTGATCGTGGGTTTCTACACGGACGCCAACGTGGTGGCGCACGGCTTCCTTCGCGCTCCCGACGGCAACATCATCTCCTTTGACGTCCCCGGAGCGGGCTTGGGGGTAGGTCTCGACCAGGGCACTTTCGCTTACTGCATCAACGATCTGGGCGCGATCGCGGGAGCGTTCGAGGACTCCAGTTCCGTCTATCACGGCTTTTTGCGCGCCCCCGACGGCTCCTTCACCACGTTCGACGCTCCGGGGGCGGGCACGGGCGCAAACCAGGGCACCTGGGCGTGGAGCCTCAATTTGCACGGAACAACCGCGGGGACCTACATTGACGGGAACAATGTGACGCACGGCTTTGTGCGGTCGCGCGATAACGAGATCGCGCAGTTCGATCCTCCCGATTCGGTTCTCACTTACCCCTGTGAGGAAACGTGCCTCGGCCCGGATGGCACGGTCATCGGATTCTACAACGTTGCGAACGGCACTTCTTACGGCTTCGCGCGCACGCCGGACGGGAAGATCGCCAAGATCAACGCGCCTGGAGCCGCCACGGGCTATGGCACCATCGCCGCGAGCATTAGCCAGGATGGCACGATCGGGGGATATTTCGGGGATGCGAACCTCGAGGCTCACGGGTTCGTGCGCGCGCCCGACGGCAGGTTCACTGAGTTCGAAGCGCCGGGCGCCACGGGGATAGGCACCGCCGCCTTTTCGATCAATGTGTCCGGGGCGGTGACGGGGGAGTTCTTCGATGCGAACAACGTGATGCACGGCTTCTTCCGTTCAGCCGACGGCGCTTTCGCTACGTTCAACGCGCCCGACGCGGGCACGGGCGCATTCCAAGGTACGCGCCCGTCGACCAACAATGCGGAAGGGACTGTCGCGGGCTGGTATGTTGACGAAAACAGCTTGAATCACGGCTTTATATGGCGGCCGTAGGTTGCCATCGTCACAGCATCTCAGGACGTGCTACGGGTCTGGGACGCCGTCCATCACGAGCGGCTGCTTACTCTGCCATTGGACTAGTTCCCCGGTAGCCGCGCGCTGGCGTTCCCGGATGACGGCGCAACGGTGCGCCATCCGCCGGCCGACCGCGCACACCGTGGGCACCACGCCCTCCGCCCGGCGCGCATCCCCCTCCGCCCGCCGGCGGTCGCAGCGCCGGGCTACGGGTGGCGGGCGCCGGACAGGGGCGGCGGCATCGGGCGCGCGACCTGGTTCCGTCCGGATGCGCCGTCCGCGCTGGACACCGGTAGTTGCGTCCAGCCCCCCACCGGGTATAACTTACAAATTCGCTACCCAAGAACAGGAGTTCACATGGATCGCCGTTCCTTCATGCAGTCTCTAGCTGGCGCCGGCCTGCTGGCGCAGGCCGACTCCCCTGGCGGTGCACAGGTTCCGGTCGAAAGAACCCGGCTGTACCGGCTCGATTATTTCTACTACCGGCAGGGCGACCAGGCCACCCGCCTCAACCAGTTCTTTTCTTCTCAGGTGCCGCTGTTTGCCAAACACATACGCAGTTTCGGCGTGTTCACGGCGGTGATGGCGCCGCACGCTCAGACTATGATGGCCTTGAGTGGCTTCGCGAGTTCCGAGGACATGGCCGCCGCAGCCGTGCAGATCGAAAGTGACCCAGGCTACCAGAAGGCTCACGCGGAGTTCGAGAATGGCGCCGAGCCTCCTTACGATTCCGCGCAGCGCGTGTTGCTTCGGGCGACGGCCTTCTCGCCGGAGATCGTACCGCTCGCCGAGAAGCCGAAGAGCCTCCGCTATTTCGAATTGCGCATCTATCACTCGCCCACAACCCGGCAACTGGCCCTGGTGCACGAGCGTTTTGCGGGACCGGAGATCCAGATTTTCCACCGCTCCGGCGTGCATCCGATTCTGTACGCCGATACCGTCATCGGACCCGACATGCCGAACCTCACCTACTTGATCCCGTTCGCCACCCTGGCGGATCGGGAGAAGGCCTGGGATGCCTTCAACGCCGATCCAGAGTGGGTGAAGGTGCGCGCCGAGTCGGTGGCCCGCGGCGGACAGATCGTTAACTACAACAACATTTCCCTGTGGCGGGCCACCGCGTTTTCACCCATTCAGTAGGCGTGCGGCCGGCGCAGGAATGGGCCGCTGCGGCATCGGGCTGCGCGAGCGCGTTATGTCACCTACGCGCGGGATGCTTTCCCTCGATACGCCGGCAAAAAGATCTCGGCTACGAAAGCTTCTAGAGTGGTCGGAGTCGTATTCGCTGAAGAACGCGGTTCCAGCACCTTCATGTGGCCCGAATTGAGCGCATCAGCCATCTCCAGCAACAGGTCTGCCATGTTGGACGACATCCCCATCTGCATCAGCACGGGCTTCAACTGCGCCGCAGGCACGTGGTTATATGCAAGGTCAGCTTTGCCAACCGCCGCGCCCACGATTTTCGCAACTTCTGCGTAAGTGACGTCGCGAGGCCCTTGTAGTTCGTGCGTACTTTTTCCCACGAAGTCCAATTTCAATAGGGATTCGGCTGCAAAGGCGCCGATATCGCGCGTTGCGATCATTGGCAAGGGCAAGTCCTCTTTGACTGGGCCGGCCATACTCCCAATGGACTTAATCACGCCCGCCTGGGGCAGAAGGTTTTCCATGAAGTAGCCAGCTCGCAGGAAGAGGGCGTTTAACCCGGGAGTTCCTTTGAGTTTCTCTTCAAAACTGTGCAGTCCGGCGACGGGACCCGTTCCATGCGATTTGTCCGCTCCGACGCTGCTCAGAACGACGGCATACTTTATCCCGTTCTTCTCGATCGCCGAGTGCAAGGCGTCGCTCACGCTCTCTTCGTAGGCGCGAACGTCCGGGGAAGCAATATTGGGAGGGATCATCGCGTACACGGCCGTTGCGCCAGCAAACGCTTTCGTCAGCGCGCCCCCATCGGCCGCATCACCGATGAATGATTCTGCACCGTTCTGCGTGAATCGTTCCAGCCGCTTCGGGTCGCGCCCCACCACTCGCACCTTCTGTGCCTCTGCGAGCAATCTCTCCGCTACCACGCCTCCAGTGTTTCCTGTGGCTCCTGTAATCACGTACATGGCTTCCTCCTCGTCGGTACCTACGGCAAACTTCTTTCCCTCGTTTGTTGATGCCTATCTGGCTTCCACGGATTCAGACACACTAAGAGGGGGTATCCGGAGATGCGAAAACGAGCTTTCAGCCCGGTGGCACAGACTTTAGTCTGTGGTCCGAATGAGCGATGTTTATGCTTTTTCAGCACCCTGCTAGACTAGGGGTGTTTGGCGGGCGGACTGACAGAACCACTGCGGCAGGCCCGCGGCACATCTATTCCAGTTCATTTTGCCTCCGTCCCCCACTGCCCAACCATGTCTGCAATTCGGCATTGCGCCGGTCGAGCTCGACTTTGGGCGGGATTTGAGATCAACCTCTGCATCGTCTCTCGATAGGTTCGTCCCGAGCGAAGCTGAGTGCCGCTGGCGAGAGTTACCAGATACTCCGAATTGGATGCGGGCTGCACAATCCGGATACGTTCGGTATTCACGATTACAGAACGGTGAATTCGGACGAAGCGGGCGGGATCGAGGCGCTTTGCGATCTCCGCCATAGTGGCCTCCACGAGATGGCAAGCCGGCCCCACGTGCAATTCCACGTAATTCTCCGCCGCCTTTAACCAATCCATATCTTTTGTGTCCACCAAGCTCGTACCCCTGGCGCCTCGCACCGCGATCCTATTCAAGTACGTTGGTTGGCTCGCGATCCTCTCCAGGACCTCAAGCACCCGCGCATGCGTTGCTTGCGAGCCACTGCGAATTCGGTTTTTTGCTCGCTGCAAAGCCTGGCGGAACCGTTGCGCCGTGAACGGCTTCGACAGATAATCGGTGGCGTTCACCTCGAAGGCCCCGACTGCGTAGTGGTCGTAGGCAGTCACGAATATCACGGCGCCGGCCAATTCCGCTCCGGCCCGCCGCAAGGCGGCGAGCCCGTCCATTTCCGGCATCTGCACATCCAGGAAGATCAGATCGAAGGCGCCGGCCAGCATCAATTCGACCGCCCGTTTTCCGTTGCCGGCCTCCTCGATGAGACCGATCTCGGCATCCTGATCGAGAAGCACCCTAATCCCCTGACGCGCAAAGCTCTCATCGTCTGCGATCAGAGCGCGCAGGCCGCCGTGCGAGGTGCGGATCTCGTCGGGCTCAGTCCGGTGACAAGTCAAGTGCAGCCTTTCCCGGCATGGTAAGGAAGCAAAACCGTCGCCACGGTTCCTCCGCTGGCGAGAGTATCGAGACCCAGGGACTGCCTCCTCCTCACCAATACGGCGATTCTCCATCTACGACTGGCGGTTTTGCAATGGACAGCGGCTAACTTGTTTCTATACTGATAAACATCTGTGATGAAAGGTTTTGTGTGGCTGTCTAAAGCCGGCTAAAGACCGAAGCCGAACGGCGGAGCGAAGGGGCGGCAGCCCTTGAGCCTCGCCTCAGCACACAATGGCTGCGAGCGCGAACGGCGTGCCCTCCGCGCGGCGCGCATCCCCATCCGCGCACGGGCGGTCGCGGCGCCGGGCCACGGGCGGCGGGCGCCGGAACGGGCCGCCGGCATGGCATGCGGCCTACACTCGCACGCCTCCAGGGCCGGTCGCTCGGGCGTGCTCATCGGGTCTTCGTGGGGGAAGTGGTGCCAGGACTGCCATGATAAAATGCGACAAATGAACGACCAAACCTGAAACCGGCGACGAATTCGTCAAAGCTCTGGCGGCTTCAAAAGCCGCACGGGCCGAATGCGCCAAAGCACGCCGCGCTCTTGATGAACACAAAGCCCGGCACGGATGCTGAATTGGTTTTGCCATACGGCAGAACCTTCGGAACAAGCTCGCGGTCTGGACAACCGCGTCTGAACCGATTTCGTTCATGCATCGTCTCTGCGCTGCGCGCAACCGGGGCGCAACCGGGCGAATGCCAAAGGAGAGAATTTACGTGCCTGATATACGGTTGCCCGGCTTCTGGCGTGAGGATCGACATCTAAGCTTCTTCCTCGCATTTCTGGTGCTTATGACGATCGTCGTTCCGATGGTCGGCGAGTCGCGGCCTGGCCGAATTGCCATCGACCTGACCTTCGCGCTCATGCTCCTTTCCGGCGCAATCGCGACGGTCAACAGGCGGATGCTCCTGTCCCTCATCATTGCGCTCACCATCGTGGAATTCACGGCGGACCTGATCGTCGAATTCAACCCCTCGTTCAGCCCCAGGGCCTGGGACACTGCCCTCAAGGTGTTTTGCATGGCCATTCTAGTGGTCATGACGCTGAAGCAGACCTTTCTTCTTCCCGGCCCAGTTTCCGTGCACCGGGTCATGGGCGGCATTGCCGCCTACCTGCTGATCGGCGTAACTTGGGCGTTCGGTTACAAACTGCTCCTGGAAATGATTCCGGGCGCCATCCATTTCCAAACGCCGCTGGCCGGCGCAGTTGCCACAGGCGAACCCTCCCGTTTGATCTATTTCAGCTTTGAAACCCTTACGACCGTATCCTACGGTGACGCGTATCCAGTACATCGGATTGCGCGATCGCTGACCACGGCAGAAGCGCTCATCGGGCAACTGTACCCCGCGATCCTGATCGCAACATTGGTCGGCATGGCGTTGCAGGCGCGGTCCAACCCGGCACCCAAAGACACCGAGTTCAAGCTCTAAGTTATATA
>JBEKPZ010000300.1:0-9173 GCA_049520215.1 Bryobacteraceae bacterium | reverse complement strand
GCCGAGTTCCAGGCTGCGCTACGAAGCGAACCCAATTTCGCAGAAGCGCATAACAACCTCGGCCGCGCTCTTTCCCAGATTCCCGGCCGCCTGCCGGAAGCCATCGCCGAATACCGGGCCGCCCTGCGAATCAAGCCCGATTACGCCCAGGCGCGCGCCAACCTGGAAGCCGCCTGCGCCCAGAATTCAAGCTACTGCCCAAAACAACCATGACCCTAATAAACTCCATTACCCGCAACCTATCCATCGCCGCCCTCGCGTTAGCCGTACTAGTCGCCCTGCGCGTGGGCTTCATCGGCCCGGTGTTCGGCCAGTTCCAACGCGTGCTGATCACCGAGGCCATCGATGAGTCTAAGCTGGTGACCCTTTCCGGCAACACTCGTCCGGAAGCCAGAAGAGGCGAAAACGATCGCGGCCTTGTCCCCGATTCCACCCCTGTCGAGCACATGTTCCTGCAGTTGCGTCGCCCGCCCGTGCTAGAGGGCGAGTTCGTCCACCTTATCAACGAGATGCACGACAAAACCTCGCCTAATTTCCGCCATTGGCTCACGCCCCAGGAAATCGGCGACCGGTTCGGCCCGGCGCAGCAGGACCTCGACGCAATCAAGAGTTGGCTCCAGTCCAAGGGCTTCACCGTCCACTACGTCTACCCGACGCGCATGCTGATGGATTTCTCCGGCACGGCGGGCGCGATTCGGGAAGCGTTCCATACCGAGATCCATGCGCTTGAAGTCGATGGCCAGCAGCACTGGGCCAACATGCGCGACCCGCAAATTCCCGAAGCGCTCGCTCCCGCCATCGTGGGCGTCGTTTCAATGCACGACTTCCGGCCGCACTCGATGGTGAAGAAAGCCATTCCCGGCTACACTTCCGGCGCCGACTACCTGCTCGTCCCAGCCGACTTCCAGACGATTTATAACGTCAATCCGCTGTTGCGGCGGGGCATCACGGGCGCGGGCCAGACGGTTGTCGTGATCGAAGATTCGAACGTCTCTTCGACGGCCGACATCAATAAATACCGCAGCACTTTCCTGAGTAAGTGGGCTACGCCCGCTCTTGTGCAGTCTAACCCCACCGCGGCCGGCAACACCTGCACCAACCCCGGTGTCAACAGTGACGACGTCGAAGTCGATCTGGACGCGGAGATTGTCTCCGCCATGGCACCCATGGCTACCGTGAACGTGGCCTCCTGCACGGACGGGGCGACGGTTGCCACCTTCGGCGGCCTCATCGCGCTGGAAAACCTCGTCAGCGCCGGCAGTCCGCCCGCCATTATCAGCATGAGCTACGGCCAATGCGAGGCGGCCAACGGCTCCGCCGGCAACGCGGCGTTCTACAACGCCTTCCAGTCCGCCGCCGCCGCGGGCGTGTCCGTTTTCGCATCGTCGGGCGATGAAAGCGCCACAAGCTGCTCCGCCAACAAGAGCAGTTCCACCACTGGCATTGGCGTCAGCGGCTGGACCTCCACGCCCTACAATGTCTCGGTCGGCGGCACGGACTTCGAAGACACCTACAACGCGTCGAAAGGCTCGCCCACCATTCCCGTCAGCACTTACTGGAGTTCCACCAATCTGCCCACCGACGGCTCCGCCAAGTCGTACATTCCAGAGATCCCTTGGAACGACTCCTGCGCCGGTTTCCTGCTTTACAACTATGAGGGCGCCAGTGTTCCCTACGGCTCCACAGGCTTCTGCAATTCCGGAGGCACCGGCTTCCGCACCACCGGCTCCGGCAGCGGCGGCCCCAGTGGCTGCGCCACCGGCTCGCCATCCACCTCAAACATTGTCAGCGGAACCTGCGCCGGATGGCCCAAGCCCTCCTGGCAGCAGGGTATTTTCGGCAATCCCGCAGACGGCGTTCGCGACATCCCGGACGTCTCTCTGTTCGCCTCCAACGGCATCTGGAACCACTACATCATCATTTGCGATTCCGACACCGGCAACGGGGGCGCCTCCTGCAGCGGTGCTCCTAGCACGTGGACCGGCTTGGGCGGCACCTCCGCTTCCTCGCCCATGATGGCCGGCATCCAGGCGCTCATCAATCAGAAGTGGGGAATCCGCGCCGGCAATCCCAACCCCACCTACTACGCCATCGCCAATAACGAATTCGGCGCCAGCGGCAACAGTGCCTGCTACTCGATCAACCAGCCCGATCGCCGCGGCGTTGGATCCGCCTGCGTCTTCTACGACATCACCCAAGGCGACATCGTGGTGAACACCAGCGGTACACACGTGAATAGCTATAAGCCCTCTGGGACCGACGGCGTGTTAAGTACCCAGACGCTCACCGGAGTCACTGTTCTCACGGGCGGGTCGGGCTACACCAGTGCGCCCACGTGTACGATCGCAGCTCCCAGCAACTTGTACGCTTACTTGAATCCTTCCGGCGGAACGCTATGGGGAGGAGGTACCCAAGCCACCTGCACAGCCGTCCTCTCGGGCAGCACTGTCGGCAGCATCACGCTGAACAACGGAGGCCAAGGCTACAATGATGGCGGCGGCTGCACGTTGACGGGAGGCGGCGGCTCGGGAGCCACTTGCGTCCCGACGATCACCGCTACTACGCTTGCGCCAGCCTATCAGCCCGCCTACGGCACCACCCCCGGATGGGACTTCGCCACCGGCATTGGCAGCGTCAACGCCTATAACCTGGTCATGAACACCGCATGGTAGCGAATTGGTAGACTCGCTCAAACTCGACCTGGCCGCCGAAGTCTTGGCTTCGTTCGGCCAGGCTCGTCTTCCGGTCACCGGCAGCAGCATGTTCCCCTGCATGCAGCCCGGCGATCTGCTCGAAATCCGCCGCCCCGCCGGCCCCATCGAAACCGGCGAGGTGGTGGTGTTTCTGCGTCACGGCCGGCTCGTCGTCCATCGCGTCGTCGGTCAAACCGGCGATCTGCTCATCACCCGCGGCGACCGCCTCCGCTATCCCGATGCGCCAGTCGCCACCGCCGAGATCCTGGGCTGCGTCGCCGCCATCGAGCGCCGCGGCCGCCGCATCGCCCCGCGCCTTACACCTATGTGCCGCATAGGATCGTCGCTCCTCCGCCGCACCGATTTCGGTACCCGCGCCGCGCTCTACTTTGCTAGGATGGTACGAACTTGACCCTCACGGCGACTCACGAGCTGGCGATCGATATCGGAGGCATGCCCATACTCGTACGCACGGACAATGCCGAATTCGCGGCCCTGCTCGAAGACCGCTACGGCAGCTTCATCCACGTCCCATCTTCCGATCGCATCTTCTCCCTGGATATCGATCTGATCCCGCCGCGCACCATCCTGGAAGATGAAGACGTCAGCGTGCGCCTGGAATCCGGCCGTTGGATCATCACCCGCGGCGACTTCCGCGCGGAATTCGATCCCGGGTTGGGCCACGGCTGGGTCCGCCAGAGCGCCAGTCCCTATTCGATTGACGGCGTGCTGCGCATCCTGCATTCGCTGTTTCTGGCCCGCGAAGGCGGCTTTCTGGTGCACGCCGCCAGCGCCGTCCGCAACGGCCGCGCGTTCCTGTTTGCGGGCGTCTCCGGGGCGGGGAAGACTACCCTTTCCCGTCTGGCCCCGCCGGACGCCGAAGTCCTCACCGATGAGATCTCCTACGTGCGGCCCTCTACCGAGCCGCGACCGTTAGGGAGCGGTTACGTCGCCTTCGGCACCCCGTTCGCCGGCGAGTTGGCGCGCATCGGCGCCAACCTGCGCGCTCCCCTGGCCGCACTTTACTTGCTCGTACAAGGCCCCAAGAACCGCATCGAGCCGGTCGAACCGGCCGAGGCCGCCCGCGCCGTGCTCCGCAATATCCTCTTCTTCGCGCACGACGAAGAACTGGTCGGCCTGGTATTCCAATCCGTTTTCGATTTCGTGGCCCGCGTGCCGGTCCAGCGCCTGGTGTTCACCCCAGACGCGCGTGTCTGGGAGTTGATCGTATGAACCCTGTCTACCCCGCGCGCAGCAAGCAAGTCGCCGCGCGGATGCTGGGCGGCGAGATGATGATCATGTCCCCCACCGATACCACCTTGTTCAACCTGAACGACGTCGGATCGGCGATCTGGAACGCCGCCGACGGCCGCACCTCCCTCGACGAAATTGTCGCGCGCCTCTGCGACGAATTCGACGTGACGCCGGAGGCCGCCCGCCACGATGCCGAAACCTTCGTCGAGGAGCTGGCTGCGCACGGCATCCTGCACCTCTCCGATCAGCCCGCCGCGCCCGCCGAAGCCGGGCGCCAGGAGTCCAAATGAGCGCCTTGATGGAAGAGATGAACCGCCGCGCCCTCGCCCTGGGAGTGCCCTTGGGCGCTCAACTGGACGTCACCTACCGGTGCAACGAACGTTGCGTGCACTGTTATCTCGATCACGACGATCACGGCGAAATGACCACCGCCGAGATGCTCGATGTGCTCGATCAGTTGGCCGATGCCGGCACCCTCTTCCTCACCCTGAGCGGCGGCGAGGTCCTCATGCGCATGGACTTCTTCCACATCCTGGAACACGCGCGCGAGCTCTCCTTCTGCGTCAAGATCAAGACCAACGCCTTCATGATCGGCGAGAAAGAGGCCGGCCGCATGCGCGCCCTGGGTGTGAATTCCGTGCAGGTCAGCATCTACTCGCACAGGCCGGAAGTGCACGATGCCATCACCCTGCTGCCGCGGTCGCTCGAGCGCTCCATCGCAGGTATCCGTTTTATGCAGCAGCGCGGCTTGAAGGTCATCATTGCCAACGTGCTCATGCGCCAGAATTTCGGAGACTACGAAGGCGTCCGCGCGCTGGCCAACTCGCTGGGTGTCGAGAGCACCATCGACCCGACCGTCACTCCCAAAATGGATGGCGACCGCGAGATCCTGGGCCTCGGCATCGGCCACAAGGAACTGTACGAGGTCATGCGGAATCCGGGCCTGGTAGGCAATGTGGATGAATTCTGCTCACCGCCCGGCGAGACCACCAGCGCCATGCTGGATGAGGTGCCCTGCAGCGCCAGCCATACGTATTGCTACATCTCGCCCTACGGCGACGTGTATCCGTGCGTGCAGTTTCCGCTGCCCACCGGCAACGTGCGCAAACAGAAGTTCATCGATATCTGGCGGTATTCTCCGGAGATGAACGACGTCCGTTCCATCCGCCCGCGCGATCTGCCCGTCTGCTCCACCTGCTCGCACGTGGGAACCTGTACGCGCTGCCCCGGCCTGGCCTACATGGAAGGCAACATGCGCGGCCCGTCCACGCAAGACTGCGAAAAATCCTTCGCCCGCACCGGCATCCCTTCGGCCAACATGCATCTGAAGGCGGCCCGCGCCCGCCTGGTCCAGATCCGCGGTATCACCCTGCCGGAGTACGCGCCGCTTCCGCTAGATAACGTTCTCGTGCAGTGACCCGTACCGAACAAACCCTGCTGGCCTGCGTCCGCGCATGCGTCCACTCGCGGCAGGCCAGTCTGACGCCAACCGAAGCTGAGCAGACCGATTGGGCCGCGCTCGATCGGCTGGCTTCGCGCCACGGTGTCGCGCCGCTGCTGGTTCGCGCATTGCCGGAGCGGCATGCGATCCGGTTTCGGCAAAGAGAGCGTGAGCGAACCAAGTGGGGCCTCCGGCTGACGGCGGAGTTGCTGCGTCTGCTTGATCTGTTGGAGCGCCATGCGATCCCGGCGCTGCCGTTCAAGGGTCCCGCGCTGGCTTTTGCGCTGTATGGCGACGTGGCGTTGCGCGAATCCTGCGACCTGGATGTCCTGGTTGCGAGTGTAGATTTGCCCAAGGCCAAGCGGGCCATGCTCCGGGCGGGCTACACCTCGGATCTGCCCGCGGTTGCCGCCCAGGAGGCGGCCTACCTCCGCGCGCGCTATGAGCTGCACTTCACCACGCCGGAAGGCGCCGTGCCCATCGAAATCCACCAGGCCTTCCTGGCTCCCTCCTACTGCCTGCCGTTCGATTACGAAGCTTTGTGGCAGCGGCTCGAGCGGCAGGTGTTTTGTGGCCGTGAAGTGCCGGCGCTACCCCCCGGCGACCTGCTGTTGATGCTCTGCGCGCACGGCGCCAAGCACTCCTGGACGGAGCTGAGCGCGGTGTGCGACATCGCGCGGCTTCTGGTCGTTTCCGCGGACCGGATTCCGTGGCCCGCTGTGCGGGACCAGGCGCGCGCGCTGGGCGCCAGCCGTATTCTGTTGCTGGGCCTGACTCTTGCCGCCGATCTGCTGGAGGCGCCGGTTCCGGCGGATGTGCTCGCCCACGTGCGGGCAGACCGGGCCGTCTCCCGGTTGGCCGGACAGGTTCGCGCGGCGCTGTTCCAGGAATCCGAGGGCAGCGGCGGTTTGCGTTTCTTCGTCCGCACGCGCGAGCGCTTCCGCGACAAATTGGCCTGCTGCGCGCGTCTCGCGCTGATGCCGAACGAAGAGGATTATGCGTGCCTGCCGCTGCCGGCCATCCTTTCTTCGTTGTATTACCCGCTGCATGCGGCTCGCGTGGCGGGAAAGTTCGGCCTGGTTTCGTTGCGAAAGTGACTCGCGGCTTTCAAATACGCCGTGTAATCGAAGTATAACATTTGTCTGACTGTCTGCGCGTCGATTTAGTATCTCCAGCGCTTGATTATTGAGCTGAGACACAGTAACATCAACTGAGACATTGGTGGCGGAGTTGTGCCGCATCCACCCTGTTAAGGTTTGGGCGGAAAGGAAAGGACAAAGAAAAGTGCAATCCCTATTGGACGACGTTGCTCGGATCCTGGCAAAGCCCGCACCGCGGCGCCAGGCGCTCAGACTTGCGGCTGGCGTCTTTGCCGGAGGCCTTCTCGGCGCGCTGGGAATGAAGGCTGCCGAGCCGGATAGGTGCAAGTCCGGTTACACGGCTTGCGGCACGAAAGGGCTTTGCTGTCCGAACACCGGGAAGTGCTGTATCACCGCCACCAGGGGCCCCTTCTGCGTTCCCAGCCCGCTAGACATATGCTGCGCCAACACGGCGTGCGGACCAAAGACGATCTGCTGCCACGGCGTTTGCTGTGCGCCGGGACAGACCTGCGTGAATAACCGGTGCTCTTCGTCGAAGGCCGCAGCCTAGCGGACGGGCAACCGTGCCAGCATTGAGACGGCGCACACCGCGCGTACAGGTGTGCGCCGTTTCGTCGTATAATTACTTCATCCTTCAGCGATTTTGCCTCCTCTCTCTCGCCGCCACACTGGCCTACGCCGTTTATCGAAGCGGTGGAGCGTCCTCCGATTGGAATATCTGCCTGCTGGCGCTGGGCCTTACGGCGGCCGCGTACTGGCTGCGCGCGCGCGCTGAGCCTGCCGGATCGACTGCTCCTTGGCTGCTGCTCTTTCCCTGCTACGTAGCTCTTCAACTGCTCCCCCTCCCGCTGTTCCTGCTTCGGCTTCTCTCTCCCACCCGCGCCGGCATTCTCGATAGCCTGGCGCGTCTCATGCCGCCCGCCAGTTTCGCCCCGCTGGCCATCGCGCCCGCCATAACTGTCTCTCATCTCGCGCGTGTCATTGCGTATGTACTCTCGATTGTATTGGTGCGCGATGTGACTCGCCGGCTGGCGGCGCGCGGCCGCTGGCTCGCGGCAATGCCATTGATCGCGATCGCCGCGGTCGAGGCCGCTCTGGGCCTTTTGCAAAATGCGCGTGCCGCGGAGGTTCAGGGCACTTATGTAAATAAGAATCATTTTGCGGGACTGTTAGAGATGGCGCTGCCACTGGCTGCGGCATATGCGGCGGCTCTGATTGGCCGGCGCTCTCAGGCAAAGGCGGCGGCGATGCTATCGCTGGCGCTGCTGATCTTCGCCGGGCTGGTCTGTTCGCTATCGAAAATGGGTTTTGCGGCTGCTCTGGCGGGATTGCTGGTCGCCGGCGCGCTGGGGATCGCGGCCAAAGTGCAAGGCGGCCGGAAATGGCTGCCAATCGCCGCGCTGGCCGCATTGGTCCTGTTCAGCTTCGTTTTCCTGCCCTCCGACGCTTTTGTCGCAAACTTCGGAGGCCTCACTTCCAAAGGACAAGCGGCGCTGGAGGGGCGCGGACCGATCTGGCGCGAGACCCTGCGCTTGGTTGCCGCCTATCCGGCGTTCGGCTGTGGCCTGGGTAACTACGAAACCGCCTTTCTAAGATACCAGGCCAGTGTCGTCGACCGCGTATTTACTTACGCTCACAACGACTATCTTCAAGTTACCGCCGAACTCGGGGTGGTTGGCTTTCTGATCGCCGCGGTATTGTTGCTGCCTGTCTTCGCCAGACCCTTTCGCGCGGCCTCGCAAGGCCCGGACCGCACTACCCGCTATCTGGGACTGGGTTGCGCAGGCGCTATCACGGCGATCGGCCTCCACAGCCTGACGGACTTCAATATGTATGTGCCGGCCAACGCTTTGGCGCTGGCGTGGATTTGCGGCATCGTCGCCAGCCTCCCGCTGCACTTCGAGAAGCCCGCCGCGCCTCGCCACCCGGTGTTCTTCCGGAGGTTCGGGCTCGGGCTGGCCACTCTGCTGATCGTCTATGCGCCGGTGCGGATGTTATTCGACTCGCAATTTCGCAGCGACTCGCGGGCAGAGGACCTGTTTTGCCGCTTCGGCATTTGCGACACGGATGCGGTGATCGCCGCCCAAACTCTGGCTCACGGCGGGCATGCCGGAGCCGTGCCCGCGGCCGAACTGTTCAAGGCCCTGCGCAGAGATCCCAACGCTCCGGCTCGCTGGTGCGACACGGGCGAGCGAATGCTGCGGGATGGACGGGATGCCGACGCCGGATATTGCTTTTCGCGGGCACTGGCGCTGGGTCCGCACATTCCTCCAATTCTGATGCAAGCCGCGGATTTCTATTACGGAACGCATCGGACTGGCCTTGCTATGGAACAGATGTCGCGCGTCTTGGCGGACACGGACACGTATGACGACTTTATCTTCGTTTGGTACCGCGAGAAGAACTTGCCGGTTAACGAAGTCCTGGCGCATGGCTTGCCACCGGGCCAGCGCGCGGCCAAAGCCTACATGCACGACCTGATCGCCGGCGACTGGCCGGGCACGAAGGAACTCTGGAACAGGATTACGGCGCGCGGGTTAGGCGACGACCGGTTGGCCCGGGAGTATCTGGAGCATCTGTTCGGCCAGCGCGATTATGAAGCTGCCGCGCATGCCTGGGCGCAGTATCTGGGCCCCAGCGGGAATGGCTACCTCGACTGGAACTGGGTCTTCAATGGGGACTTCG
>JBEKPZ010000299.1:0-11017 GCA_049520215.1 Bryobacteraceae bacterium | reverse complement strand
GTGGACAAGACTCCAGGCGACCCGCGCCAATAGGAGGGCGGCGATCGCCAGCCAGGCCACCACGGCGTACAGCGGCCACTGCGCCGTTGTCGGAACCATCCACGGCGCGGAAGGCTGCGCCGAGGCAATCGCGGCCGACGCCTGCCCAGGCCTGGGAATCAACAACAGGGCGGGCGTCGCGACGGCCAGCAGGAGAGCGGTGACCCAGATCGCGTGACGGGTGGTGGCGTTGGCGCGCGGCAGGAGGCGGACCATACCGGCGGCCAGAACCGCCAGCACCACGCTGAGCCAGAGGCTGTTGAGGGCGGTCGAAACTGCCAGCGCCGCCGCCACATTTGCTAATTCAAGCCAGTTCACTTCCCCCCTCCTTCACCCATGACGTCACCCGAGATCAGCCGTTTGAGCCTGTCCAGTTCGCTTTCGGCCAACTGCTCGTCTTCCAAGACATTTAGAATGAGCAGTTCGGGCGAATCCTGGAAAAATCGTTTCACCAAGTTGCGAACCGCCTTGCGGCTGGCCTCGCCACGTTCCACTACAGGATGATAGACGAACGCGCGGCCTTCTTTGGTATGGCGAACATAACCTTTTCGTTCCAGGATGCGGAGCGTGGTGAGAACGGTGTTGTAGGCTACGGCCGAGTTGGCCAGGCCGACGACGACATCGGTCACCACGGCGGAACCCTTTTGCCAAAGGATATCCATGATGGGAAGCTCGGCTTCGGTAAGTGTGGGTGACTGTTTCCTTGCCATGGGCGATTCTCTTAACGAATTAAGAATTGCTCTATTTCAGTTTTACAACGAACCGGGGTGAGCTGTCAACTAATTTCTTAAGAGTTGAGCGAATAGGATCTACACGTATATAATACGTACAGAGGATTAATGTGAATCGCAAACTCACCATTATGGTTAGCGACGAAGTCTACCAGGGCCTCCATCGTACTGTAGGACGTCGGCGCATCGGGAAATTCCTTGAAAAGCTCGCCAGGCCGCATGTTGTGCCGCAGGACATCGAAGCGGCCTACCGCGAAATGGCAAGCGACGAGGGACGCGAGCGCGAGGCCCATGCGTGGACCGAAGGCGTCATCGGCGATGTAGCGGGGGACCCGCCCAATGCTGCGCGGTGAGGTCTGGTGGGTTGATTTTGGCCCTTCGCTCGGTGGCGAAATCCAAAAGACGCGGCCGGCGGTGATTGTCAGTAATGACGCGTCCAACCGAAACCTGAATCGGGTACAGGTTGTTCCAATCACCAGCAACGTCGCCCGGATCTACCCCAGTGAAGCCGCCATCGATTTAAACGGAGAGGCGCGAAAAGCAATGGCTGATCAGATCGCCACCGTCAGCAAACAGCGGCTGAAGTCGAAACTGGGCGATCTTTCGCGGGAAGACCTGCAGGGGATGGAGCGCGCGATACGCGTGCAGCTTGGTTTGAGTGGGGAGCATTCGACAGGTTAGTGCGCCGAGCATATGATATCCTTAATGTAGGAAGTATGGAAGTAAGGAGGTAATAATGAACGCCAGTAAGGTTACCACGAAAGGACAAGTCACGATTCCGAAGGCGGTTCGCGAGCGCCTGCGGATAGGGGCGGGGGACGTGATCGCCTACGAGTTCCAGGAGAACGGATTGGTGGTGGTCCGCAAGATGGAGCCGTTCGACGGCGGTTGGCACCGCGCTCTTTCCACAACTTTGGCGGACGAGTGGAACTCCCCGGAAGATAACGAGGCGTTCGGTGACCTGTGACCCATGGGATGTCGTCGTGGTACCTTTTCCGTTTACCGATTCTCCGGCAAGCAAACGGCGGCCGGCGCTGGTGCTCAGTTCGCCGGAATTCAACTATGGTTCGGGCCATTCCTTGATGGCCCAGATTACCAAGGCGAAGGAGTCCAGTTGGCCGGGTGATTTTACAATTCAAAACGTTGAGGCGGGTCTGCCGGAGCAGTGCATTGTCCGCATGAAACTGTTCACGATTGACAACCGTCTGATACAAAAACGCATAGGGCGGTTGAGCGAAGCCGATCAGGGGCAGGTGCGCAGCGGCTTGCGGCAGGCGATGGCTGCGGGAAACCTAAAATGAACTTGAAAGCGTCACGGCTGTTCCTTGGGGCTGGGATTCTAGCGCTTTCGCTGCTGGTCCCGGGCGCGTTGCGGGCGCAGGCCGGAGACGCCGCGCTGTCCGGCACCGTCAAGGACCCTTCGGGGGCCGTCGTTCCAAACGCCAAAGTATCCGTCAAGAGCGTGACCGCGGGTCAAACGACGGAAACTGTAACCAATTCGGCCGGGATCTACAACGTGCCAACCCTGGCGCCGGGTGACTACGAGGTTTCGGTCTCGGCGGAAGGATTCAGCGCCAAAGCAGCCAGTGTGACCCTCGCTGCGGGCGCCAAGCAGACGATGGACCTGGCTTTGACGGCCTCTACCGGCAATGCAGCGCGGCCTTCGCTAGGGGATCTGGGCTTTCCTCCGGAACAGGTCCAAGGAAGCGCCCAGAATCAGGCGCTGCTAGACCGACGGTCGCACATGCTCAAGACCCATCAGCGGTTGGGTTTGATCACGATCGCTCCTTTGGTGGCCACCATCGTCGCCTCCAGCATGGCCGGTGGTAAGCACGCCACGGCGACCGGCCGCGATGTGCACGGCGCTCTGGGCACGGTGACCGCGGGCATGTACTTCACTACCGCCTACTTCGCGATCCGCGCCCCCACGATACCGGGAACCAAAACCCGCGGGCCCATCCGCCTGCACAAGGCGCTGGCCTGGATTCATGGCCCGGGTATGATCCTGACCCCCATCCTGGGAGCCATGGCCTTCAATCAGGAGAGCAACGGGGAAAAGGTGCATGGAATCGCCAAGGCGCATGGGGCTGTGGCCGCTGTGACATACACCGCGTTCGGGCTCGCCGTGCTGTCCGTGACCATCAAATTCTAAGCGGGATCTATGAACAAAAATCGGCGGGCGCTGACGTTTCTTTTGCTGCTGGTCCCTGGGCTAGCCCAAGCGGACAGCCTATGGGTTCTGGAGCAATCCACGCTCACCTATCACGTGTCTCACCCGCTGCATCAGAGCGAGGGCGTCAGCAAAGCGGCGCGCGGCAAGGGCGTTTGCCACGCTGGACAATGCGAATTTCTAATTGCGGTGCCGGTGAAGTCGTTCGACTCGGCGGATAGCAACCGCGATCTCCACATGCTGCAGGTGACGCGCGGCGCGCAGTTCCCGATGGTCACCGTGCGCACGCGATTGCCCGAAACAGCGTCCGCATCGGCGACCATCCAAGCCGATCTGGAGATCCAGTTTGCCGGCCAAACGGTCGCATATAAGCAGGTGCCGTTCCAACTGACCACCCAGGGAAAGCAGATCCGCATATCGGGGACCATTCCGGCCACGCTAGCGGATTTCAAGATCGACCCGCCATCGCTGCTGGCGGTCCCTGTCAAGAACGAAATGCCGGTGCGCGTGGAGATGACCTGGCATCCGCAGTGAACCGCGCTGTCAGTGAACCGCGCTTGCATTTTCTTCCCGTTTGCGGTTACCCTGAATTCGTTCGAAGATTGCCGGTGTTTATGGGAAGCTGGTGCAAATCCAGCACGGCCCCGCCACTGTAAGCGTGGAGGACCGGTCGCGTGAGCCACTGTCCCGAGCGGATGGGAAGGCTGACCGGTTCGTGGAAGCGCAAGTCAGGAGACCGACCGGCAAGACTCCGTAATTGCGGCTCTCGAGGGAGGAGCCTACAATGCGCTTTCTTGTCTTATGGCTGGGGCTGTTGCCCGCGGCCGCCGCAGCTCAGTTCACCGTCCGTGGAACCGTGCTCGATCCGTCTGGCGCTGCCATTGCCGCCGCGCAGGTATCCGCCGTTAACAGGTTGGGCGTAGCTCAACAAACCACCACGGACCAGGCGGGCGGTTTCACGCTGAAACTTTCCGAAACCGTCGGCGTGCATCTCGCCGTCACCGCGCCCGGCTTCGAGACGAAGAGCATCCCGCTGGCCGGGACGTCCGCCCCGGAGCCGCTCACCGTGCACTTGAATCTCGCGCCGCAAGTGGATTCGGTGCGGGTGTCGGGATCGGCGATTGACGTGCCGCTCAGCGAGCAGGGCAGCAGCATCGCCATCGTGCCGCGCGAGGAGATCGCGGAACGCAACGAAGGGCTGGCGGTGGATCTGCTTCGCTACATGCCCGGAATCACGATCGGACAAAGCGGCGGCGCCGGCGCCGTGGCCGACATGTTCATCCGCGGCGGCAACTACAATTTCAACCTGGTGCAGATCGATGGCGTCCCCGTGAACTCGGTCGGCGGCGGTTTCGACTTCGCGCACATTCCCACCGATTGGCTGGATCGTGTGGAGGTGATCGAAGGGGCGCAATCCTCGGTCTACGGAGCTTATGCCAATAGCGGCGTGGTCAATTTCGTCACGCGCACGGCGGCCGATTCGCCGCAGATCGAGGTGCTCGCCGAGGGGGGCACTTATCAGGAGCACCGGTTCGCGCTGGGTGCCTCGGGTACGCTTGCTGGCTTTGGCGTGGCCGCATTCGCTTCGCAGCTTGGCGACAACGGACCGGTTCCCAACAGTGACTACCGCAATGACAATGTGGCGCTGCATGTCACGCGCTCGTTCGGCCGGCAAAGCCTGTCGTTCGGCGGCGACTATAACGCCAACGACGTGGGAAGCCCCGGCCCCTACGGTTCCGATCCCGGGCACGATTTCACCGGACTCGACACCATCACCCGCGACAAGAACGATTTTTCCGACTACTTCCTGCATCACCAGATCGATTTCACGCCGCGCGTCCGCCAGGAGACCTTCGCCAGTTTCTTTCTGGAAAACAGCGGATACACCAGTCCCTACGGGTTCAGTTACGAGAAGGATCTGCGCGGTCAGTTCGAGACGCGCAGCATCGTCAGCGTGGCGCGCTGGTACACGGCGGCGTTCGGCGTCAGCCTGGCGCGCGAGGAAGTCAAGAACACTTACATCAGCGACGATAACTTCAATGCATTCCCAATAAAGCGCGATGACGCGGGCATCTATTGGGAGAATCGCTTTCAGGTTGGCAGCCGATTCTTTTTCAATGCCGGAGTGCGTGGCGAGATCATCGGCACGCCATTCATCCCGGAGAATACGTCGGATGGCCGGCCGGCATTCCCGGCCAACACGGTGGCCAAAGTCAACCCCAAGCTGGCGGCCACCTATGTGCTGCGCAGCACGCGGTTGCATAGCTCGTTCGGAACTGGGATCCGCCCGCCTGCCGGGCTGGAACTCGCGTTCACCAACAATCCGGCGCTGAAACCCGAGCGCACGGCCAGCTTCGATTTCGGCGTGGAGCAGCGTGTGTTTGGCGACAAGCTGTCGCTGGATGCGACTTACTTCTACAACCGGTTCTACGATCTGATCGTCTCGCTGGGCGGCAACCTGGCGGTGCTGAGCGCCTTTCAAACCGACAACCTGTCGAACGCGCGGGCGCAGGGTGCGGAACTATCGGCGCGTTACCGGCCGGCGCGTTGGATCTCGGTGACGGGATCTTACACTTATCTCGCTTCGGAGGTCCTATCGCTGAATGGCTCCACGGGCCTCGCGCCGATTCCTTTCTCGGTGGGTCAGGAGCTGATCCGGCGGCCCGCGAATTCCGGCTCGTTCGTCTCAACGTTCAGCCGTGGGCGGGTTTCGGCGAATGTGACCGGTTACTTTCGCGGCTCCGACCTGGACGTAGACCCGACTTATGGCGCGTCGGCGGGTCTCTATCCCTGCCGCGGCTTTGTGGATATGGGGGTCAACCTGAATCTTCGCCTGGGCGCGGGACTGACCGCCTATGGAAACCTGCGCAATGCGCTGAATCAGCCTTATGAGGAAGTCTTGGGATATCCGGCGCCAAAGCTGAACTTCGTGGCGGGGTTGAAGTGGGCTTTGCCTAAGGGGAAATAGAAGACGCGCTCATGCGGTCCTCCGATCCGGGTTCTCCCTCCGCCAGATAGCCCGTGCGATACTTCTCGGTGGTGTCGATCGGCACCACCCCCTCGACCAAGACCGCCCGTCTCGGCAAAGTGCGGCAACTTTGGCATTCCCGCGTGCAGGTTCTGCACGTTCTGCACCTCCGATCTGAAGACTATAGTACGCCAACGCAGTCCGGAGTTCTGCATGAAATCGCAGGCTTCCGGTTTTGGCCCAAATCTTGCAGCGATGACACCGGGCGAGCACAGCGTTGCCCGCATGGCAATCGCGCCAGGACGGCTTTCCGTTCGGCCGTCGCCCGAGAATAGAAGGAGAAAATGAGACTTTTTAGCGTTGCTCGAGCGGTTCTTCGTGTCAGCTTCGTTCCTTCGCTGTTGTTGGCAGTAGGAACGCTATGCCTGTCGACGGCATCTTTCGCGCAAGTTGGCATATCGGTCAGCATCGCGCCCCCTGAGTTGCCCGCCTACGAGCAGCCTATGTGCCCCGGCGACGGTTATATCTGGACGCCTGGGTATTGGGCTTGGGATGGTGAGTACTACTGGGTACCGGGCACATGGGTGATGGCTCCCGAGGCCGGGTACCTCTGGACTCCGGGGTATTGGGGTTGGGGCGGTAGCGGATTTTTTTTCAATGAAGGCTACTGGGGCATGTCAGTGGGTTTCTACGGTGGGATCGACTATGGCTTCGGATACTTCGGTCATGGCTATGAAGGCGGCCGCTGGGATAACGGGCATTTTTTCTACAACACGGCGGTGAATCGAGTGGACGCCAATGCCATCCACAACGTTTACAACGCGCGAGTGAACGAGAACGCTAACCGCGTCAGCTACAACGGCGGTAACGGCGGGATCGATGCGCGCGCCACTTCTGACGAAGAGGCTGCTGCTCGTGGCAAACGTGCTGGGCCTGTATCCGCTCAAACTCAACACGCCTACTCTGCCCGCAATAACCCCCAGCAACGGCTTTCCGCGAACCATGGCGCGCCGCCAGTCACTGCGACTCCTCGCGCCAACCTTGCATCCCATCCTAAGGAGCTGCCGCCCGTCGAGCGCCCCGCTACTCCTAAGACAGGGAAAGCGTCGCAGGACCAGAAATACCAGAAGCAGCAGGACAAGCTGGTAGCGCAGCAGAATCAGGATCGGCAGAAACTCCAGCAGCAGCAGGACAAGGAACATCAGCAACTGGCTAAACAAAAGGCCGATCCAGCAAGAACGCAGCAAGTGGAGCAGAAACACCAGCAACAGACGCAGCAAATGCACCAAGGACACACGCAGCAGATGCAGCAGATGCAGCAGAGACAGTCATCTGGCGGCGGAGGTGGCGGGCGTCGTCGCTAATCTAACTTCCGTTGCGTTCCTGCTGAGCATTGCATCATATCAGCCAGCTTCGCGCTCTGGCGCCGCAGAAAGAGATACGCCAGCAAGGCCAAGGCCACCAGCCATGTCCAGGGCCATCGAAGCAGGATCGACGGCTGCCGCCGTGTGGCCTGAACGTAATTCCCAAGCGCGGAAATGTATTCGCCCTTCTGGCAGTAGGCCCAGCCGCGGCTTTGATAATCGGAGGCTTCCGGGTTGATACGCAACGCGCGATCGTATTCCTGGATCGCCAGATCGTATTGATGCCGCACGGCGTAGATATGCCCGCGCCCCTGTAGGCGACGGCCACATTGGGCGCAATGCGGATGGCTTGGTAGGAATCCGGCATCGCACCCCAGTACTCGCCCCGCCGCAGGTAGCACCAGCCGCGCCAGTAATAGGCTTCGGCATCCGGACCGAGGCACAGCGCCTGCCCGCAATCCTGGACCCCTTGGTCGTACTCGCCGCGCGCAAAGTGGGTCTGTGCGCGGCAGGTGTAGCCCTTGGTGTGGTTGGGCTGTAGGCGGATGGCCTGGTCGAAGTCCCGCAGGGCCGATTCGGCCGATTGGTAGTCGCGCTTGCCCGTAATCCTGGGTCGCCTGGTCGTATTGGCCCCGCTCGATGTGCACGGACGCGCGGCCGGTATAGGCCACGGCGAGGTTGGGATCCAGGCGGATGGCCTGCTCGAAATCGAGCGCCGCCCGATCGCGGTCGCCGGAGTGCCACCGAATCAAACCGCGTCCGTACACAGGCCGGCCGGATGGCTTGCTCGCAGTCCGGCAAAGCCCGCGCATCGTCGTGCTTGCGAAAATAGGCCTGGCAACGGCGGTCGAACGCCGCAGCTAGATCCGGCTGGCCGCGGATGGCCTGGTCGAAGTCACGAATCGTCAGGTCGTAGTTTTCCTTGTGCAGGTAAGCGATGCCGCGGTCGAGCGACGCACTGGCGAGATCGGCGCCGGAAAGTTGCCCCGAGCCGATCGCCGCCGTGCATGCACGAATCGCCACGTCTGGGTTGGTGGCCGGGTTCTCGTGGCACAACTGGAAGTCGCCGGCCTGCGCCGCTAGGCAAACGCCGGCGCGAGGGCCATAATCGGCAGGACCGCCGTCGCGCGAGTCAGGGAGGCAATCATCACATCGGCTAACTGGTCTGTTGCTTTTCCAGAACGATGGTGATGTCGAAGGCGCCCTGCGGCGTTTGGACATGATTGGCGATAGTGAGGGTTTGCCCATCGGTGGAAAGGGTCCAGCTCTCTCTCTGGACGATTTCCATCCCCTGCACCTCGCGCTTGCTTTCAATCACCAGCGTATCGCCATCCCACGACGCGGTGCCGGTGAACTCCTGTCCGCGGATCACGTTCTTGCATGTCGCGCCATCCGTGGTGTACGCCAGTTCGGTGACGATCTCGCGGTCCTGGCCAAACTGGGTTGTCTTTATTTTCAAGTGGGAGTCGTGTTGGCTGATATTACGGACCATCTTGTCCGGCGCTGGCAACGGAGCGAAGCTGCTCTTTGCGGAGTTCATCTTCCATTCGCCCGTGAAATTCGGTTTTGCGGATAACTGGTTGATAGCGCCGCACAGTACGGCCAGCGCCAACATGCGGGGAACGATTGTCTTGGCCTGCATTCGATGCTCCTTGGTTAAATTGAACGTAGCGTCTACTTTCAGCGGGTCCTTAGCACGATGTCGTAACTGCAACCGGAGGTGCCCTGCGCCGAAGTCACATCGATGCACTGGGGTCCCAATTCTCTCCCACCTCCGCCAGGAGATCGTACAGTCCTGGCGCGATATTCCGCATGCATACCTTGCTCTTCGCCTGGATGTAGATAGCCCGCAGCGGCGCCGCCGTGTGCGCCTGCACCAGCGTGGCGAGGGCGTCGCGGCTGGTTTCGTTTGAAACCCACAGCTCGCCTGCGCCGGTCCTCCGGGTCCACAGCAATTCAGTCCCATTTAGCGGCAGCACGGGCGCCGCGGCGGTGTCCCGATGAAGCGGCGGGCCGCTCCGAGCCAAATCGTCCTGTTGCGGGCCCCGGTCGCTCGCAGCTCCCACCAAACGCTCCGGCGTCCTCTCCCCGATCTTGGGAATCGATCTCCTGAGATCCGCCATTTCTCCGCGCGCCCAGGCAGACAATTCGGCAGCCGTGGCAAGTTTGCCGTCAGGAGGATCGATGAACCGCGAAGGCATCAGCATCAGTGGTCTCGGCTGGCTGGCCTGCAGGAGAATGGCATCCAGGTTGGGAACCCGGAGAGCGTTGAGAAAGCCGGCAAAAACCAGCAGCGTCAGACACACCACGCCCAATGCGGCGATCCTTAGCGGCCATTGAAATTGCAGGCCGCGCAGCCACCGATCGGGACCGCGGCGGCGATGCGGATGGACGGATACCGAAGAATCGGCGCTCTGCGGCTGAGGTGGCGGCTGGGGCGGCGACTGTGGTGGCGGCGGCGCGGGATCTGGCCGGGATGCTCTGAAGATCTGGGAGTTCTTGAGGGCGTAGTAAGCTTCATTGATCCTCTGAAGCTTCTGCTCGGCTCTTTCCCGCAACTCGGGATCGGACTGGAATCGATCCGGATGCCATACGCGCACAAGGTCTTTATAGGCCTGCCGGACCTCCTCCCACGAAGCATTAGGGGCAACGCCTAATGCCCGGAAACAATCGGTGTCAGACATCGGGGTAGTTGGTCGAGTCCGCTGGATTGCACCTCAGTCACGCCCGCGCGTGGCTTCGGGAACACAGAGTTCCACGCTCCAGTCTGGCATGAATCCGCAGTGAAGTAAGTGCTATCCGAAGATAGCATTCGACCGAGTCCTATTTAACCTTGCCGATTGCCTCCATCATCCCGGTTTCCCACTTCTGGGTGGCGTCGTAGCCCACCCCTTTCAGCTTCACCACACCGCTGGAATCCACAATCCAGTTTTGGGGTATACCGTTTACCTTGAGTGTGTCTTCCACAAAGCTGTACGCCGGGAGCACAGTCAATACCAGCTTCTTTTCGTTCAGGAATGGCTCGATCAACCCGGGATTCTCATCCATGTTCAGGGTCAGAAACTGGACCTCGGGACGATCCTTATACGTCTCAATCAACTTCTGCAGGCGAGGCAACTCCTCGCGGCAATACGTTCACCAGGAGGCCCAGAAGTTCAAGAAGGTCACTTTGCCCTTCAACGACGCCTGGGTCCAGGTCTTACCTTTAAGGTCCGCAAGCTCGAACGAGGGTAACGGCTGGTTGGCATCTTCCCATGTGAGCGTGGCCTGGCTGGCCAGCTTGTCGGCGCGGCTGCCATACCAGATCTGCCAGCCGTCGTTGGTCCCGCCCAGCTTGGTGAAGAGCCGGCGCGCATTCTCCGCGATTTCGTCCCGCATTCCGGTTTCCGGCATTTGCTGCGCTTCGAAGCGCGCGAGCAGAGCATGTTCATAGAACGCCATGGCGTCCTGCTCGTGGTTCTGAAGTTCGGCCGTACGCGCCATCAGCCCCCACCAGGCAGCCAGGCGGCTCGTGTACTCTTTTTTGAGCTCCGCCTTGTCACCGACCAGCGCATTCGTCGCTTGTAGCTCGTTCTCCATCCGCACCAGCGCGAGACGGGCCTTGTCAGCCTGCTTCAGTTGGATATAGCTTTCCGCTTCGAGCCCGGAGCCCGTGATCGGATCGAGTGACTGATAGAAGTGGGACTCCTGAAGGTTTTCCTTTGTGTCGTAGGCGTCGTAAGAGGGTTCCGAATCTTCCACCTGC
>JBEKPZ010000298.1:0-9303 GCA_049520215.1 Bryobacteraceae bacterium | reverse complement strand
TCGATGGGAAACGGCGAATAGGCATCCAGCTTACGGTAGCCGCGGGCGCGCGCCTCGCGGGCGGCATTTACCAGGGATGTGGGGTTGTCGAACTCCGCCATCACGCCGTAAATCGGAGGCCTCATCCTTCGGTCTCCTCCTCGACTTTGGCTTGCGGCAACAGCGTGCGCACTTCAAAGATCGAGATCATCGGCAGCAGCCGGATGAACAGGAAGAACAGGAAAGTGAACAGTCCGATGGTGCCCACATAAGTTGCCCAATCCCAGCGCGTGGGATGGAAGACGCGCCAGGAGGACACCAGGTAGTCCTGCGCGAGGCTGGACACGATGATGACGAAGCGCTCCAGCCACATGCCCACCAGCACAACCAGCGAAGCGATGAACAGGAAGACGGGCTTAGTGCGCACACGCTTGAACCACAGCATCTGCGGGGCCACGATATTACAGGTGATCAAGAACCAGTAGGCGCCGGCGTACGGTCCAGTCATGCGGTGCCAGATGGCCGCGCTCTCGTACACGTTGCCGCTATACCAGGCCGTGAACGATTCCAGCATGTACGCGTAGCCGACTATCAGGCCGGTCGCCAGCATGACCTTCGCCGAGTTTTCCAGGTGCCTGTCGGTGATCAGGCCCTGCAGGCCGTAGACCCAACGCAGAGGGATGGCCAGCACCAGCACCATGGCAAATCCTGAGTAGATGGCGCCCGCCACGAAATACGGTGGAAAGAATGTGCTGTGCCAGCCGGGCACGATGGCCACGGTGAAGTCGAAGCTGACCACCGTATGCACCGAGAGCACCAAAGGCGTCGCTAGTCCGGCCAGCAGTAGCGAAGCCATTTCGTGATTGGACCAGTGCCGCGCCGATCCGCGCCACCCCATCGCCAGAATGCCGTAAAGACCGCGAGCCATACGGTTCTTGGCACGGTCGCGCAGGGTGGCCAGATCCGGCAGCAGCCCCACGAACCAGAACATCAGAGACACCGTGGCATAGGTGGACACCGCGAAGACGTCCCAGATCAGCGGGCTGCGGAACTGCGGCTGCACGCCCATGGCGTTGGGATAGGGGAACATCCAATAAAAGAGCCACGGCCGGCCCATATGCAGCAGCGGGAACATGCCGGCGCAGGCTACCGCGAACAGCGTCATCGCTTCCGCGAACCGGTTGATGGAGTTGCGCCAGGCTTGATTCAGCAGGAGCAGAATCGCCGAAATCAGCGTGCCCGCGTGTCCGATTCCGATCCACCACACGAAGTTCGTGATGGCGAATCCCCAGCCGACCGGGATCATGATGCCCCAAATGCCGACGCCTTTGGCGAACAGCAAAGCCACGGCCCACAGGAACAGCAGCAACAGGGAGAAGCCGCCCGCGAAGCACGCGATCCAGAATACGGGCGTACGGCGAGTGAGGACGACGGAAGCGATCTGGTCGGTCACCGTGCCGAACGTGTAGCCCGGAGCGATCACCGGCGCCGGCCGTAACTCCTCGTCCGCGATTTGTCTTTCGTCAGCCATGGTTAACTAATAACTGCTTGTTGTACTACCGCTCCCCAATTCTGTGGGGCAGGACTCCAGTCCTGCGGCCGGCGTCCACGCCGGCCCGCGGGTCTGCCCCACCTCATCCCTCTATCTCCGGATTCGGGTTGCGCAACGCCGCCAGATAAGTCGTCCGCGGCCGCGTATTCAAATCCGCCAGCAGCCCGTAATTCGTCTTTTCCGCCTTCATCTTCGCCACCCGGCTATTAGGGTCGTTGATGTCGCCGAACACAATCGCTTCGGCCGGGCACGTTGCCTGGCACGCCGTCTGGATCTCTCCATCGCGCACCTTGCGATCCTCCTTCTCGGCCTCGATCTTGGCCCGGTTGATGCGCTGCACGCAGTAAGTGCACTTCTCCATCACCCCGCGGCTGCGCACGCTCACGTCCGGGTTGCGCTGCAGTTTCAAGCTGGGCGTGGTGAAATCCGAGAACAGGAAGAAGTTGAACCGGCGCACTTTGTACGGGCAGTTGTTCGAGCAATAGCGCGTGCCCACGCAGCGGTTGTACACCATGTCGTTCAGGCCTTCGCTGCTGTGACTGGTGGCCTGCACCGGACACACCAGTTCGCACGGCGCGTTCTCGCACTGCATGCAAGGCACCGGCTGATTGTAAATCTCCGGATTCGAGATTTCTCCGTGGTAATAACTATCCACGCGCAGCCAGTGCATATGGCGGCCGTGATGCACTTCTTCCTTCCCCACCACCGCAATATTGTTCTCGGCCTGGCAGGCGACCACGCAAGCGCCGCAGCCGGTGCAAGCGCTCAGATCGATGGCCATGCCCCACGCATACTTGTTGTACTTGTACGCCGGATAGAGCGTAAGCTCCGGCGGCGGAGCCTCCGCCGACTCCTGAATCACTTGGGGATTCTTGCGATACTCCGCGATATCCGCTTTCTCGATAGTGTGGCGCTCGGTATCGAGCGCGTGAAAGTCCTGCACGGAGACCAGCAGATAATCGCTGCCCACTTTGCGCACGTCCAGGCCGTAATCCTGCCACAGCGCCGAAGAAGTGCGCATGCCGTACGCGTTGAAACCGATGCGCGTGCCTACATGACCTGCGCGCGTCCTTCCGTAGCCCAAGTGAACGGTCACCGAGCCATCGGCGTGTCCTGGTTGGATGAAGACGGGCGCGGGGATCTTGTGGCCGCGGTACGCGATCTCCACCAGGTCGGTCGTGACCACGCCCTTCTCCTGCGCGGTCTTGGGGCTGAAGATCGCCGCGTTGTCCCAAGTGAGCTGCGTGATCGGCCGGGGCCACTCCTGCAGCCATCCGTTGTTGGCGAAACGGCCGTCATACACCGCCGGGTCGGGACGGAAAACTACTTCGAGGCCCTGCGGGCTAACCGACTGCCCTAGCGAGGCTGCCCATCCCGCGCGCAGCGCCACGCTCTTGGCAGCCAGCGCGGTATTCGGGACCACGCCATCGTGCACCGCCTTGCGCCACCAGGCTTCGAAATCCCCGCCGGTATGCTGCGTGGCCCAGTAAGCCTTCACGATATCGTAGGAGGTGCGTTCCGGCTGCCCCGTCAGCATGGTCAGCACTTCGTGCGTGGACTTACCCGCATACAGCGGCGCGATCAGCGGCTGCATGATCGTGACCGTGCCGTCGTGCGCCCGGCAGTCGCCCCACGTCTCCAGGTAATGCGTGGTGGGCAAGTGCCAGTGGCAGAGTTCGCTGGTCTCGTCCTCTTGCAGGCTCAGGTGTACCCGCAGCGCGGCCTTCTTCAACCGGTCCCGGAATCCCAGTTCGACCGGAGCGTTGTACGCCGGATTGCCGCCCAGGATCAGCAGCAGATCGACTGTGCCGGCATCCAGATCTTTCACCAGGTCGTAGAGCGACGCCACTTGATCCACAGGCTGCGCTTCCACCGCCTCCGTGTATAACACGGTCTTGCCTAGATTCCCCAGCGCCGCGTTCATGGCATGCGCCAACGCGTGGACCGCCGGGCTCTGCTGCTCGCCCGCGATCACCAGGCTGGAACCTTTGTGGTTCTGCAGATCGCGCGCCACTGGGGCGATCCACTTGTCGGCCGCTGTCGATGCGCCCTTCCTCCCGCCCGTGTCCGCGCCCAGCGCCGCCGCCAGGCTCCAGGCGAACTGCTCCACATCGGCTGCCCGCAGAGGCAACCGGTGATCGGCCTTCGTGCCGGTGGGAGTCGGCATCGGCTCGACCATGTACAGACGGTTCATCTCGGTCTGCTCACCGCGCACCCGCCGCCGCGCGGAAAACTGCCGCGCGTATCGCAGGCTGCCCGGCCCCGATGCAAGGAAATCGGCGTCCAGCGAAACAATCACGTCCGCGCCACGCAGATCGTAAACCGTGTTGACCGGCTGCCCAAACGCCAGCCGCGCTCCCGCCGCGGACGAATGGGCTCCGGCCGGCTCCCATTGATGCCATTTGGCCGCCGGAAAGGCCGCCAGTATTTCCTTGATCTGGTTCGCCAGCGTGGGCGAAGTCACCGTCTCGGTCAGAATCCGCAGACCCGCGCCGCGCTTGGCCTTCTGCTGCGTGATAGCTTGCTGGATGGCGCCCAGGAACGCGCCCCACGACCGGATCTCGCCTTCGAGCGTCAGCGCCTGGGAACGGTCCGGATCGTATAATCCCAGCACCGATGCCTGTGCATACACATCGCACGCGCCCTGGCTGGGATGATCCGGATTGCCTTCCGCTTTGGTGGGCCGCCCTTCGTGGCTTTCCACCAGCAATCCGGTGGAACCGGCGCCCAGCGGCATGGCCGTGGCGAAGAACAGCGGACGCCCCGGCACCAGTTCTTCGGGTTGCCGGACGTAAGGCGTGATCTGCTCCGAGGGCTGCCTCGTACACGCCGCCAATCCCGCCAGCGCCAGCGACGCCCCCATCAGCTTGATGAAGTTACGGCGGCTATCGCCGTCTTCCCACTCCGACGCGTAGCGCGGAAATTCGCGATGCATCAGGTCCTGGAACGCGTCCGTCTGAGCCAGATCCTCCAGGCTGCGCCAGTACTCGCGCCCGTGGGACTTCTCAAGCAGGGCACGCACGCCGTCCAGGTCCAGCTTGCGCGCGGCTTGCGGCGCGGCCTCCTCGTCGTGATTCAGCGGACTATTAGGTTCACTCATCGGTGGCAGGTATTACAACTGGTCAGCGTGCGTGCGTCTTGAATCTTGTATTCCGCCACCAGGCGGCGGCCCATGGCCTCCTGGTCTTCGGCGGGTTGGTATCCCATGGTGAAAACTTCCGCGCGCGGCCGCACATTCCGCTCGGGATGCCGGTGGCAGTCCAGACACCATTCCATCTGCAACGAGTGCGCCTGGTACATCAGCGGCATCTTGTCCACGCGGCCGTGGCAGGTCTCGCAGCCCACGCCTTTGTTTACGTGAATGCTGTGATTGAAATATACATAATCCGGCAAGTCGTGCACGCGCGTCCAGGCGATCGATTGCCCGCTGCGAAAACTCTCGCGCACCGGCTCCAGCATGGGGGCGGTATTCCAAATCTGCGAGTGACAGTTCATGCATGTCTTGGTTGGCGGAATGTTGGCGGTGTTGGAGGTTTCAACAGTCGTGTGGCAGTACCGGCAATCGATTCCGTCGTCCGCCACATGGTGCACGTGGCTGAAGGGAATGGGCTGGTCGCGCACCTGCCCTTCGCGGGTCACATAGCCTGAGCCGTTCAGTGTGGCAAAGCACCACACCGCAAACGCGAGAGCGAACACCGCGCCGTAGATCGTGATGCGCGAAAAAGTATTCGTGCTGTGATGAAAGATCTGAGCCATTCGTCAGACGTACTTGATATTCTATCCAACCGCTTGCGGAAACTTACGCCTTCCGTTCGAATAGATATGCGCTGGTCTCGAGCCGGCTGGCGCCGCCGCCGTCGTTGACCGCGAAGCGCGCGGGTCTGAGCTTGCCCGCGCGTAGCTCACCGTTCCACAGCGCCGCGCCGGCATACTCGCCGTCGTTGCGCAACGCGTAAAAATTCAGGTCCACTTTTTCCAGGCGCGTCATGTCGTTGTCGAAATTTCGCGCAACGCGTTTCAAAGCCTCCAGACAAGCTTCGCGCGGCGCCATTCCATGCCGCATATTTTCGATGACCGTGTGTCCACCCGCGATGCGAATATTTTCTTCGCCGCGCCCGGTCGATCCTGCCCCGCCCACGTCCTGGTCTACGTACAATCCCGCGCCGATAATCGGCGAATCTCCCACGCGGCCGGCAATCTTCCACGCCATTCCGCTGGTAGTGGTGACGCCGGACATCTCTCCCTTGGCGTTGCGCGCCATGCAGTTGATGGTACCGTGCATGGGGTGACCGGCCATCTCCCAAGCCCAGAGCAGTGTGGCTTCATCCGCCTGCGGAAACATCTGCTTGAGCCGCGCCATGGTTTTCGGCATAGGCGCGTCCAGGCCCGGCCCCCAATTGCTGTGGCCATCCGGATCGCGCAGCGACATTTTCCAGGTCAGCCAGGCCATCCGCGATTTTTCCGTGAGCAGATCCTGCTCGGGGTAGCCCATTTCCTGCGCGAACTTCCCCGCCCCGGCGCCCACCAGCATGATGTGGTCCGTCTGCTCCATCACCAGCTTGGCGATCTTGGAAGGCGTCTTATTCCCGCGAATGGAGGCCACCGACCCGGCCCGCCGCGTCGGCCCGTGCATCACGCTGGCATCCAGTTCCACCACACCTTCTTCATTAGGCAACCCGCCGTAGCCGACCGAAGTATCCTCGGGGTCCTCCTCGTTGATGTTCACGCCTGCGACCACCGCGTCCAGCGTGTCGCCGCCGGCCTTCAGAATCTCCATCGCGCGGGCACAAGCGCGCTCTCCGTTGGCGCTCGAGATGACCACCGTCTTGGAAGTCTGGGCGGAAGCCATCCCCAGCGCCGGCAGCAAGGCCGAGCCGAGCATGACCGCTCTGCGGCTAATCCCTTTCTCGTTGTTCATGCTTTGAATGAGCCATTATGGCACAGGACTAGCAGGATGATGTACTCCTTTTTTGGCTCCTTGTGGGGCAGGATGGCATCCTGCGCGCCGATTGTCAATCGGCGCAGACTTGCCGGGGGCTCAGCCCAGAACTGCCCGCGGTGCTCATGAGCAAAAGACGTATTAGCTCGTCTGGCGACCGGGTTCAGCCTTGCCGAGTTTTCCGTTGCGTTCGTGCCTACCGCCACAGTCGCGGATGACGGCGGCGGCAGCCCGCAGACGGTCAAGCTCGAGGGCACTGGCAAATAGCAGGCCCGTCCAGCTCTATTTCGGATGCGGGATGATGTCCACGATGTAGTAGATGTCATCCCGGATCAGGAAATACAAGCGCCAATCCTTGTTGACGCGGGCCTGCCAGAGATCCTGGCCTTCGTCGTATTTCTTGGCGCGGAGCGAAGGGTGCCTTAGATTTTGCTCCAGGAACTTCACCTGCTTGAAAAGGGCCTTCCGCACGCCGGGAGGAAGGCCTTGAAGGCTTTTGGCGGCGCGTTCGGAGTAGTCGGCCCTCATCGAGAGCGTTTGGCCTTTGTTGCGATTACCCTCTTCTTGAGCCCCGCCTTCATGTGGGCGATCATGTCATCGGCGGTCTCGAACGGGCCGAAAGTGCGCCCCGCTTTGATGTCGGCCAAGCCTTCGGCTAGCCGCCCGTCAATAATGCGGCGCTGCTCGGGCGTGTACTCGTCGTCCGCAGCCGGGAGCTTGGGAAGGATCGTGATCACTCCGCCAGACACCCTGAACTCAAGGTCCTGGCCGTTCTTGTGGCCGGCCCGCCGACGGACGGAAGGCGGCACTACCAGCGGAGTCGTGGTCCTGTTCTTGACGGTGACGGTCATATTAGTGGTGCTCCCTGCGGCCGCGCTCACTTCTCAAGGCCCGCTTTCAGTGTAGGAAGTTTGGTGCGTGTGGTCAAATGTCCGCGTCCCTACGGCTGCAGGCCGCCCCCCAACTCCTTCAACAGAAACGCGTCAATGTCCGTCCACAGCGCCACGTTGTCGTCAATCGACGACCCAATCCCATGGCCCGCGGTGCTGCTGGTTCGCAACAGCACCGGCTGCCTGGTTCCGCTGGCCTCCAGGCGCGCCGCCATCTTCCGCGACTGCATGGGGTCCACGCGCGCGTCGTTATCGCCGGTCGTCAGCAGGATCGCCGGATACTGGGTTCCATCCTTCACGTGATGGTATGGCGAGTAGGCATACAGCGCCTTGAATTGGTCCGCCTCCTTGACGGTTCCGAACTCCGTGACATTGAACGCGCCGTTGGGCGAGAGTTCCACGCGCAGCATATCGTAGATTCCCACCATCGAAACCACCGCGTGAAACATCTCGGGGTGTTGGGTGAATGCCGCGCCCATCAGCAGGCCGCCGTTGCTGCCGCCGAGGATGGCCAGTTTGGATGTCTGCGTATACTTGCGCTTGACCAGGTACCTGGCGCAGGCCGCGAAATCGTCGAAGACGTTTTGCTTCTTGGTCAGCATGCCTTGCCTGTGCCAGTCTTCGCCATACTCGCCTCCGCCGCGCAGATTGGCTTCCGCGATCACCACGCCGCGCTCCAGCAGAGGAACGAACTGCGCCGGGTAAGCGGGCGGCAAGCTGACGTCGTAACCGCCGTAACCTGTGAGCAACACGGGCTGGTTGCCATCGAGCGCCAGGCCCTTGCGGTGGATGATATTCAGCGGAACCTTCGTGCCATCTTTCGACACCGCGAAGCGGCGCGTCACCACAAAGCCATCGAGTGGCACGGGCGGCGGGTTGCGCAGCGCCGTGGGGGTGAGTTTGCGCGACTTCGGGTCGAAGCGGAAGTAGCCGCCGGAGTCCAGATAACTGCCCACATAGCAGATCGCTCCGATGCCATCCAGATTGCCGCAATCCACGCTCGAAACAGGCGGCACACGCACCTTCAGCGGATTTCCGTCGCCGGGCAGGAACTCTACCTCGGATGGGCCTCCCGCCAATTCATTGACCAGCGGGCCGTCCTTGGTAGGCGCCACGGACTCGATCACAGCAGCGGATTCCGACACGATTGGCGTGGCCTGATCGATGGTCTCCGCCACGTCCATGTGCAGGACCTTGCCGTGCGGGGCGCCGCGCTTCGAGACGAGATATACGTCCTTTTTATAGCCGAAAGCGATCTGCTTGACTTCGTCGGCGGGACCGGCAAGCAGCCGCCAGGGGCGGCCTGGCGCCAGCAGCCAGTACTCGTGATCGCCGCCATCGCCGAAAGCCACGCTGACCCCTATGTACCGGCTATCGCTCGAAGCGGCGAATGCAATTTCCGCAATACGGGGAAAGTCCTTGCCGATTTCGTAAGTGTCGTTCTCGGGCTTGTCGCCCAGCTTGTGAAAGTAGACCTGCTGATAGAAATGCATATCGGCCGCGGCCCGCTCACCATCGCGCGGATAGCGCGTGTAATAGAAGCCGGAGTTGTCCGCATTCCACACCAGGCCGCCGCCCGCCGTGGCGTAGTTCACGCGCGCGATCACTTCCGGTAGCGCCTTGCCAGTGGCCGTTTCATACACATGCACGTCCCCGCTTTCGCTGCCACCGGTGGACAGCGATGCCGCCAGGTAGCGGCCATCCACCGAGGGAACCGCAAAGTCAATTTCAGTGAGATGCTGGGTGTCGATGGCGTCGGGATCGAGCACCATGCGCTCGGAGCCCGGATCGTCGAGCGAGCCCAGGGTGACCACGATCTGGTGCTGATGCTGCTGATCGCTCTTCATGGCGAAGATTTTGCCGCCGCGTTGCTCGATGGGGAAATAGCGCGCCTTGGCCGGCTGGAAGACCTGGCGAAGCTCGCGCGAGAGGGCGTCGCGATC
>JBEKPZ010000297.1:0-11971 GCA_049520215.1 Bryobacteraceae bacterium | reverse complement strand
CAGATTCCACACCTTCTGGCTCGGCCATAAAGAGGAGCCGCCGGTCGCGTCGCAACTGGGTGAAGACATCCCACGCTTGACCGATTGTCCGCGGAGCGCGCCCCATGACGTTGGGGTTCGTTAACAGGCGGAGCAGGCCCATCTGCGTTATTCGGCAGAAGGCAACCGAGGCATCCGGCTGCTCCGCGAACCAGGCGCGCGCAGACACGTGGTGAATGTGGCCTTCCGCTGCCAGCGCTATCCAAACGTTGACGTCAGGCAGTGAGATGGTCACCAGAGGTTGGCGTCCACATCCTTACCCGTGACGGGCTGGATTGGTCCTGTTTCGGAAGCCGGAATCAGCGGCAAGCGCGCTTCGAGATTGCGTTGTGACGGCGCGTTACTGGTTTCGATGTGAGCTTCGACAAGCCGCCGAATCAGATCGCCCGGCGTGGCGCCCTCTTGCCTGGCAATCATCTCGAGTTGCCGGAGAACAGCTTCCGGAAGTTCCACAGTGGCCTGCATACCGACATTGTCTCACGGACGGCCTAAGCCGATGCCCGCCCCTGACGGTCGCGGCTCGGTAACGGAACGGATTCGGTAACGGTGCGGATTCGGTTGCGGAGCGGATTCGGTCGCGGAGCGGATATAGTATTCTGTAACTGAGCAGATCGTGTTCCGGATCCAAGACTCGTCCCTCCACAGCGGCATCTTCGCGTTGTCTCTCACCACCCTCGCGGTGCTCGTTTCCTTGCTGCTGCGCCCGTTGCTGGAGCCGAATCTGTTCCTCCCCTTCCTGGTTGCCGTATTCGCCAGCGCCTGGTATTACGGGCATGTCGGGGGATTCTCGGCCACCGCGCTCTGCACCGTGGCGCTCGGCATATTGCTCGTCGAACTGCGTGAGCCGTGGTATGCCGCCGGTCCGAACCTGGCCGCCTGCCTGTTATCCTTCGTCGCCATATCGGTTTCGGCCACCGGCTTGGTCTCAGGATTCCACGCCAGCCGCAGCATGCTATCCGCCACCCTGTCGAGCATCGCCGACGGAGTGGTGGCTACCGATCGCGAAGAGCGCGTTACCTTCCTCAATCCGGTAGCTGAAGCCCTCACCGGGTGGCGGCGCGCCGACGCCCTGGGACGGCCTTTGGGCGAAATCCTGGCGGTCATCGAAGAAAGCAGCCGCGAACCCGCCGGCAGTCCCGCCCGGGATGCCATCCGCGCACGGACCGCCGCCCATAATCTAGGCCCGGTCCTGCTGATCGCACGCGACAAAACCGAGATTGCCATCGAACAGAGCGCCGCGCCGCTGTGCGACGAGCACGGCCGTCTGCAAGGCGCCATCCTCGTTTTCCGCGATATTACCGGCCGACGCCAGCTCGAAGAGCAACTCAGCCACGCGCGCAAGATGGACGCCGTGGGGCGCCTCGCGGGCGGAGTCGCGGGCGACTTCAATAACGTGCTCACCGTCATTACCGGCTACAGCGATCTGCTGCGCGCCCAGATCCCCGCCGGCAACCCGCTTCGCCGCTTCGCCGACGAGATCCTCTACGCCGGCGAACGCGCCGCCGCGCTCACGCGCCAGCTCCTCACGTTTTCGAGCGCCCAGGCGACGCAGCCCAAAGCGACCGACCTGAATGGCACCATCGCCAGCATGGAACCCATGCTGCGCCGGTTGCTGGGCGACTCCGTGGAGTTGATTGTGCTGCCCGGCCCAGCCCTCGGCTACGTCCAAATCGACGGCGCCCAGATGCAGGAGGCCATCCTGAACCTCGCCACCAACGCGCGCGAGGCCACGCCCAACGGCGGCAAGCTGGTGCTGGAAACCTCCAATCTGGAATTGGACGAGGCGGCCGCCAAGAAGGCCGGCGTGAAGCCCGGCGCATACGTGATGCTGGCCGTCAGCGATACCGGGTCCGGCATGGACGCCGAGACCCGCTCGCGATTGTTCGAGCCCTTCTTCACCACCAAGGAGCATGGCAAGGGCAGCGGGCTCGGGCTCTCCATGGTTTACGGCACCGTCAAGCAGAGCGAGGGCTACATCACCGTTTACAGCCAGGTGAACTGCGGCACGATCTTTGAGATTTACCTGCCCCGCGTCGAGCCGGCCATTGTGGTCCCCGCGGCGCGCCGGCCTTCGGCATCCAAGGGCTCGGAAACCATCCTGCTGGTGGATGACGAAGAGGGCGTCCGGAAACTGCTCGCCGCGGTGCTCCACAACGGGGGCTATACCGTGATCGAAGCGGCCAACGGCCTGGCCGCCCTCTCCGTGTACGAGAAGAACTCGCACAAAATCGACTTGGTGCTGACCGACGTGGTGATGCCGCAGATGAACGGCTTCGAGCTTGGACTGCGGCTTGCCGAAAAGAACCCCGATCTGCGGATACTCTACGTCTCAGGCTACCGCGACAGCCCCATTAACAGCCCGCCGGGCGAGCCCCCCAAAGCGTTTCTGAACAAGCCATTCACGCCTGACGTCCTGCTTGCCAAGGTGCGCGAGGTCCTGGACGAAGGCGGGGGCCTCCGTCCGCTTGCATGATCGTGCGCCACGCCGCGCTAAATAATGTTACATTGCAGCCATATGGGATCCATCAATAAAGTGATCTTGATCGGCAACATCGGCAAGGACGCGGAAACTAGGTTTACCCCTTCCGGCGTCTCCGTCACGAATTTCTCCTTGGCCACCAGCCGCCGTTATAAAGACCAGCAAACCGGAGAGTGGAAGGAACAAACCCAATGGCACCGCATAGTATACTGGCGGGCGGAAAACGTCGCCAACTATCTGCTGAAGGGTAAGCAGGTCTGTGTGGAAGGCCGCCTGGAAACCAAAAGCTACGACGACAAGGATGGCAAGAAAGTCTACACCACCGAGGTCATCTGTGAGCACCTCGAGCTGCTTGGCAGCCGTCAGGACGGCGGCGGATCGGCTCCCGGCGAATATAGCCAGCAGCCTGTGTCCATGCCGCGTAGCGCCGCTCGCCCGGTCGCCGTTCCCAGCCCGGCCGCGCCGTCCGCGCCACCCGAAGACCCCGCCTTCAACCAAGGCATCACCGACGACGACGTGCCGTTCTAAGTTCGGCCGCGCCTTGGATCATGGGCAAGAAACCGCAGCGGCACACCTGGCCGGAGGCCAAGAAGCTGTGCCGCCTCAACCAACTCGATATTGAGATGGCCAAGCGTCTCGGCTTCGGGCCGGATACCTTGATCCGGGCCATCCCCAGTCCTAAACAGAGATGGAAGCTCCCGGTGAAGGATTGGGTCCAGGAACTGCACTTCAAGCAATTCGGCAAAGTGCTCGGCGAAAAGCCGCCGGACGCAGCGCTTCCCGATGTGCCATTCTAAATAGCGCATTGCTGAAGAGCCAATTGGAGGCGGCCAATCTTGGCCGGGATCCCCTCTGGGGACGGCTTTTAGCCGGCTCACGTCCACAAGAAATACCACCGGAATATATTACTTTATTCCTCTAATTCTCCCCGTTCCCCAATCTGCATAATTAGTTTTCCCCGTGCTTTGAATCGTTTAGCGGAAATGCCCCCCTTGTCCCGTGTACGGGGCAGCTATCTTGAGGGCAGAAAGGCGGTTGCCCGCAAGACTGGGAACCGCCAAGGCACGACCGATGGATCCGATTATCATCTACATCCTCGGTGGGTTTTGGCTCTAAAGCCATTACAAATACATTAAAATCGGCGCTTAACCCAGCGCGTTAAAACATAAATCATTGAAAATGATTGCCACTTTCACGGCAAATACTGGTATGATTCTTTGGGGGTGCTGTTGCAGGCTACCCCCAAAGACAACCAGACCGGAAATACTCCAGACCGCAAGGCAAGGAGTGGGGTTGATAGGGACCAGGCTGTTGGTCTGTTTATTTTTGATTATGCTGCTCGCTGGAACGCTGGTGCGCCCCGTTCCGCCGCCCAGGACGCCGCCCCTGGCAACCCGCAGTCGGAAAACTGCACGCACGGAAAAGCTAACGGCACAGTACCAGCAATCCTACAAGGTATTCCGCACCGGCGGCTTCCGTGAGACCGTTGCCCTGGACGAGCAAGGATACCGCGACGCGTTGCGCGCCGGCGAACCGAAAATTGCGGCGCAGTTCCTGAATGGCCTGGCCAGTTGCCGGTTCGCCTTGCACCAGTATCGAGAGGCGCTTCAAACATATTTGCAGGCGCGCAAACTGGCGGAGGACTCGGGTGATAATATCACTGCCGAAAAGGCGGATTTCAATATCTCATCGCTTTATTCCCGCCTCGGACAAATGGACGCCGCCACGGAGGCAATCGGCCGCGCCATGGCGCGCCTGTCCGGCCCGGAGCGCCGCGCACAGCTCCCCCAACTATTGACCCACTTGGCTGCCCTGCAGTTCGGTCAGGGCCGCATGCTGCGGGCCATCGATTTGTATAGGCAGGGCATTGCCGCGGCCGACCGCGCAGGCGACCTGGAAATGTGTGCCTTAGCGTGGAACGACCTGGGGTATGGATACCTCGAACACCAACAACTTCCCCAAGCCGAGCACGCCCTTCTGGAAGCCTACCGCATGCGCAAACTCAACCATCTGCGCAGCGTCGAAAGTTCCTACCGGAATCTCGGCGTGTTGCGTTTGGAGCAAGGCGACCTGCGCTCGGCCTCCGTGCTGCTGGACCGGGCCCTGGCCCTTTCCAGGAAGTCGGGCAGCTTGCGGCCGAATTGGGAGGTCTATTATGCGCGCGGGCGGGTGCGCCTGCAGCAAAACCGTCTCCAGGAGGCACTCGACGATCTGCGTATAGCCGCGAGTTTGGCCCGCACCTGGCGCCGGGATTCGTTAACCGACGACGCCACCCGGGTGAGCGCGGAGAACATCGTGCAAAAGGTTCATTCCGCGCTGGTGGAAGCCGGAAACCGGCTGTATTTCGCGACCCACCAGCCCGCGCTTGCGCAAGAGACCTTCGAGTCCGCGGAGGCCAACCGGGCCGCCAGCTTGCGCGCGCTGCTTGCGGAGCCGCGCGATTGGCGCCGCAATCTGCCCGCCGAATATTGGGAGACACTGCGGAAACTCGAAGCCGCCCAGGTGGAATTGCTGCGATCTCCGGGAGCACCTGCCAGTCCGGCGGAAGAACTGGTACGTCAATTACAAGGCGCACTCGTCCAGTGGGAGTCCCGCGCCGGCTCGACGACCGATGTGGAAGTGCCTGATCTGCTCGAACACACGCGCCGCAGCCTCGGTCCGGACGCCGCCTTCTTCGCCTTTCACCTCGCTTCGCCCGATTCGTACCTTTGGGCGTTGTCGCGCGAAAGTTTCGCGCTATACCGCTTGCCTCCCGCCCCGGAGCTTGGCGCGCTGGTGGCTCGTTTCACTAAAGCCGTCCGCCAGGGCGGCGCTGAAGCCCAGCCGGCCGGTGCCCGCATCTACCGCATGTTGTTTGGACAGCTCGATCCCGCATTCCGCAAGAAACCGCGCTGGCTGCTGGCGCTGGATGCGCAATTGTTCGAACTGCCCTTCGCCGCCCTGATCGAGGACACTCGCGCGCGGTGCCCCGTATTCCTCGCTGAACGTCATTCCTTGCAGATTACCTCCGGCGCCGCGATGCTTTCGCCCGCCAGCCCCCAGCGCAGCCGTTTCGCCGGTCCCTTCGTGGGCGTTGCCGACCCCGTTTACAATATGGCCGATCCGCGCTGGAAAGCTTCCCAGCCCGCTCCTTTGCTTGGCTTCTTTACGGCGCGCGCCGGCGATTCCGCAGCCGCCGACGATCTGCACCTGGCGCGCCTCGCCGGTAGCGCGCGGGAGGTGGCCGGTTGCGCCGCCGCCTGGAGCGGTTCGCGAACCCCGGTATTGCTGGAAGGCGCGTCCGCTTCCCGCCAGCGGCTGCAGGCCGCGCTCAACGACCATCCCGCCGTGCTGCATTTCGCCACCCACGTGCTGCATTCCAGCGTCGATTCCAGCCGTGGCGCGGGGTCCGAGCTCATCGTGCTGAGCCTCACCTATGGCGGGCAGCACGAGGTCCTCAGCCCGGTCGAGATCGCCACCTGGAATCTGGATGGCGCGCTGGTTTCCTTGAGCGGCTGCAGTTCCGGCTCGGCCGATGCCCTTCCCGCCACGGGTTTGATGGGCCTTACCCGCGCCTGCCAGGCCGCCGGAGCCCGTGCCGTGGTGGCCAGCCGTTGGCCCACTCCGGATGACGCCGGAGCGCTCTTTCTCTCCTTCTACCGCTATTTGCGCGCAGCTCCGCAGGCCGGACCGGCCGTCGCGCTGCAACATGCCCAGATCGATATGCTCCGGTCTTGCACCTGGCGTTCAAACCCGCTCTATTGGAGCGCATATTTCGTTACGGGGAACCAACAATGAGGGCCAACGATATTGCCGAAGACACTGCCGAGAGCCGGTCGGCTGCCGCCCAGCCCTGCTGGGGCGAACTGGTCGAAAAAATCAGGCAAAACGATCCCGATGGATTAGAGGAACTGTATCGGGTCTTTTCGCGCGGTGTGCGTTTTTATTTGTGCAGGCAACTCGGCCCCCAGGATCTGGACGACCGGGTGCACGATACCTTCCTCATCGTGGCGCAAGCCATCCAGCGGGGAGAGTTGCGCGAACCCGATCGCCTGATGGGCTACGTGCGTACGATCGTCCGCCGGCAGGTAGCCGCCCAGATCGAGGAAAACGTTCTCAGCCGCAAGCAGCAGTTCGATCTGGACTGGGGGCTGGCCGTGCGCGACACCGGCAGCAATCCCGAACAAGCCGCCATCCGGCAGGAGAATCAGCAGCTTGCCGCCAGGGTCCTAAAGAGCATCGCGCCCCGCGATCGCGAGATTCTGATACGCTTTTATCTTTGGGAACAGCCGGCGGAGCAGATTTGTACCGAGATGGGGTTGACCGATACCCAGTTCCGGCTGCTTAAATCGCGCGCTAAAGCCCGCTTCGGCCTTCTCGGCAAAAGGAAGGTTACAAAACGTCTAGTACCTTTTGGTGAGAGGAATTGGAGGGAAATACCACTTAAGCGGTAATGAGACGCCGAAAGGATTATGCAAAGTTGGAGTTCGCCCACGGGTATCACGCCACTGACGACGCACTGGAGCGGTATGCGATGGGGCGTTTGTCTGAGCCGGAATTGGCCGGGCTTGAGGAGCACCTGCTCGTCTGCGAGTCCTGTCAGGACCGGCTGGCCCTGGAGGACAGCATCCGGCAGGGCGTGCGCGATAAAGGGGTGGTCCTCCACCAACCCCGCGACGTGGTTTGGTGGCGATTCCCGAAAATAGCCTGGGCCGCGGGTTTGGTGACAGCGGGCCTGGCGGTCTTGGCCGGATTCGAGTGGCAGTCCATGCGACGTGCGCAAGGGACGCCGGCTGTGATTCTGCTCCAGACCACGCGCGGAACGGATGATCTAACACCGGCCGCGCCCGCGGGCAGGCCTCTCACCGTAGTGCTCGATTTAACCGGCTTGCCGCAATTCGCCAAATACAAGCTCGAAATCGTGCGCGCCGCCGGGCACCCTGTGTTTCAAGCCAACCCGGCGTCCCAGGGCAACAAGTTGCAGGCCACCGTTTCCCGTGGCTTGGCGTCCGGCGTCTATTTTGTCCGGGTATACTCGCCCGCCCGGGAACTGCTCCGCGAATACGCCCTCGTCGTGCGCGGCTGACCGGCGAGAAGGCCTGCCTGCACTACTGTTCATCAGTTTCGTCGCGCGCCGCAACGAATTGTGGGGCAGGCTCTCAGCCTGCGGCGGCCTCCCAGGCCGCCTCCCCCAACCGTTTGCGGCTTGCCGCAATGTGGGGCAGACGATCGTTTTATGTCGTCTGCCAGCGCTCCCCTAAGGCTGCAGACCACGAAGTGCGATGGTCTGCCCCACCAAAGTGAACAAGGAGCCTACGCAGGCGGTTCGCATCGACCATCGCGTGGGACTGGGCACGGGCGTGTTGCGCTGGGCTGAGTGCCCGGAGCTTTTTTTGTCGTACTCTCAAATAGAGAGGACTTCCATGCGCGCCTTATCGCTCATCTGCGCCGGCCTGGCTTGCCTGCCGCTGGCGGCTCAGGAGGCGAACCTCCCCGTGATCCGCAGTACCACCCAGGAAGTGCTTCTGGATGCCGTGGTGCGAGACAAGAAAGAGCACCTCATCCGCAACCTGAAGCCGGATGAGATCCGCGTGCTGGAGGATGGCGTTCCCCAGAAGCTGCAGACCTTCCGCTTCACCGATACCGAGTCCGATCAGCCGCAACCCGCCGCCGCGCAGCCGGGCGCCCCGGCCGCCAACGCCGCCGCGCCGAATGCTCCCGCGCTCAACCCACTCCACAATCTCAACATCGTCACCATCGTCTTCGAGCGCATGGGACCGCGCAGCCGCCTGTACGCCCAGCAGGCCGCCGCCGAATTCCTGACCAACGAATTCCGCTCCAATACCTATGGCGGCGTCTTCAGCCTGGACTTCCGTTTGAACGCCCTGCAGCCCTATACCAACAATCAGGACCTGCTGCGCAAAGCCATTACGCGCGCCACCACCGGAAACTACACCGAATTCCGCAAGGATTCTGAAAACGTGCTAAATAACATGGCCGTCCAGGTCTCCAGCGATCAGGGCGGCATCCACATTGGCACGGCCGGCGGCGGCGATCCGTTCCAAAGCAGCGGCGCAGCCACGCAGGGGGCCGAATCCAACGGCCTGAGCTCGGATGGGCAGATGGCGTTGGCGCGCATGGTTTGGAAGCAGATGGAAATGGTCAACTACGGGGCCGGCTGGCGCTCGCTCGACGGGCTGCTGTCGCTGGTCCAGGCGCAGGCCGCGCTGCCCGGCCGCAAAACTGTCCTACTGCTTTCCGAAGGACTGGTGGTGCCTTGGCAGGTCGAGAACATGTTCCAGGCCATCATCGCCGCGGCCAACCGCGCCAACGTGAGCGTCTATTGCGTGGACGTCACGGGCCTGTCGGTGAAGTCTCCGGCGACTGCCAGCACCGATCTGCTGCGCACCGGCGCGCGCATCAGCAAAAGCCAGAACATGACGGCAACCGGCGATGCAGCCATCGACATGTTCCACCAGGACGACACCGTGGGAATGAGCCTGCACGCCAACCCGCAACAAGCCATGGCGGAACTGGCGGAATCCACCGGCGGTTTCCTGATCGCCAACACCAACGGCACCGCCAAGCCCGGGCGCGCAGGTGCACACGCGCACCGGGTATTTCGCCTTGCCGCTGCTGGGCGGCGAGGTTTTGCAGCCCTTTGAAATGGCCGCGCTGGACGCCCTGAACGCCAAGCCCCAGCCGAAAACTTTCGCGTTCCGCGCGCAGGCTCTGGCGTTCCGCGGAGCGCGCAGCGCCGTGCAATATTCCATGGTCTTCCAGGTGCCCATGCAGAACATGTCGTATCGCGAGGACAAGCAAACCGCCAAACTGCGCACGCACATTTCGCTCCTTGCAGTGGTGAAGGACCCCGACGGCCAGGTGGCCGCGAAAGTGAGCCGCGACCTGGCTAACGATATTCCGGCGGACAAGTTCGAAGCCTTCGCCCGAGGCGATTTGACCTTCGCGCAACCCCTTCTGCTGTCGCCAGGCCGGTATACGGTGGAGACCGCCGTGGTCGACCGGGAAAATGGCGCGGCCAGCGTCAAGCGCGCGGCCCTGATCGTGTCCGATCAGCCGGGCATAGGGTTGAGCGAACTTGTTCCGGTGCGGCGCGTCGATCCTTTCGACATCCCCCGCGACGGCGGCTGGAATCCCGCCGACCCGCTGCACTTTTCCGGTGGCAAAATTACGCCGTCGCTCGACGGAGTGTTTGCGGCCGGAACCGAAATCCCGCTTTATATGGTGGTCTATCCGGCCCCCACCGGCGGCGCGCCGCGGATTTCGATCGAAGTGTTGCAGAATGGGAAGCCGGTTTCGAGCGCCTCGCCCGAGTTGCCGGCTCCCGACGCGACCGGCGCCATCCCCTTCATGAGCGGCATTCAGCCCCCTCCGGGCCAGTACGAAATCAAGGTGACCGCGCGCCAGGGCGCCTCCGCCGCCAGCCGTATGATCGCGCTACGCGTACAATGACACCAATGCGTTTTGAATGCCAGCCAGGTTGCACGGCCTGTTGCCAGCGGAAAGGATTTGTCTACCTGACCGAGGACGATATCGCGCGTGCCGCCCGATTCCTGGGGCTAACGGCCGCGGTATTCGAACAGCGCTACATTTACCGGACCAAGAATCTGCGCCGCCTGCGCATCCCGCGCGGAGGGCAATGCCGGTTTCTGCGCGCGGATGGCTGCTCGATTCATCCGGCTAAGCCCACGCAGTGCCGCATCTTTCCATTCTGGCCGGAGCTGACCGAAAACAGCCGCAAGTGGCGCGGGACCGCGGCCTGGTGTCCGGGTATCGGCAAGGGCGAACTGGTGCGGATCGAAACTGCGCGGACGCTGGCCCAAGAGATGCGCGGGGCCTACCCGTCGATGTATCCGTAACCCATCTGGAGAATGCATGGCGAAGAATTTCAAAGAACTGTCCGAGCAGGAAATCCTGGCGCTGGCCGTTTCGCTGGAGGAGGAAGACGGCCGCATTTACGGCGACTTCGTGGACGGCTTGCGCGAGAGCTATCCGGCCACCGCGCAGATGTTCGAGGAGATGCAGGCGCAGGAGAACGGGCATCGCCGCGCGTTGATCGACATGTTCCAGCAGCGTTTCGGGGATCACATTCCGCTGATCCGCCGCCAGGACGTGAAAGGTTTCGTCACACGCCGGCCGGTGTGGCTGGTGCGGCCGCTGGGCATCAATGTCGTGCGCAAGCAGGCCGAGATCATGGAACTGGAAACCCGCCAGTTTTATGAGAAAGCCCAGGAGCGGGTGACCGACGCATCCACCCGCAAGCTGCTCGGCGATCTGGCGGAAATGGAGCGCCAGCACCAGGCCAGCGCGGAGTCGCTGGAGCAGAGCCTCACCACCAACGTGCGCGAGCAGGAGGATGCCGCCAGCCGGCGCCTGTTTGTGCTGCAGATCGTGCAGCCCGGATTGGCCGGCCTGATGGATGGTTCGGTCTCGACCCTGGCTCCGCTATTCGCGGCGGCCTTCGCCACCCAGAAAAGCCACGACGCCTTTCTGGTCGGCCTGGCTGCCTCGGTGGGCGCGGGCATTTCCATGGGCTTCGCCGAGGCGCTCTCCGACGATGGATCGCTGACCGGTCGCGGGCATCCTTGGGTGCGCGGCGTGGTCTGCGGCCTGATGACCACTGCAGGCGGCATCGGACATACGCTGCCGTTCCTGCTTCCGAACTTTCACATTGCATTTACGGCCGCGGTGCTGGTGGTGGCGGTGGAGTTGGCATCCATCAGCTACATCCGGCATCGCTACATGGACAGCCCGCTGCTAGCGGCCACACTGCAAGTGGTGCTGGGAGGAGTGCTGGTGTTTCTGGCGGGGGTGTTGATCGGTAGCAGCTAGGAAGAAAGAAGTCAGAAGAAAGAAGTCAGAAGACAGAATGCAGCCGCGCGTCGGGGCGTCTTATTCTGACTTCTGACTTCTGACTTCTGTCTTCTCCTCCACCATCTCTAATTGGTCCCCCTTCTCTGTGCCACTGGCTGCCACCGCTCCGGCCGGCAGTTCAAGGATTGAATGCGCGGTGAGGCAGGCGGACAGCCTCCAGGGGACCATGCGGTGACGAACCTTGCGCACCTTCTGATTTCGGTCCAGGTAAACCAGGTCGATGGCGAACTTCATGAAGAAGCTGTGCACGGATTCGCACGGGACAATCCAGAGGCCTTGGCCGGGGTCCAGACGCTCGTGTTTGAGCAATCCTGTGCGGCGCTTTTCGCTGGTGTCTGCGACTTCGGCCGCGTCTGCTAGAACGGTGTTGCGGGTCTGGTTGCGAACGACCATTTCAAAGTCCCTTATAGCATATAGCGGGGCAGGCCCTCGGCCTGCGGCGGCCTCTCAGGCCGCCTTCTTTCTTGGAAAATGCCCACTTCGAGCGATCCAGGCTAACCTGGAGTCAATGCGACTGCTAACCGGCCCAGCCGGGTCGGGCAAGACCTCCCGCATCCTGGAACGCTTCCGCGACGCCTT
>JBEKPZ010000296.1:0-9319 GCA_049520215.1 Bryobacteraceae bacterium | reverse complement strand
ACCACGTAGTACAACTGATACCGCTCCAGCCGCCCGTACAAGCCGAACCCGTAGCCGGTAAATACGAACGTGCAAACCACCGACTGCAAGATGTAGTTACTCAGCGCCATCTGCCCGATGGCGGCCAGACGGCTGGTCAGCCACCGGAGCGCGCCGGCCTTGCACAAGATCATCAGCAGCGCCATGTCCGCCAGGGCCACCGGTAGCCGCTCGATATCGTAAGCCACGTGGGTGAACGCGAAAGTGACGCGGTCGAAATTGTCCTTCACTGCCAGCCAGGCTGTGTACGAGTTCAACGGAATCCCGACCAGGTACCCGATGATTGCGATCCAGGCGTAAAAGCGGTACGATCTGGCCGCGCTGAAGACTCCGAGCTTGAACAAGCCCATGCCGATGAACATCATGCTCCACACGTCGCAATTCACCGGGTCGTAATACGGCAGGCCGTGCCAGATCGCAAGGGCTTTCGCCCGCGCGCCGATCACTTCCAAGGGATTGCCTCGCCACTTCTTTGCGTCCTTCTCCAGTTCTTCGAATGAAGGCTTTCGCTGCTTCCGTTGCGCTTCCAGTTCCTTCTGCGCCTCTACCTGCTCTTCGAGCGGCTTCTTGCCTGCCTTTTGGGCGGCGTCGCCGGCGGCCGCCAAGTTCCGGCGTTCGATGAGCCGGAACGCGTCCACGGCCGACCACCCTGCCTGGAACGCGATGAACAGGGCGCCGATGATCAGGAGCTTCTTCGCGGGGAGCTTCCGGAACGGAAACAGAATCAGCGCACACAAAGCGTATGGGTACAGGATGTCGCCCCAAAAGAGCAGGAATGCGTGCGCCAGGCCGAACAGGAGCAGCCAAAGGTTCCGCCTGTAGTAAATGTCGGCGGCGGTGGCCCCGGAGCGCTCCTCGGCCCGAGAGGTCAGCAGGATCATGCTGGCTCCGAAGGCCATCGAGAAGAGGCAGCGCATCTTGCCCCCGATCAGGATGCGAAGCAGCGCCCAACTGGCCAGGTTTAAGCCAGTCGCCCCGCCGGCCACTGTCGGATCGGAGCCCGCCGCGAAATACAGGCCAAAGACGAGGACGTTGGCCGGCAGAATCCCCAGCAACGCAAACCCGCGCAGCGTGTCCAACGAGTTGATGCGCTCTTCCGGCGTGATCGGCCCAATAAGTGTCATTCGGTCCTCCAGCTAAGTGTTCGAGGGAAGATCTGATGAAGAATATCAGGCTCAAACGCGAATATGCAAACAAGCTGACGATTGGCCGGGTGGCGATGGAGCGGCGGCGGGCGCGCGCACGCCCATCGGGCAAGGGTATGGTAAAGCTATTTCTGAGGACGTTGTTTGCCATTATCGCCCAGCACAATAACGCCGCCGCGAATCGCCGGATGCCGTGGTCTTCGGGCTGTGCTGGTCGGTTGCGACACCCGCCAGCCGCTAGCCATGAATCCTGTCTGGACCCTGTACTCTACCTTGGTTCCTGCGTGGTGCTGTGGGCGTTCCGTTCGGCCTTAACCTTCCTGATTTCTAGGGTCCTTCCGAAGAAGTTGTCGGCAGCCTCTATGTCTGCCTTGTAAGCTTCCGGCGAATCTTCCAGATCGGCTTTCTCGCGGTAAAGCAGGTTTTCGTAGGCCATGGCATCGTCATACTCCGGGTCGAGGCTTATGGCTGCCTCCAGGTTCTTGATGCCCTCCTCGACGAGCCGGCCGTTAGTGGCGGCAAGCTCCGCGCGGACGCTGTTATCCGTCAGCGGGCCGCGATCTTCCGGCTTCATGCCCATCCTGGCGCGAGTCTCCATAAGCGGTTGGAACACCTTGGTCCAGGCGATCACGCCCAAGGTGTAGAACGCCTCTTTGTTCCTCGGGTTTACCGAGACCAGCTTCTGGTCCCACTGCTCGGCGTTATCGAACTTTTTCTCGTTGAAGCAGAGCGATGCCAGCGAAGCCATCGCCAGTTCATTCATGGGCTCCTGCTCCAAGACAGTTTGGAATTGGTGCTGTGCCTCGTTGGCCATTTTCAGGTTGTCCGGCGAGTCGGCGCCCGGAATGTATTGCTGCATGTAGGCCGTGGCCAAATACAACCGCGCCGTGATGAAATTCGGATCGAGTTCGACGGCTGTCGTGAAGTGCGCCACCGCCTCGGGATACAGCGCGCTCTTAAACGCTTGGACGCCCTTGTTTAATTGGACGCGTGCCTGGGAGCGAGCCTCCGTCTGCGGCGAATTGGGCGGCGGACCGGTCTGCGCGCCAGCTACGCATGGCTGCCACAGCGAATACACGACGATCTGAATCGCGAGTAGTCCGATAGTCAATGGAACCGTGAACACTTTGCGCACAATAGTCTTTCCCCCTTCAATCAAGCGTATCAGTTCGGGGTCACTGCGGCGCTGCGTCGATAGACGAGCCAGTTGTGGTTGCATATCGTTAGCGGTTTCCGGCCGCCCGAGCGCGCGGATTTATGCGTTCGCTCGACGCAGCAGAGACGCACGAGGAGGTCCTCGTTGGGGCCAGAGGTGAAAGCGACGACCGGAGAGCCGTAGTCAAAACCGATGGCAGAGGAGACAAATAGAAGACGAAAGGCATCATGGCTCGAAGTTGATGTTCTTCAAAAGCCGGTCAAAACGTGTCAGGCAGACTTGGGCCTTCTTTACCTCGCGTGCGGGTAGGAGGAAAAAGAGGAAGGTTGCTTCTTGTCTGATATTCTGGTAGTTGTCTTTGGTACACAAGTATCCTGGAATGTTTGCCTTAGCTTGCAAGAACGAACCTGGATTTCCTGTTTCGTCCCTGTTTTACAGATCGCGAGGGTGTAACGTTTTCGCCTACCACTGCACTATTACCTCAGAGCAGACCCATCGCTACCGCCGTGCGGGGCTTCCTGAGGATTGGCTAAGCAAATACTGAGTTGCGGTGGGCTGCCGGTAGGAAGTCATGCTTGGAGATGGAATTCGCTAGAATATGGGACGGTCACCAGGGACGAACGGGATCTCTTCATCGACGCTGCCAAGCAGCCAGTCATTCGGGAAGATTTCTGTCGCATCTGGTTGAGGATTGAATTTTGAGAGTGTGGCCCGAAATCTCATAATTTTGCGCCTTCAATAGGGAGGAGGGAGTTATGTCTCCTGTAGTTGCTTCGGAAAGTACTGGATCGCACATCGGCGACGAAACCTCGAGCCGATCCACGCTAGGGCGAGTGATGGCACTCGCAGACCGTGAGATGACTTTAATCCAGAAATGGACCGGGCAGGGCTTGGACGAGTGCGGCCGCCTTGGACGGCTTCTTCTTTTTCGCAATCTGGCCCTCGAAGCGGACCTTCAATGCAAATGGGATCGAAGCGATTTCTTCTGGCTTGAGAGCCACCGGCAGCTTCGCGCACTGCTCCGCGATCCGAAAGTTTGGATTGGAGCGGCGCAATTTGCCGGCATGGACACGAATCGCTCCGGCGCGTTGAGAGACGCGGTGGTCGACGAACTCTTCGTCAGAACCCATCTCGCGCTATATCGCGCCGCGACAAGACTCTCGCCCGAGAAGCCCGGACCGGATGAACGGGAATTCGCTTACGTGCGGTACCTTCGCGGCGTGTTCGACGCGGCTGGGACGGAAGCCAGCCGGCAGGCAGAGTTTCTGGTCCCGCTTGCCGACCGCTGGATCGATGTGGAATCCGAAGCCAAACACTGGACGCGCGCGATCGCAATTACCCGCGATATGATCGGCCGCTTACCACAGGAGCTGCGATATCCCGAGAAACTGATTCTGCTCGAATTTCAGAGCGCCAGGGATGGCCTCACCGATGGCCCGCTGAAGCCTCGGGATGCCAGGAAGCTAAAGGCTGGCATCGAACGAATAGAGCAGCTTCGGGTTCAATATCCCTGGATCCCGCTCGCTTTTACCCTAGTCGGACGCCTGCGCCACCTCCGGGCTATCGCGCTGGCCAATAACAATGAACTCTCCGAGGCGCTCGTCGAATCGCAAAAAGGCATGGACTATTTGCCGGGCGACGAGGAGGCGGCCAAGACAGACGCGCGCCTGGTGGAGAACATGAAGACGTTGCGTGCGCGCATGGAAGTCGTGCTCCAACAAGTGCGGACCGGCTACAATAAGCGCCTCACGGCAGAAGGCCAGAAACTGGCTAATGAAGCCACGCGCGGATTCACTCCAGTGAACCAGTACATCAGCTCCGCGGAAAGGACCAAGCTACAGCAGGACGCGATTGCGGCGCGTAACAAGAGCATCTGGCTCGAGGCCGGATACAGCAAAGAAGCCGCGACGGAATGGGACGCCTGCGCGGCCCGGTTGTATGTCGCGTTGACCGAGGTCCTCGGGAAAGCGCCTTCGGATCGGGCGCAACTGGAGCACCTTCTTAACGATCAGATTGCGCAGGAACCCCTTCTGGCCGGCCTGGACCCGCGCCCAGCCATCGACCTTCTGGCGCGCCGCGTCTTTCCCGCGGAGCAACCCGCACCGGAGCTGGTTACGCCCCCGACCGCCGACAACTTGCCGGATTTCAAATTCGAATCCACAAAACGTGTCCGCGGCGATGAACCCTTCCTGTTCTGGATGTTCAGCCGCCAGGGGATGCCCTTGAAGATCCAGGCTTCCGCCGCTCTGCTGGTGCTCCTATGCGCATTGAGCCTGACTGTCTTCGATGCGGTGCGGAGGTCGCGCCAGGACCATGCATATCGTGCCGTGATTGCCGCGTCCAATGCGGGCGACTACACGCACGTCGTGGACTTCAGCGAGGACTTTCTGAGCCATCCCGCTCTGCACTATGACGACCGCACGCCCCAGGTGAAAAGCCTCTACTCCGAAGCTTTGGTGCGGTGGTTTTCCGGGATTCCGGGAACTCCGGACCAGGCCGCACTCAAACGAGTGGGGCACTACCGACAACTCACAGGTCAGACTCAATAGGTGGTGACTTATGAAACGAGTACTGAACATCGCAAGCGTCCTCGGCGCCATCCTCGGCGTCGTGTTGATTTCCTCGGTGCTAAGCAGAAAAAAAGACCTCGGGTCACGGCCGGCAGTGGTCGCGTTCGCGGGATTCCCGGTGAATCAGCCCCGGTATATCGAGATCGGCGTGGGCGACGAAGCCGTGAATCAGTTGACCGGCAGAGAGTATGCGGACCAGGTGAAAGACTGGCTGCTGACCACGGTCATTTCCGATGCGGGTTTGTCTCCGCCGGAGCTGAACCAGAGCCTGTTCGACCTGCCACCGGTGCGCTACGAATATCTTCGGCCGGTCGGCTCGTTCGATTACGGCGACACTCGCTCGAGATCGATTGGAAAGGGCCGGCTGGTTACGCTGATCCCGAAGTCGGATGCCGCCGCCCGGGCCGAGACCCTGGCCCGCCTGGCTGACGAGGCGCGCAAAAACACGGGCGACAAACCGGCCACTGTCCTGGTGTTCGAGTACGAGGCGTCACCCGATAACCTATCCGCCGAAATCACCCGGCGCCCCGATGTCGAGGGTGAGAGCCTGTTCAGCGAAAAGAACGGATATTTCGAGTCCAACGTGGCGAGTCTGGGCGATCTGCAGACCTTTCTCTCCCGTATCGACGACCTGACCTATGCGCACCTGCAGCCGGCGGGGCTTCGCCTCGGAGGGCGCAAAGTACCAAGCCACCATCACCATACCATGACCCTGGACGATGCCGCCGCGCTTTGGCTGGCTCAGACTAAACTGCGGACCAAGAACGATGAGTTCGAACGGTTCGCGTCAGAAAAGGAACAAGAGTTCAAGAGCCGCTGGCAAAACAAGACCTATCATTACGATTTTGAGCGTGTGCGGCTGGAAGCGGAACGCGACAGCGACCTCGCGCAGGTCCAAGCCGAAATCAACCAGGTGCGCGAGCGCCTGGGCGTGGTAGCGCATACCGGATTCTCGCTCGATCCGAGTTTCGTATATTCGAAGGTCCAATCCGAGTTGGAGGGGGACCTGGGAATATTGATGCTGTTGGCCGCGCAGGGCCAGTTCTCGCGGGCCGATCTGGAACAAGCCGCCCAACAGGCCGGCAACGGCAAAATGGATGCGTTTTACTCGCTGCTCCAGAAAATCGATCCCGATGCGGCGCGGTCCATCATTCTGCGCCTGAAAGCCCACTGCGCCTACCAGGCCGCGCGCTATGACGGAGCGCTGCAAGGCACCGAGGTTGGCATGGTCCTTTTCTACACCGATCTTCTCGCCAAACTCTGGGCCCTCGACTACATGAGCAGCGCGCCGGATCGATACATATCCGATTTCCACTCCATGTCGCACCTGACCGTTTCTCCGATCTACAGCAGGGAGATGGAAGTTCTTCCGTCCACGCGCCTGTGGTTCGGCGTGCAACCTCGCGGATTCGCGTTGAAAGGCGGCGACGGCGAGAGTATCATGCTGGCCCCAGTCGCGACACGCTTGTACGCGGCTTCGTCGGATTCGATCACTCCAGGCAAGGAAGTCGCGCCGAATCCCGCCAGCGCCGCTTTTCTGGGCTGGTGGGACGACCACTACGCCGAGGTCGCGCGTTACGAACCCGAATACGAACGGCTAAACGAGATCATGAAGTGGAGCATTGTCATCTCATGGCTCGATGAAAAAGGCCAACTGGAACGTTTATCTCCCCTCAAAGACGTCAATTACAAGAAAGACAACTGGTTTCCGGAATGGGTGACCAAACACCCCGACCTGCGCTTCCAGAACTGGAATCGCGTCGACTTTTATGGGCGGGGATACGCGAAAACGGAAGCGTTGCCTCTGCTCCGTTCCGACCCAAATCTGCCGAGCCCGCTGATGGGTGGCGTATCTCTGGCCGAAAGAGAAGTCATTCAAGCCCGAGGTGCGATTTCCGACGAAATCGCCGAACTTGGACGGCGCCCCACGCTGAATTGGAGTGAGTCGTCTCCGGATCTCTTCAGGACTGTCGAAGGCGCCGAATACAAGTTCGCGGAGTCCGCCGAGCGTTACACGATGGATGCGACGCTGAAGACCGGCACTAAGTTCCGAGCCATGGAAGAGGAGATCGCCGACCTGAAATATAGCCGGTCGATTGCATTTGAAAACTCGGCGGTTCGTATGGAGGCAAAAGACGCGGACACGGCCATCGGTGAGTTGAAGATCGAACGGATGGCGAACAGTTTCCGGGTTTCGTGGCAAAGCCGTGAATTTGACACCGCGGCATCGCTTGCCCGGAAGGTGAGCACAGCGGCGAATCCCGCGACCGCCATCGCAAGCGATTCGCGAGTAGCGGCCGCAGTCCAGACCGGCGACCACGAGTTTCTGGTGCAGTTCCGGGGTTCATCGCAGTGGGTGAAATTCGCTCCCGAACAGCAGCCCAGCGCGGACATCGCCGTGGGCTGGCAATCGCGCGTAGCTCCCGTCGATCCGCATGCAAAGAGCATCGACCTGGCCTGGTACAGCGCGGACAAAGCCTCCGAGGAACTGGGTGGATCCAAATATGTGCGCATTTCTCCCCCACAGTCCCAGTCCGAGGGCGTCCGCATGCAGGTCGCGGCCCGCCCACCCCCCACCGCCGTCGACACAGATGTGCGCCTGTCCGGACGCGGTTTCAAGGCGCAGCGCGACGTCGCCACCGGCGATTACTACGTTCGCTGGTCCGAGCTTCCTCAGGAAGTTCGCGACCATCCAGAGCTGCTCCGCGCCACCACGGGATCGAGCGCTCCGGAGGAAACCCTGGCATCCGTCAATGAATTGGCGGCGGGAGATTTCCAGAGAGCAGCCCACGATCTTGCTCAAAATCCTCTAATGTTCAAGGCGGCTCTGGAGCAACATTATGTCACAGGCCTGCGGCATGTCGATACGCTTCTGGCGCAAGGAAACGACTCTGCGGCGTTGCGGGTTTTGGACGATTTGAGCAACGTGCATGGCAACACACCCGAGATCGCGTTGCGAAAGGCCGTGGCCCTCACGCGGGCTGGCCACGCGGAGGGCGCCGCACGCGCTCTCGACGGCGTATTGAAGACGCCGGTCCATGATCGCACCGCGCTGTTCGAGGAAATCAATGCCAGAATCATGCATGCGGGGAGCGACGCCGAGCGTCACGATCTGGTGCAATTGGCGAAGTTCGGCGATTGGAACGATCTAAGGACCACCGGCGCCGTTCATGATGGATTACCCGTGGCGAGTTCTGACAAGGGCAGGCTTCAGATCGAGTACCATCCGTCGACTGTCTGGAAAGGCGCCCGCGTCTCGAATCTGCCGTCCGGCGACGTTCCGGTTTACGTGCAGGACACGCCCGCTCTCTCCAATCTCGATTCGCCGGCCGCCATCCAACAGGCTTTGCACATCGGGATACAGGGGCGGCTTCCGGTCGTCATCCGGCTGGAGCAGGAAGAGGTGGCCTTCTTTCGTCCGGCCAAGATCTACATGCCCGACGGAAAGGTCACGCTGCGCAACGTGGATACTGCCACTAACCCTGGCGCCAATGTGGGAAATCAAGCCTATCGCGCGTACAACAACCGGCCTTGCGCGGCGCAAGACACTCGGGCGGAGTGCGGGAAGCAGCCGGTCTACCTGGTAGTGGATCCACAGCACGCGGCGCAACTCGACTGAAAACGATGCCGGCTGCCGCGGTTCGAACGCTCGACAACGCGATTCAGATGGCCGAGGGCCTGGCCAGGAAGGGGGATTGGCATGGCGCCCTCGCCGCCTACCGCACCATTCTCCAGGATTCGATCCGGATCGAGGGCAGCCGCCTTCCGGCCTTGAGAGCGGCACATCTCGTCGTTATAGACCGTTTCGCGGATCTCGCCGTGCCGCTCGGTTATACCCGCGCGGGCCGCGAGCTGCTCTCGGCCATGGCCTCCCTGAGCAGCGCCGCCGGCGATGCCTACGGGGGCACCTACGCGTCGGTGAAGCGCATGCTGATTGAGATTGGCGCGGGAGATCTGTCCGAAGCGAATGCCACTCTCCGGTCAATGGAATCGACACTCGGAGGCATCGACCAGATCGAATTCTCCGAACGGGGTCTGCGCGACTGGGAGTCGCGCCGGTGTTGGCCGGCGACGGATGAGGCGGACCGGGCCGTACTTTTTTCCCAGTTGTACCTGGCGATGGGTTCGCTCCTGGCTGCACTCGGTGCGTACGGGGAGGCCCTTCAATCGTTCCGGCGAGGCCTCGCGCTTACCGCTGAAACGGTGCCCGATCTCGCGCAGCGGGCCGCTCCCATACTGCGGGCGTCCATCGCCGTGGCACTCCTCGAGAAAGGAGATCTCGCCGAGGCGCAGCACGAGCTCGATTCACTCATCGCCGCCAGCGACGAATTCGGGGATCCCGCGCTCTACGTGCGGGTGCGTGAAACTCTCGCCAAGCTTCGTTTGCTCCGCGGCGAGTTCGGGCCGGC
>JBEKPZ010000295.1:0-9325 GCA_049520215.1 Bryobacteraceae bacterium | reverse complement strand
CTTCTGAATGCAATCCTTCAAGAGTTCTCCATGAACCGCTTTGTCTTTGGTTTCGGAGTCGAGAGCCAACACGATAGCCTTAGCTTCTTTCTGGTCTCGGGTTCCGGTTGATTTCCCGTGGGCCTGTCCCGCACAGCGATACCACAACGGGCATTCGCAGCCATCATGATTGACGATGGCCTTCTTTTGCTTCTTGGCGGGTAGCTTCCGGTAGGTCTGTGCAAGTTGCGCCCTGCACTCTGGCGTATGATTACGATACAGCTTTATGTTCATAGCTAACCGTACCATGCACTCGGTAAGAACTAGGTAAAGTTATGGATTGTGGGCCTAACTAGCTTGATGGGACGATTAAAAACAAAGAAGTTAGTTTGCTATCAACAGAAGGTAGGATTCAGCTTGTACACGACGCCTCCGCCTGCCGTGCCGCCGGAATTGGTGGTGCCGTAGAGGTTGCCCGCCGGGTCCCGCAGCACACCCGCGAGGGGATACTCCCCGTCCACTGCTCCATGGAAGCTGTAAAGCACGGTCTCCGTACCGGTCCGCTCTACCTTAAACACCACTCCGCAACCGAGACCAAAGCCGCCGCAGCTCAGGTCACCCCCGCTAGTCGTAGTGCCGTAGAGATTGCCCAGCCGGTCCAAAACTAACGGCGCTTCGGGCGTTTGAATAAATGCCCCAGATCCATCCGTCCCGCCGGTAAACGTGTAGAGCACGCTAAAGGCGGGCGCTGCCTGAGGTTGGGCCGCATTGCCCTTCTGCGTCTGGCCGTACGCGACTGTGGAAGCGAACGCAGACAGGGTGGCTAGCACAACGTAAATGCGTTTCAGGGATTTCATCCGCGTTCTCGCGTGAAGCATTTTGTGTTCGTCTTTGCTCGGCATGTGTCTTTGATCGGCGTCAACTATTTCTTTGGGTCGACGACAACTATTTCTCCCTATCGGAGATCTAATTGTCGCCGATCAGAGCCCGGAGTCGCAAAAATCCGGATGGGCAAGAAACAGTCCAATACCACATACAGCGTCCCGGAATCGGTAGCCAGACGCATTCATGCCCGGCTAGTGAACGCAGCCTGACAGGAAGGGGCCATGGTCGTTGGTTCGCTTCTCTGCCTGCCTTTGCTGCAAAGTGGTCGGCTCTCGAGAAAGCGCTCACCGGCAAGGGGCCGATTCTCCTCGGCACAATATTGTGGTCAACTCTTGCGAACCGCCACAGGCCGCGACGAGGAGTGCGCCGCTAAACTCGCCGAAATTCATTCAGGAACTCGGCAGGACTTCTGGGATTGGTCGATCGAGGCGAGAGCGTTTCAATACCGTCGAAACCCCATACGCCTTTGGCTCCCAGGACGAAGCCGGCCCTTCGCGCTCCATCGGCGTTCAACCGCCGGCTGGCGACCGCTAGGAACCGGGTGTGTATCGCTGGCACGGACTCACGGACCGAACACATCGCGTGACACTTCTTCCTACCCACTTGAATCTGGATCACTCCAGGCTCGTGCTGGACTAGTTCCGCCTGCTATTTTGTTCCCGTCTTGGAATGAATCGCTATCACGTTTGGTCGGGGCTTCTCACTGAAGGCAGCTTTCAAGATAGCGGTCAGTCGTTCTTGCCGCTCGGGGATCCAGGCGCTGTAGTGCTTCCGCACCATCTGTTCCGTATTGCCTAAGAGTTCCGCAACATCGCGCACCGTCACACCGGGACGTCGCAATAGGATGCGCGCGAACGAATGCCGGAACCTATGCGGTGTCGGTTTCTCCTGCCAGGGTCCACACAGTTTCCAGAGCCGCTTCAACTTGCGCCTCCAGACATCAGTGACGACGTTCATGTCTGTGGTTTTGTGTGCGCCGAAGATGAATGGGCCGTATTTCTCGGCACGGGCACGGATGCGTTCCTGCAACCACTCCGGTACCCAGGTGTAAACATGCGCACCCGACTTGGTGGTCCCGATGTGGATTTCTCCAGTCGGCTGCATCCGGTCTATATGGAAGGTGCACACGTCGGAAATGCGTAGGCCGGTGTACGTGGAGATGGAGATGAAGTCCGCAAGGTCTTGCCCGGTCCATTTGGAGTTGTACCGCGTGTACTCGCCGTCGACCCGTTGATGGTGGATGACGCGGGACCATCGGATCTCCTGCTTGCCGTACTTCGTATCACAGGCCTGGTACATTCTCTCCAGTTCCGCATCCGTGAAGGGCAGCTTCTGACCTCCGCGCAGGTCTGCCGCGTCACGACCGCGCGGATTCTTCACCAGCCGCGCCGGGTTGCGTGATATCCATTCGTTGGACAGGCAGAACTCGAAGAAGAGCTTGATCGTGGACATGTTCTCCGCGGCCGTCCGGGGACTGACCGGCCAGGACGCGCGGAACTCCCGGACGTCCACAGGTCCCCACTGGTCTAGCATGATGTATCCTCGGCTGTCGGAAAACGCCTTTAGCTTGGCGATCTGCAGCCTGTAAGTCTTACGGGTATTGGCCGCGTGTCCTTGGTACTCGGCGATGAAACCCTGGATAGCTCGGTCGATAGTGATGCGACCATCAGGGACCGGGGCGGCCGGAACAGGTTCTTTGAACTCTCCCGTCCACGACCCGGCCTTCTCCCATTCGGCGGCTACGGCCCTCGCTTCATCCCAGTTGATCTTGCCCGTAGACTTCCTCCGGAAGACGCCGGCCAGCGTACCGGAAATGAAGATCAAGCATGCGCACTTCTTCCAACTCTTGCGCCGTTCGTCAAATTCGCCCGACCGAGACTCGACGGAATGACCAGCCTTGCACTCCTTGCGATGGCGACGATACAGGTTGACGGACACACCTCACCCGAACACTATTGCCCGGTATTGCCCGCTGGAAAGAGGATTTCTGGCTAAATTGTTGATTCTATTATGGCGGAGAGACAGGGATTCGAACCCTGGATAGAGTTTCCCCTATACACGCTTTCCAAGCGTGCGCCTTCAACCACTCGGCCATCTCTCCGTTGGGAACCGGTTGGGTCTCTACTCAGGATAGCATGCGAACAGCCTGTTAGAAGAAGCCCATCGCCTTGGTGCTGTAGCTCACCAGCACGTTCTTGGTCTGCTGATAGTGTTCCAGCATCTGCTTGTGGGTTTCGCGGCCGAAGCCGGATTCCTTATAGCCGCCGAATGCGGCTCCCGCCGGATACACGTGATAACAGTTGGTCCAGCAGCGGCCCGCCTTGATGGCGCGGCCCACGCGGTAGCAGTTGTTGATGTTGCGGGACCATACGCCGGCGCCGAGGCCGTAGACTGTATCGTTACCGATGGTGATGGCCTCGTCGAGCGTCTTGAACGTAGTCACCGCCAGCACCGGACCGAAGATCTCTTCCTGGAAGATGCGCATCTTGTTATGGCCGGTAAACACGGTGGGTTCGAGGAAGTAGCCTTTCGCGAGGTCGCCCGGCATCTCCGCCCGTGCGCCGCCAGTGACGCACACGGCGCCTTCTTCCTTGCCGATCCGAACGTAGTTGAGGATCTTCTCCATCTGGTCCTGGGAGACCTGCGGCCCCATCATGGTGGCCGGTTCGAGCGGGTTGCCCACCTTGATCTTCCGCACTCGAGCCACGGCCCTCTCCATGAACTTTTCGAAGATGGATTCCTGCACCAGCGCGCGCGACGGGCAGGTGCATACTTCGCCCTTATTGAAGCAGTACAGGGCGAATCCTTCCAGCGCCTTGTCGAGGAACTCATCGTCGTGGTCCATGACGTCGGCGAAGAAGATGTTTGGCGATTTGCCGCCCAATTCCAGAGTCTGCGGAATGATGGGCTCCGACGCGTACTGCATGATCAGCCGGCCGGTGACGGTTTCGCCGGTGAAGGCGATCTTGGCAATGCGCTTGTTGGAAGCCAGCGCCTTGCCGATCTCCGCGCCCGGGCCGGTCACCACGTTCAGAACGCCGGGGGGCAGAATGTCATGCGTCAGTTCGGCGAACACGGCCAGGCTCAGTGGCGTGTTGGAAGCCGGTTTGATCACCACGCAGTTGCCCGCGCCGATGGCCGGCGCCAGTTTCCAGGCGGCCATCAGCAGGGGGAAGTTCCAGGGAATAATTTGCCCCACCACCCCCAAGGGCTCCTTGAAGTGATAGGCGACGGTGTTTTCGTCCAGCTCGCTGACCGCGCTTTCCTCGGCGCGGATGCAAGCGGCGAAGTAGCGGAAGTGGTCGATGGCCAGGGGCACATCGGCGTTGCGGGTTTCCCGGATGGGCTTGCCGTTGTCGAGGGTTTCGGCGAGGGCCAGCACTTGCAGGTTTTCCTGCATGCGGTCGGCGACGCGCAGCAGGATGGCGGCGCGTTCGGCGGGGGATGTGCGGCCCCAGTGGTCCTTGACGGCATGCGCGGCGTCGAGGGCCTTCTCCACGTCTTCGGGCGTGGATTTGGCGAATTCGCAGAGGGGCTCGGTGTTGATCGGGCTATGGCTGGTGAAGTACCGGCCATGGACCGGCGGTGTCCAGCGGCCGCCGATGTAGTTGCCGTACCGGGTGTGAACTCCGGCTTCATGCAGGCTGTCCACGGCATGTTGGACAGTGGTTTCTTTGGCGAGATCGATTACTGCCATGGTTGACTCCTTGTTCTCTTTCCGGCGCGCGATGGGGCGCGCAGTTGCTATTCAGGTCTTATTGTCTTTCTTGTGGGGATGGCTGTCAATGGGGTTCACGACGGGTGTCACGACGGGTTGCCGGCTAGAGTCGAGTACGGGAGAATAGGCTGTGAGCGAGCGGCAGTTTCACTTCCAATGGGACGAAATCAAGGCCGCGGCTAATGTACGCAAACACGGGATTTCGTTCGACCTCGCGCGTACGGTCTTCAATGACCCTCGACTCCTCAGCGTCGCCGATCTGGAACACAGCGAAGCAGAGGAGCGCTGGTTTCTATTGGATACGCCAGCAATGGTATGATGCTTTCAGTTGTTTACCTATGGTTTGAGGGTGATGCCGCCACGAGCAAGGTCCGCATGATCTCAGCTCGAAAGGCGACATACACTGAAATCCGCCAGTATCAGGAGAGCCTATGAAGGATCGACCGATCGACGACGTGGACATGCCGGCTGAGATCGACTTTAGTAAAGGTATCCGCGGTCTCCACCACATCCCGCCCGGCGCGAGGGTGCTGAGCAGCGGGGCGTGGCACTATCGGAACTTCTGACCGAGGTTCGACATTGAGATCAACGAGGCGTTGAAGTAGAGCCAGCAGGGGCGGGGCTGAAGCCCCGCGCGGACTGAAGTCCGCCCTCCATTACTGCTTAATCACCGCGCCATCGCGGCGGCGCACTTCGCCCCATCCGCCATTGAGACGCTGGCGCTCACCCTGCTCGAAGCTGCCGTAGGGATATTTGGCGGCCAACTTCTCGTCCACTTCGATGCCCCAGCCGGGCGCCTCGTTGGCGTATAAGTAGCCGTCCTTCATCACCGGGCAGCCGCGGAAGACTTCCTGCAAGCGATCGTTGAAGGGCGAGTATTCCTGGATGCCGAAGTTGTAGCAAACCAGGTCGAGCGTCACGTTGGCGGCGTGTCCGATGGGGGAGACGTCGCCGGGGCCGTGCCAGGCGGTCTTGACGCCGTGGATCTCGGCCATGGCGGCGATCTTGCGCACGGGCGTCAGGCCGCCCGCCTGGGTCACGTGGATGCGGATGTAATCGATCAGGCGTCCGGTGATGAGCGGGGTCCACTCGTGCGGGCTATTGAAGAGCTCGCCCATCGCGATGGGCGTGGCGCACTGGCTGCGGATCTGGTGGAAATAGGCGATGTCTTCGGGCGAGAGCGGGTCTTCCATGAAGAACATCTTGAAGCGCTCGGCATCCTTCAGGAACTGAACGGCCTGGTTGGGCGAGACACGCTCGTGCACGTCGTGCAGCAGCTCGACGTCATCGCCAAGCTGCTTGCGGCACTCTTCGAACAGCTTCAGCGCGCGGCGAATGTAGTAAGCCGGCTCGAAGACCGGTCCCTCACGGAGCCCGGTGATGGCGGCCTCGCCACGCGTCGCGCCATAGCCCGCCATGCCGGGCACGCCCACCTGCACGCGCACGTGGCGGAAGCCCTGGTCCATGAACTTGCGGGCTTGGTCGATGGTCTGTTGGATCTCGGCGCCGGCCGCGTGCGTGTAGCAGGTGGCGGCCTCGCGGCACTTGCCACCCAGAAGTTGGTAGACCGGCATGCCGGCCTGGCGCCCCTTGATATCCCACAGCGCCTGATCGACGCCGCTGATGGCGTTGTTCAACACGGGACCGTTGCGCCAATAGGAGCTGTCGTAGCAGGACTGCCAGATGTCTTCGATGCGATCGGCGCGCTTGCCGATCAGGAACGGGCGCAGATACTTCTCGACGGCGGTGTTCACCACTTCGGCGCGTTGCGTAAAGGTGGCGCAGCCGTAGCCGTAGAGGCCGTCTTGATCCGTCGTGATCTTGACCACCGAGAGGCGCAGACCGGCGGGCGCGGTGGCGATTACGGTGACGTCTTTGATGACCGGCGCCGGCAGGCCGTGGGCAGCGGTTTGGGCGCGGGCGGGCAGCACGGCGGCTGGGCCCGCGGCCAGACTGGCCAGAAAACCTCGCCTCTTGATTGGTCCGCTCATTCGAGTAGACCTGCGTCGTGGAGGTCGATATGGCGACCCGTTGTGCGTTTGTTCTTCAAAAGATCCTCCCGGCTGATGAACCAAGCCGGCTGTGCACCGAGATGCGACTCTCTGCGCTTAGGCCAAGCTTCCTCAAACTTAACACCGTCAATCGACATCAGGATATCGACCCGCACCGGAGGCTGGCCAATCTGGTAAAAAAAGCCTTCGTGGGCAAAATCATCCGGGCGTAGGCCGGCGAGCGGCGCGCCAAACGCAACCAGCGCCTTCCAAACCTTTGCGGCATTTTCGGGATTGGCCAGGACCCAGACATCGAGATCCTTCGTGTAGCGGGGCTCCGTGTATAGTATCACGGCGTATCCGCCGACGATGAGGTACTTAACCTCGTTGCCGTTGAAAATTCTCAACAGTTCTTCGAAGTCTGAGCTCATGAGGACCGCCGGGCGGGAGCGCGTGTGCATCGACAGCCATTTGCCAGGCAGCCTCGAAGATTGCCGCTGGACCGAGGCGCTGCCAATACGCTATGTCAAACGATCGGTCCATGTCCTGCAGTCGGCCGTAACGCTCCATTGTGAATGCAGCCGTCTTATGCACTGCAATCATTTTAGCGCGTGCGACGGCCTGGCGTCTGCCGGCGCTTTTGGGAGACAGCCTGCGCTGGGTGACCTACGTGTTCCACATTCATCGAGGGGCCTCATGAACCGGGACCCATGCGGTTCAGCTAGCCTTCGCTGCCGTTACCCATCTGCCGCTCGAAGGATTGGCGTACCAAACCCATGGCGTAGGGGAGCTGATCGAGCCGGCTAAGTTCGAACCTCACATCGCCATTCCCTTGGTGCCCGACACCCGATATGTCCCTACAGACGCCCTTGGGATCGTTGATGTCCGCAAACGGCATGTTTAGGCACAATACGAGCTGATTGGCTTGCGGTAGCACGTCCACGAAGTTCGTCTCGGCTTTGAAGGCGACGTGGTATTTCAAGAATTCCCGGGTCACACAGGGGTCAAGGGACAGGGCCTCCTGACTGAAGGCATCGAACAGTTCCCGGTCGGGGCTCTTGAGCAGGAATGGGTGATCGGCGATGGCATAACCGGTCGTGCCCGGCTTCTGGCGGTAGGCCGCCAGCACGTCGTCGGTTAGGTTTGGCGCGGCCCATATTCTTACCGCCGCGTCGGCGAGCCTGCCCGACCGGGAAATAATCGTATCCTCGTTCCAATCGTCTAGTTGCCCAAGGCCGTCGTTAAGCTTCAAGGGACTCGTCTTGAATCCCTTGTCCATGTCGCGCTTCTCCTTGAATGACCGGTCACTGTACTCAGCGTTGTAGCCGGTGAGTGTGAGATTTCCGAGTGTGTGCAGCCACGTTTGCTGGATCCGCTCCCATTCCGGACCCAGGGCCGTCTTCCAATCGGGAGAGAGGCTCTCATTCTGCGGCAGAATGTGTTCAATGGTGTACTCGTTAACGGGGACCGGCTCTTTTCGACCGTAGTTTTCCAGACGCCTCAGGCAAAAGATACAGCGGGGTCTATTCGTGTATAGGTCCCGCGCCTGCAACTCACGTCTGAACTCGTCGTCGCCGGGAAAGCGCCGATTCGATGGGAGCAGAAGGAATTGAGCCTGGACGCTTTCGAGACAGCGGTCCTTCTTCAGCGCTTTTCCGAATGCTGCGAACGTCTTGTTCATTGAGTTGCTGGGTATCGCACATACCGCGCGCCGAAAAACGTACGATTCCACTAGCTCCACAACTCGAACGAAGTCATCCTTTGCAAGAACCTTCTTGGCGTAGTCGTCATAAAGTTCAAGGAGGAGTGGATAGGCAACGTCCACCTTCAGTTCGCGAAGTTCCTGGAAGGCACGCTTGAGCTCAGGTTCCGGCTCGGCGCGCAGCGCCATGGCGCAGAAATAGCGGGCGAACTGGCGGATCTCCTTTATCATGGCCTCTGTTCCAGCGGCCGCCACGGCTGGGGAACCGGCGTGCTTCTTGAACGACTCATACACTTCGCCCACGTTGGGAATCTCGCCTGTCTTTACAGTCAGATAGTGGCGCATGAAGGTATCGAAGTACAGGCCGTAGGCTTCTTGCCCGAAGTCCACCTCCATTGGTCGCCAGAACTGCTTGTAGAGCCGTGTCTGCATTTCTGGCTCCAGACCCATGAGGATGAAGTTGCGGATCAGGTCGGCCTGCGTCAGTGCGCGACCGGTGGAGTTCATGCTTTCGAAGATGAGCTGCGGATTGTCGTGGTCACGGTTGAGCGCGATGTCCACAACCGCAAGCTTTGCCAATCCCTTGCAGACGGCAGATAGCTCACCTTCGCGCGCCGCGATCCAGGACTGAAACAGCCCGAAATTCTGGGTCACACGCATCGACGGTTCCTTGGGCTGCTCGCTTCCGGCCACGATCGCGATTAGCGATTCCTTGTCGGTCTGTGACAGTAGCAGCTTGAAGCACCGCTCCCCAACCTCCTCTTGGTCGAGCAGATACCGATTGCGGAGCTTTCGCCTCGAGAAGCCATCAACCGGCTCGGTGTCGCCGACCGTCTCGGCCAGGGCGGCCAACAGCAGCGTCACCGTAGCCAGCCGCTGCTGGCCGTCGATCACCAGGACAGGTGAGGGGGTCGTAACCGTTGACAGGCCCTGCTCAATGTAGACGACAGACCCTATGAAATGGGCCAAAACGGCCTCGTTCGCACCGGCACGGACAATGTCGTCCCATAGCTGGCGGCATTCCTTCTCGGTCCACGAGTAGGTGCGCTG
>JBEKPZ010000294.1:0-9446 GCA_049520215.1 Bryobacteraceae bacterium | reverse complement strand
TGGAGCGAGAACCCCGGCCCCGGCGGCGGTGAGTGGAAGGGACACATGATCGAGACCGGCTCGCCCGTGGAGTTCGCCTTTCTGGTGGATCTCGACAACGACGGCAAAGCCCGGGAAGTGCTGCCCGAATTCGGCGACGTCAACGTGCCGCTGGCCTGGTATGAAGTAAAGCCCGAAGCCAAAAACGGCGAGTTCGTCAAGCACGTTGTCAGCCCCAAAAGCTGGGGCCACGGCATCGGCGTGGGCGACGTGAACGGCGATGGCCGTAACGACATCATCACACCCAAGGGCTGGTTCGAAGCCCCGCCCGATCCGCGCAACGGCGTCTGGAAGTGGCATCCCGATTTCGATCTCGGCGACACCGGCTTCATCTACGTCTACGACGTGAACGGCGACGGCCGCAACGACATCGTCACTTCCATGGCCCACAACTACGGCATCTTCTGGCTGGAGCAGGGCGCCGACGGCCATTGGACCAAACACATCATCGACGAAAGCTGGTCGCAGGCCCACGCGCTCACGCTGGTCGATCTGAACGGCGACGGCCAACCGGACCTGCTCACCGGCAAGCGCTACATGGCCCACAATGGCCACGATCCCGGCGAGCGCGAGCCGCTGGGCATCTACTGGTACGAATTCATACGCCTGGATGGCGGCAAGAAAATCGAATGGGTCAAGCACGTGGTGGACTACAGCACGCGCACCGGGGGCGGCATGCAGATCCCCGTCGCCGATCTGTACGGCTCCGGCCACCTCGACTTCGTGGTGGCCGGCAAGAGCGGCCTCTTCCTGTTCGAGAACCTGACGGGCCGCTGATGTGGGGCGGCGTCCACGCCCGCTAGCGCGAGCTTCGCTCGCGAACGGCCGATTGACAATCGGCCTGCAGGTTACCAACCTGCCCCACAGCTAAACCGAGCCCAGCTATCCGCCGCGCTTTCAGATATACTAGTGCTTCAGAGGGACGGTATGAAAAAATATGGGAAATTCGCCGCGCTCATCGCGGTCGTGATCGCCGCTCTGGTCTGGCTTGCCAGCACCGGTGTCAGCGAAACCAAAACCTACTACAAAACCATTGCCGAGGTCGGCCAGATGGGTGACCGGGCCTTCTCGGAGCGCCTGCGCGTGGCGGGCGACGTCGAGGGCGGCTCCATCCAACACGCTCGGGGGCAGGTCTTGTTCACCCTCACCCAGGACAAGACCCAACTGAAAGTGGCCTACACCGGCAGCGATCCCCTCCCCGACACGTTCCGCGATGGCGCACAAGCCCTCGCCGACGGCCACATGGGCCACGATGGCGTCTTCCATGCCAGCAAAATTCAGGCCAAATGCGCTTCCAAATACGAAGCCAAGCCAGGTCAGTTGCGCGGCGCCCCGGCGCCCCCTATCAATAAGACGACTTAGAAAGGCGAACGCATGGAAAACGTGGCATCGCTGGCTGTACTTCTGGCTTTTTGCGCCGCTATTTACGCCTTACTCGCCTCCGTTGTCGGCCGTATCCGGCACAAACCTTTTCTGATTGTCTCGGGCGAGCGCGCGGTCTACTCCGTTTGGGCGCTCCTCACCATCGGCTCCGGCATCCTGGTCTATGCTCTGGTCACGGGTGACTTCCGTTTCTCCTATGTCGTCCAGCACAGTAACCGCGCCATGCCGCTGCTCTATAAGTTCGCCGCCTGGTGGGGCGGACAAGAGGGCTCGCTGCTGTTCTGGAGCTGGCTGCTCTCCAGTTACTCCGCCGTGGTGGTATTCACCAACCGCCGCAAGCATCGCGACATGATGCCTTACGTCGTCGGCGTGCTGATGGTCGTGCAGACCTTCTTCCTGCTCCTGAATAACTTCGTGGTCAGCCCCTTCAAGATGTTGTCGCAGGAAGGCGCCATCGTCCCGTTCCAGGATGGGCAAGGTTTGAACCCGCTGCTTCAGTATCCCGCCATGGCCATCCACCCGCCCATGCTCTACCTCGGCTATGTGGGTTTCACGGTGCCGTTCGCCTTCGCCATCGCATCGCTGATCACCCGCCAGCCCGGCGACGCCTGGATTCATACAACGCGGCGCTGGACTCTAGTCACCTGGCTCTTTCAATCGACCGGCGTGATGCTCGGTATGGCTTGGGCCTATCACGTGCTCGGATGGGGCGGCTACTGGGGCTGGGACCCGGTCGAGAATGCTTCGCTGCTACCCTGGCTCAGCGGCACGGCCTTCCTCCACTCCGTCATGATGCAGGAGAAGAAAGGCATGATGAAGGTTTGGAACATCGTGCTGATCTCCACCACCTTCTTGCTTTGTATCTTCGGTACCTCGCTCACCCGCACCGGGTTAGTCAGTTCGGTGCACGCCTTTGCGCAAAGTCCCCTCGGTAAGTACTGTTTCTCGTTTCTGGCCCTCTGCATCGCCGGCATTGCTTACCTGATCCTCGACCGTCTCCAATACCTCAAGAGCGAAGCCCAACTGGAAAGCGTGATCTCGCGCGAATCCAGCTTCCTGTTCAATAACCTGATCCTGCTGGCAAGCTGCTTCGCGGTGCTCTGGGGCACTCTGTTCCCGGTGATCTCCGAAGCGGTATCCGGCGAGAAGATCAGCCTCGATGCGGTCTGGTTCAACAAGCTCATGATCCCCATCGGGCTGTTCCTTCTGATCCTCACCGGAGTCGGTCCGTTGTTCGCCTGGCGCCGCACATCATCGGAAAGCCTGCGCCGGAACTTCCTGTGGCCGGGGGTTGCGTCGCTGGTTCTGGTTGGCGTGCTGCTGGCCGCCGGCGCACGCGGCTTCTACGCGCTCATTTCCTTCGGCTTCTGCCTCTTCGTGGCGCTCACCGTGCTGATGGAGTTCTACAAAGGCGGCCGCGCCATCGCCGCTAAGAACAATATGAACCTGCTGCGCGCCACCGTGGAGCTGACCCATCGCAACACGCGCCGCTACGGCGGATACCTGGTTCACATGGGTATCGTGCTCATATTCATCGGCTTTACCGGAGCGGCTTTCAATAAGTCCGACGTGAAGGAAATGAGCGTTGGCGATACCTTGAAGCTGGGGCGCTACGATCTGAAAATGGTGGACCTGAAAGAAGGCGAAAACGACGTTTACAGTTGGCATCGCGCCAATGTGGACGTCATGCGCGATGGCGATATCATCGGCACGCTGGAACCCGAAAAGCGTTTCTATAAAGCCAGCCGCCAGGGTACTTCGGAAGTGGGGGTGCGCCCCCGCCTCAACGAAGATCTGTATCTGAACTTCGGCGGCATGTCCGACGACGGCGTCCGCGCGGTCATTCAAGCTTACGTTTTCCCGCTGGTTTCCTGGATCTGGATCGGAGGCCTGGTGCTGATCGGCGGCACGCTGGTGTGCCTGGTCCCCAGCAAAGTGAAGATGCAATACGCCCGCACCGAAGTAGTCGGGATTACAAGGAAATATGCGGAAGTTCCGAAATAGGCAGCCCAAGACTCCGCTTACTGACGTGCGCGGCTCAGTACGCTACCGGCTGCTGATCGTGGTCCTGGCCGCGTGCGCCGTCGCCGTCGCCCAAACGGTCGCGGAAAAACCCAGCGTGGACGTCCGCCGCGTGGCCGCCCATATCGGCTGCCAATGCGGCTGCAAGGATACCGTGGCCACCTGCGCCATGCTGGAGTGCAGCTTTTCGAAGCCCGCCAAGGAGAAGATCGCCAAGTTACAGGCTGCCGGAGAGACCGACAAAGCCATCATCGACCAGTTCGTCGCCGAATACGGGCCCGCCGTGTATCGCGGCGATCCCAGCGCTTATGGCTGGCTCGTTCCGTATCTGTTGATTGTGCCTGGTCTGGCGCTCATCTGGTGGTTTATGCGGCGCTACCGGAAGCCCCATCCCATCGCCGAAATTGGACCGGTTCCGGACGATTCCGAACTGGCTAAGTATCGCGAACAGATAGAAAAGGACTTGGCCCATCTGGAGTAAATGATTATCTGGATCATAGCAGCGCTCATCGCCGTCGGGGCGATGTTCTTCATCCTGACGGTACGGGCCAAGGATCTGCCCGAGCCCGAGCCGGTTTCCCCCTTTCAACATTTGGACGAACGCAAAGCCGCTATCTACGAAAACCTGCGCGACCTCCAGTTCGAGTACCGTGTCGGCAAACTCAGCGACCAAGACTACCAACAGACCAAGAAGGATTTGCAACGCGAACTGGCCGGCGTGATGGCCGAAGTGGACCGCCTCAAGCTGCAACTGAGCCCCAACGGAGCCGCGCCATCCCCAGCCGCGCCCGCGCCCAAGCCCATCGATCCGCTGACCTGCCCGCATTGCGGCGCGAAGTTCCCCCAACCGCTGAAGTTCTGCGGCGAATGCGGCAAGCCGATGCAGGTGCAAGCATGAGAAGCCGCGCCCAAGCCATCTGTGTTTATCTGTGTCTATCTGTGGTTCCATTGTTTGCCGCTGTGGACGGCACGGTGGTCAACAAGACCACCGGCCAGCCGCAATCCGGCGCCACGGTGACACTCTACAAACTCGGCCAGGCCGGCATGGAGTCGGTCGAAAGCGTCAAGTCCGGCGCGCAGGGTAAGTTCCACATCGATCAAACCCCGCAAGGCCCGCACCTCATCCAGACGGCCTACGATGGCGTGACTTACAATCACATGCTGCCGCCCGGCTCCGCCTCGTCCGGCCTGTCGCTCGATGTGTATAACTCGTCCAAGCAGCCGGGCGCGGCCCGCATCTCGCGCCATTTTCTGATCTTTCAGCCCAGCGGCGCACAGATGTCCGTGAACGAAGGCTTCATCTTCACTAACGGTGGCACGACTACTTACAACGATCCCGATGGCGGCACGTTGAAGTTCTATCTCCCCACCGCGGCTAAAGGCATCGCGCAGGTCAAGGCCACCGCGCCGCAGGGCATGCCCATCGATCGCGCCCCCGACAAAACCAAACAGAAGGATATCTACAAGATCGATTTCCCCATCAAGCCCGGCGAAACCAACATTCAGGTCACTTACCTGTTGCCTTATAGCTCGAGCGCCGTCTTCGAAGGTAAGACCATCGGCAAAACCGAAGAGCCCACTCTGCTGGTCGTCCCCAACGGCGTCACGCTGAAGGGTGAAGGAGTCGAAAACAAGGGTCAGGAGCCGCGCTCGCAGGCCACCGTCTACAGCGTCAAAACCGCCAGTTATAAAGTCGAGATAGCCGGCTCCATGCCCGCCGCGGCGGCCGCCGATGCGGACGCCGGCGATAGCGGCCCTCCCGTCGAAGAGATTGCGCCCAAGATCTTCCAGCAAAACATGAAGTGGATACTGGCGCTGGCTCTCGGTATCCTGGCGCTCGGGTTCATCCTGCTCTACCGCGCCCAGCCGGCCGCCGCCGTTGGGGACCGCGACCAGACGGCCGCCGGCCTTCCGAGCCCCGACCGTCAGGGAGGGGTAAAAGGAAAGAGCGAGCGCGGTCGCCGCTAGGAGAGCTGGACGCGTCATGCGTGCGGCGTCGTCGGACCAATGGTAATTCGAGCAGTGCCGCGTCCGCGGGGCGGTATGGCATAATGATGGAAGGCGGAAGCTATGGGCATCGACATTTCGACTAAGACCGAGACTCGCTTGGCCGCCAAGGCTGGTGAGCTTGGTCTCTCCATCGACGCTCTCCTGGAACGTCTCATGAATGAGAACGGGGATCCGACGGTGGCGGCCGGTCACTGCACTGCCGCTGAGTTGCCCAAATGGCACCTAGGGGCACGCGGCAGCTTCCGCCGGCGAGACATCTGCGATGACGTCGGTTGAGCCGGGAGTTGTCGATGCGAACATCCTGGTTTACGCTCTTGACGTCGATGCGCCACAGCACGCCGCCTCGCTCGCTCTGCTTAACGCGGCTCGCGATCCCGCCACAATCCTGTTTGTGACGTCGCAGATCCTTGCCGAGTTCTATTCGATTGTCACCAGACAAGCGGCGCGTGGCTGTCCCGCGTTCCCCAGGCGAGGCCCTTCGGGCACTTTCGGTTTTGCTTGCATACCCGGGTGTTCATGTGCTGCCGGCCCCAGCCGGTGTGGCGATTGGCTGGATGGAACTGGTGGAGCGCCGCCCCGTCACTGGCGCGGCCGTGTTTGATTTGCAAATCGTGGCGACGATGAAGGCCAATAACGTCGACCGAATCTACACCTTTAATACGGAGGACTTCGGAGTGTTTTCCGAATTGGCGGTTCTGACTCCGTTCTGCTGATTAATGCATGCCGATGTCGGGGATATCTCGCTCGCTTTCAGATATACTGATGTTTCGGCGGGATGGCGCGAGAGAGTGGAACGGATGACAAGTCGTCACCGCGAAAGGAAACAATGAGCGCCGTCGCCGCTGAGGGTGTCTGGAAGTTCTACGGCGACTATCCCGCGCTGCGCGACGTGATCCTGCACGCCGATCCGGGCGCCTGTCTGGCCTTGATCGGCCGTAACGGGGCGGGGAAGACCACCCTGCTGCGCATCATCGGCGGCTTTTCCAAAGCCGGCCGCGGACAGGTCCGCATCTTCGGCAACGATCCGCGCGAAACAGAAACCCGCCGCCGCGTGGGCTGGATCGGCCATGGCATTTCCGTCTACGACGAGTTGTCCGCGCTGGAAAATCTGACCCTGTTCGGGCGGCTCTACAATCTGCCCGATCCCCACAAGTCTGCCATGGAGTGGCTGGAGCGCACCGGCCTGGACCGGGTCAAAGACGGCCTGGTGCGCGAGTTCTCGCGCGGCATGCGGCAGCGCCTGGCGGTGGCCCGTGCGTTCCTGCATCAACCTTCCGTGCTGCTGCTGGACGAGCCCTTCACCGCGCTCGACGACCGCGCCATCGCCGTGCTGCAACGCCTTCTGCGGGAAGCCCTGGCCGAAGGCCGGACCGTGGTCATGTCCACCCACCAGTTGCGCGAAGCCCTCGAACTGGCCACCCACGTGGCCCTTTTGAACCGCGGCAAGGTTGCCTTTCACGGCGAGCGCACCGCGCAAATGGTGGCCGACCCCGGCTGGGTCTACGCGCACTACGACGAGGCCTGATGGACTTCTTCCGGCAAACGCTGGTGATCGCCAGAAAGGACCTGCGCGCCGAGCTTCGCACCAAGGAAGCCATCAACGCATCGCTGGCCTTCGCGCTAGTCATCTTGGTCCTGTTCAGTTTCGCCTTCGATCCCCTGGAGGAGCAGACGCGCGAAATGTCCGGCGGCTTGCTGTGGATCGTGTTCGCCTTCGCCGGCACGCTGGTGCTGAACCGCAGCTTCGCGCGCGAGGTGCCCAACGATTGCCTGGATGCCCTGGTCGCCGCGCCCATCTCCGGCGCCGCGCTGTTCATGGGCAAAGCCCTCGCCAACTTCCTGCTGGTGATTTCGGTGGAACTGGTTTCGTTGCCGGTCTTCGGTATCTTCTATAATGTGCACTGGACCAGCCAGATCTGGTCTTTGCTGTTGGTGTTGGCGCTGGGCACGTGGGGGCTCACCGTCATCGGGACCATCTTCAGCGCGCTGACCGTGAATATCCGGTTGCGCGAACTGATGGCGCCATTGCTGGTTTATCCCATGCTGATCCCGGTCCTGATGAGCGCCATGCAGTTGACCATGCAGTTGATTGCGGGAAAGCCGCTGGGCGGCGAGAATGAAGTCTGGCTGCGCCTGATGGTGGCTTTCGATGTGATTTTTACAGCGCTGTCTCTGGTGCTGCTGGAGACCGTGCTGGTTGGGTAGCACAGGCTTTAGCCTGTGGAGGTTTTCTTATGCGCGAAAAGCTAATCTACGGCCTGGGCACGATCGCCGCCGTGCTGCTGGCCCGCGATCTTTATTCGATCTTCATGCAGCTTCCCGACGAAGCTTCCCAGGGGATGATCTACCGCATCATCTTCTTCCACGTGCCGGCAGCCATCACCGCCATGCTGTGCGCAGGCGTCACCTTAATCACCAGCGTTGGCTACCTCCTCACCAAGAACCTCAAGTACGACGCCATCTCCGTCGCGGTGACCGAAGTGGGCCTGGCCTTCCTGGCCGCCAACCTGGTCACCGGGTCCATCTGGGGACGCATCATTTGGGGCATCTGGTGGACCTGGGACGCGCGGCTCACCTCCGCGCTGGTCTGCTGGCTGCTCTACGCCGGATACCTGATGCTGCGCCGCGCTATCGAAGAGCCGACCGCGCGCGCGCGTATTTCGGCGGTCTTCAACATCTTCGCTTTCGTCGATGTACCCATCGTCATTTTCTCGATCAAGTGGTGGCGCACGCAGCATCCGCAGCCGGTCTTCTGGGGCGGCGGCAGCATCGATCCGGCCATGTACCTGACCGCCGTGCTCAATCTCGTGGCGCTCATTCTGCTGGCCGTGGTGCTGTCGCTGATCCGCCTCCGCCAGGAGGAAGTGCAGCGCGAAATCGATTCGCTGCGCCGCTACGCGCACGCGGTTTAGGTAGGACAGGCTTCAGCCTGTCGAAACGGAAATCAAATGGACACACGCAATTTCACTTTCATGTTTTATGGCTTCCTGGCCGCCTGGCTGATCCTGGTGGTCTACGTGCTCTCCCTGGTCTCGCGCGAGCGCAAGATCACCGAGCAGCTCAAGGGACTGAGAGGCCTGCTGGACGACAGGGACCGGAAGTGAGAGGCCTGCCATGAACCGCCGCGGCTTTCTTGCTAGTGTCGCCGCCGCGGGCCCAGCCGCCGTGCTGCCCGCCCGCGCCCAAACCGCTGCCCACGGCCTGCCGGCGCCGGTCATCAAAGACGTCACCGTAATCGCCACGGCGCCCGCCGGTCTGCGCCTCTCGGTGGTCAAGATCACGACGGATCAAGACGGCCTCTACGGCTACGGCTGCGCCACTTTCACGCAACGCGCCGACCTGGTCAAGCCCGCCGTGGAGCGTTACCTCAAGCCATTCCTCATGGGCAAGACCACGGACCGCATTGAAGACATCTGGCAATCCTGCTACGACAGCTCCTACTGGAAAAACGGCCCGGTGCTGAATAACGCGATCAGCGGAATCGACCAGGCGCTGTGGGACATCAAGGGCCGGCAGGCAGGAATGCCGGTGTATCAATTGGCCGGCGGTAAGTGCCGCGAGGCCGCGGCGGCTTACGCCCATGCCGAGGGCGCCGAGTATTCCAACACGGTGGAATCGGCCAAGCGGTACATGGCCCAGGGATTTCGCCACGTGCGCGTGCAGGTGGGTCTGCCGGGGATGTCGGGGTACGGCAGCGGACGCGGCGCCACGCCAACCGCAACCCTGCTGAAACCGCTCACCGATAAGCCCATGTTCGAACCGGCCTATCAGGCTCGCCGCGCGATCAAGCTGTTCGAAGTTTGCCGGCAGGAATTAGGCGACGAAGTGGAACTCCTGCACGACATGCACGAGCGCCTCACGCCCAACCAGGCGGTGCAATTCTGCAAAGACGCGGAAAAGTTCAAGCTCTTTTTCCTGGAAGATCCGCTGTCGCCGGAGGACCTCGCGTACTTCCGGCAGATCCGCCAGCAATGCGCCAGCCCGATCGCCAT
>JBEKPZ010000293.1:0-9480 GCA_049520215.1 Bryobacteraceae bacterium | reverse complement strand
TAGCTGGTCAGCAGCATGCCGGCGGGCGCGGCGGTCACCGGATATGCCGGCGGCGATGCGGGCGGACCCGGGTTCGCCGTGGGGTCGGGCTCCAAAACCGTCACCAGGTTGCCGAGGGCGTCATTGGCGTACTGTTTCCATTTGCCCGCCGGATCGACGACGGTGGTGAAGGGTTGCCCTGGTAGGTGTACGTCGTTCGGGCCTGGGGAAGGCGCGCGTTCGGATTCGACGCGAGGGTCGCAATCAAGTTTAGGTTCTTCCCTTACCCTGGCGGACGGTCAAGAGGAGCGAAAGATCACGCGTGCGCTATAACAGTGTTAGGGATCTGTATCTCTTAAAATTGGCCTTGGCTCCGTTGCTCGATTTTGCCAAAGCCCATGATGCGCCAGAATCGCGGAATCTGTTTGCCGTAGATTCCGTTATTGCCGGGTTAGTCCGTAACACCTTGATCGAAAACGGAATATTCTTTTCCGCGAGGCTCGTGCTGCTCCGCGAGCCATTGCTGGACCGTTTCGCTACGGAAACGCCATTGCCGCCCGATTTTAATGCCCCGCAACTCGCCGCATTCCGCCCACAGGGGATGCTTCTTGGGGACACGGCCAACAGCCAAGCGACTCGGGAGGTCGTCAACAGGGGTGCCATCGTCAAGTTTGCGCCTTACATTATGGATGGTGAGATTACACCCGGCCGGCCACCGTTTCAACGGCCACCACCAGCGAAACCGGCGGTGACGCATCGCCGCGCTCTTCCACCCTCCTGAAAACAAACGCTCAACGCTAATCGGTAAGCCGAATCCCCTGTGACCCCGTGCTATCCTCACATCGGGCAGGAAGATCCCCTCTCGCGAGGCGGCGTTCCGACCGGTCCAACACGAGGCTTATGTCCAGACCCGCGCCAACCCGAGCCGAACCCAATCCGGACACCTCACCCCAACGGCTCTCGACGGCGTCGGCCATCGGCATTTCGCGTTCAACAGCGGACTCCCGCCGCCCGGCGGTCGCATGCCACCACTCGCCGCCAACCCCTCTGAAAATGGCCTCAAACCCAATGATTCCACAGGTGTTATCGAAAATTGGTTTCGTCTGTCCAAAAAAGAGTTTCGCGCCCGGCACGCACAAAAAAGCACAACTTTGCATAACCCGGCCGCCGGTCCCCAGCCCCCGGCCCCGGGCCTCGCTGAAGCCTGTGCCTCGTGCGCTTATCATAGGCCAAGGAGGCTCGAAGACGAAATGAAACGGCTGCTATTGGGAATCGCATGCGGAATCGCGGCCCTGGCTTGGGCCGGGCTGCCTTCCACGGTGAAACTGGACAACGCCCGCGTACACGTGACGGAGGTGACCGCGGCGCCGGGGTCCGTGCGCGAGCGGGGAGTACGCGCGCACGACCAGGTGATCGTGTTTCTGGACGATTGCCGTTACGAGCGCACGGACCCCAAGACCGGCGCGAAGACAATCCAGGAACGCAAGGCGGGCGACGTGATCTGGCATACGCAAGGCGAAGATGCGCCGCAATTGGTGAACACGGGCGGCGGGGCGTACCGGACGGTGGTTATTGAGCTAAAGTAAGGTGGAGTGAAGAGACGCGGGGCTGAAGCCCCTCGCGGACTAAAGTCCGCCCTCCATGCGGAGGTTTAGGCAATGATCAAGTTCAGTTTGGCATTCTGCTGTGTGATGGCCGGCCCGGTGCTTGCGCAGAATGCCGCGCAGAACGCCCCGCAGGCCGAGAGCGGGCCGACCATCCATGCCACCGTAAATGAGGTCGCGCTCGACCTGGTGGTGCGCGATAAGAAAGGCCGGCTGGTGAAGAACCTGAAGCCGGGCGACGTGGAGATCTACGAAGATGGCGTCCGGCAGGACATCCGCAGCCTCAGGCTGGTGGGCGGCGAGGCACCCGCCCCGCCGGCGCACCCGGATCAGGCCCTCGCCGGTGGGGAGCAATCCGAAACGGCTGAACCGGTCCGTCCCCTGGCGATGCCGCTGCACGGGGTCGAGCTGGTCTGCGTTGTATTTCACCAGCTCGATCCGAACACCCGCAGGTGGGCGGTAGCGGCCGTTCAGGAGTTCATCAAGACGACGCTGCGCCCCGGCACCTTCGTGGGAGTCTTCAATCTCGATTCGCGCCTCACTCCGCTGCATGCGTTCACCAACAACCGCGATGAGTTGTTGCGTGCGGCCACCACTGCCTTTAACGGTTCGAGCGTGGATTTCACGCGGGCCGCCGAAGCCGTACTGAACTCCACACCCAACCTGCAATTGTACGTAGGGTTTGTGAGTCCCGGTGGGAAAGGGGGCGGGGTGACCAACATGTCCACCACCGGATCGGTCAGCATGACCGCCATTACAGGAGCGGATGTAGACAACAGCCCGGCGTCCAACGCCCAGCGCGGGGACCTGGTGCTCCAGCGGGAACAGTTCATCGGCATTGAGGGAGCGCGGCAGATGGACCAGATCAAACTGCTGATCCGCCAGCTCGGAACTTTTCCCGGCCACAAGACGGTCCTTTTGCTGAGTCCGGGCTTCACCACCAACGGCGAACCGGAAGAGTTTGAGGCGATGCTGCACAAGGCCAACCTGGCCGACCTCAGCTTTTATGCCTTCGACGCCAACGGCCTCAATCAAACCTCCACGGCGCAGGCTTCCTCTATGGCCATGCAGCACGTTGCCACGCTGGCCTCTCAACAGAACTCGGTGGCCCCGGGGGAACCGACTGCGACTAACAAGAACACCACCGCGATCGGTTCCGGCGGCGTTTTGGCGGAGTGGTCGCGGCAGGACGACTACCTGCACGGCGCGGTGCGGACTTCGGATTCGCAGGCGAGCTTGCGCGCGCTGGCCGAGGGCACGGGCGGCTTCCTGGTGGCCAACACCAACGATCTGCGCAAGCCGTTCCAACAGATCGCCGCGGACGCGGACGCGCATTACGAAGCGGACTATCATCCCTCGTCCGACAAGTACGACGGGCATTTTCGGAAGATCGAAGTAAAGCTGGCGCGCGCCGACTTGCGTGCCGGTGCGAAGGTGGACAGCCGCAACGGCTACTTCGCCATACCGGATTTCGGTGGCTCGGCGCCTCTGAGGCCGTTCGAGATGGCGGGACTGATGACGCTGAATGCGCGGCCCTTGCCACACGCCTTCGATTTCCGTACGGCTGCGTTCCAATTCCGGCCGGGCAGCGCAAGTTCACAGGCCGCCGTGGTCTTCGAACTGCCGGGCGCTAGCCTGACCGCCACGCCGCAGCCCACACGCAAATCGCACCGGCTGCATGCTGCCCTGTTCGCCGTGGTGAAAGACGCGAGCGGGAATATCGTGGATAAATTCGCCCAGGACTTTCCCTACGAGGTCCCCGACGACCAGTTGACGGGAATCCAGGCCGCGCCGATCGACTACACGCACGCCTTCAACCTGCCTGCCGGCCACTACACCGTGGAGAGCGTGCTGTTCGACCGCGAAGCGAACCACGCCAGCGCCAGCACGGTGGAACTCGACAGCCCGCCGCAAAAGGGCGTCGGACTGAGCAGCCTGGTGGTGGTGGCGCGGGCGGACCCGCTGACCGCGGATGCGGATGCGAACGATCCGTTCCTGTTTCAGGGACGCGACGTGGTGCCGGTGCTCGACGGATCGCTGAAGGCCTCCGCGAAGCCTCTGGTGTACTTCATGGTGTATCCGGACAAGTCGAGCCAAGAAGCGCCGCGGGTCCGCGCGGAGTTTTTCGTGGGCGGCGAGGAACTGGAGGTGAAAGACGCGGATCTTCCGGCGCCCGATTCTTCGGGAGCCATTCCGGTAATGCTGAGCGCGGTGGCGCGCCCGGGCAAGTGCGAGATCAAGGTCACGGCGCGGCAAGGTTTTCAGTCGGCGGTACAGAGCGTCTCCTACACCGTCGCGGCTCCATAGCCGAGTAAGAATTCGATAAGAAATTCGCTACTATTCGGCCAAAGAGCGAGTCTACTTTTATCTGAGCGTCCCTATTAACCCGTTGTGCCCGGGCGCCGCGAAGCTTGCGTCAGGCGGCGGCGGTTCGCCTCGCGCCCGTCACTTCCCGCTGCGCCCGCAGCCAATCTTCCTGCGGCGATCCGTTTTGAAATTCCCTGGCCAGCCACAATTCAAAAGCGCGCAGGGCTATCCGTTTTTGTGTAATCGGCCGGGTCGCCCCCGGCAGAGCCAACTGATCGCAGGTTTCTGCGATCTTCCGCACAGCTTGCTTGGACATGTCGAGGTCCCCCTCTTGGTGCTGCCGGTACCCAGGATCGGGCACAGCTTATATCGAGTATTCTCCTAAACCAGAGACATGTCAAGACAAAAACCAGAACATATTTGCATGAATTGTTTGCGAGTTCTTCTTAATTCGATCTTGCGGCTTAGTCTCCCCGGACAGTGTGGCGGCGGATGGAAAGAGCCTTGCCGGTGTTCTCGTCTACTTCCAGGATAACCGAGTGCAACTCGGCGGAGGCCTTGGCAGCTTCCATGCGGACCGGGAGAGCGGTCAGGAAGCGCTGGAGAATCACTTCCTTTTTCACGCCGATCACCGAGTCGTACGGCCCAGTCATACCCACGTCGGTTTGATAGGCGGAGCCGCCTGGCAGGATGCGGGTGTCCGCGGTCGGGACATGCGTGTGAGTGCCCACCATGGCGGAGACTCTGCCATCCAGATACCAGCCCATGGCCATTTTTTCGCTGGTTACTTCGGCGTGAAAATCCACGAAGCGGACTTTGACGGATGGGTCGAGGTCGCGCAGGATCTGGTCCGCTTTGCGAAATGGACAGTCGGTGTCCGGCATGTAAGTGCGGCCTTGCAGATTGATCACCGCGCACGGAATGCCTTGCCGGCTGTGCGCCACGATGACGCCGCGGCCGGGTGTTTCGTCCGCGTAGTTGGCGGGACGCAGAAGCTTGGGCTGGCGCGGCAGGTAATCCAGGATCTCCTTCTTGTCCCAGATATGATTACCGGAAGTGAGCACGTCCAGGCCCAGGGAAAACAACTCTTCAGCGATGGACGGAGTGATTCCGAAACCGCCGGCCGCGTTTTCGGCGTTGGCGATGGCGAGGTCGATGTGGTTGGTTGTCTTGATGTCCTGGAGATGATCGGCGACAATGTGGCGTCCCGGAGAGGCGAAGATATCGCCGATGAAAAGGATGTTCATGATTGCGTAAGAGTCAAGGTAACACGCGGGCGAGCTGCGCTCGCCAACATCGACACAAGGCGTCGATGTTATGAGGGGGCGACGCGGCGAGGGGGCGATCCTTTCGCGGGGGTTCGATGCTACGGCTTCGCCACCGATCCAACTTCCTTGCTGCTGGCCGAAGCCGGCTGCGGGCTGAAGGCAATACCGATGGCCCAGCCGTGATCGTGTAGCCGACAGGCGTCCCTGTCGGCGTGAAGTTGTAGCCCTGCTTTTCGCCGGCAGCCAGATCGGCCGAGATCAGGCCGCAGGCTGACGGTTCCAGTTCAGTGAGCGACCAGGCGTGCGGATGTTTCTTCCGCGTAATCGCGGGCCATGTTTAGCTTGGCCGCAGCCGTCCAGACAATCACCCCGACAATCGCGACTACGGCCGCTGCGACGACGGAAATCCAGCGGACCAACTCGCGCCTCGACGCCAGCGTCACTTTCCGACTTCCTTGCTGCTCGCCGTGGCCGGCTCCGAGCCGTAGTTCTCGCGAATGATCAGCGATTGGTCGGTGTGAAAGGTGCGCGCGCCTGTTGAGCCGAAGACCGTCGGGACGGCTTGAATGCTGTAGTTCTCGGGCGTTCCCGTCAGGGTGAATTTGTAGCCTTGCCGTTTTCCGGCGGCCAGATCCGGCGGAATCAGGCCGGAAGCCGACGGTCCCAGTTCAGAGAGTGAGCGGGCGTATTGTCCGAACTGCGAATTGTATTGCACCTGCGCGGTGTTGAGGGTTTGAAGCGCCTTGAGAGCGGCTGTCTCACGGGCATATCTACGCGCCTTGTAAGCCGAGCGCTCGCCCAACGGGGCGGCCAAATAGAAGAGGACGGGAATTCCTACCACCGCAAAGAGAGCGACTGACCGGCCGCTCATGGCGGTCTCCGCCCGGCCTACTTCGTGGTGTCGCCCGCTTTGGCTGCCACCGACCCAACTTCCTTGCTGTTGGCGGTGGCCGGCTCCTGGCCGTAGTTCTCGCGAATGACCAGCGATTGGTCCGAGAAGAACGTACGCGAGCCGGTGGAATTGAACACAGCCGGCACCGCCGAAATGGTGTAGCCCGTGGGCGTACCCGTCAGCGTGAAGTTGTAGCCCTGCTTTACACCGGCGCCCAAATCGCCGGAGATCAAATCCGCCGCCGAGGCATTCGCCGTTCCGCTGGCGGGCGGTCCCAGTTCGGTCAGAGACTGGGCAAAGCGGCCGAACGTGGAATTGTATTGCACCTGCGCGGTGTTTAGCGTTTGAATCGCCTTGAGAGCAGCCGTCTCCTGGGCGTACATGCGGGCTTTGTTCAATTTGGGCAAAGCCACGGTGACGATGATGAGGATGATCGCGATGACGATCAACAACTCGATTAACGAAAAGCCTCTTTGCCGGCGATTGCGCATAGAGATCTCCAATCCACTTCTATTGTATGACGCTTGGGGCGGACTAAACGTGCAGAAAGCCGGACTTCACCAGGGCGTCCAGCGTCCGCAGCCGCCGCCAGAGTTCCGGCAGCAGATTAAGGCGCAGGGCGTTGGGGCCGTCCGATAGCGCCCGTTCCGGGGCGTCGTGCACTTCCACGAACAGCCCGTCGATGCCCACCGCCACCGCGGCGCGCGCCAACGGCTCGATGAACTGCGGCTGTCCGCCGGAAGCCGCGCCTCCGCCGCTCGGCAACTGCACGCTATGGGTGGCGTCGAAAACCACCGGCCAGCCCAGATCGCGCATGATCTTCAGACCGCGCATGTCCACCACCAGGTTGTTGTAGCCGAACGACGAGCCGCGCTCGGTCAGCAACACCTGCGAGTTGCCGGTGGAGGCGACCTTTTCGGCGGCGCGCGCGATATCCTGGGGCGCCACGAACTGGCCCTTTTTGATGTTCACGATGCGGCCCGTGCGTCCGGCCTCGAGCAGCAGGTCCGTCTGGCGACAGAGGAAAGCGGGGATTTGCAGGATATCGGCCACCTCGGCGGCTGGCGCGGCCTGGGCGGGCTCGTGGATGTCGGTGAGGATGGAATAGCCTGCACGCTTGACGCCTGCCAGGATCCGCAGACCTTCGCGGAGCCCCGGCCCGCGATAACCGCTCAGACTGGTGCGGTTGGCTTTGTCGAAGGAGGCCTTGAAGACGAACGGGCCGACGATGTCGCCGATGGCTCGCGCCATGCGGTGGACGTGGTCTTCGCTTTCGATGACGCAGGGTCCGGCGATCAGCACCAGGGGTTGGCCGTTGGCGAATTGGGAAAAGTCTATCATGCGCGGCCCCGTCCTATAATGGATAGCACGATGCATTGGTCAGTCGCGGTTGGGGCGATGGCAGCCCTCGTATGGGCGCCCATCGAGAGCCGGGGCCAGACCCTCTCCAGTACGTTCGGTCCGGCGGAGACGTTCAATACGGCGTTGCCTGGGCCATCGGTGGGCGCCGGCGTTCTGGGGGGATTCCCGGTGGCCGATGGCGGCCTCATCCTGGCTGCCGCGTTCACGCCGTCCGCTTCGGGTTACCTTTCGCGGGTCGATTTGGGAATGGAGTATAAGTTCGATCCGGTCAAGGCTTCCGGTCCAGCCAACCTCGACGTGGCGATTGCAGCGGACTATGGGGGGCTACCCGGCGCGGCGATCGAGACCATTCACCTTACGGATGCCTTGGGCAGCATCCCGAACGCGATGGGGATTGTCTCGGCGAATTCGGCATTACAGCCTTTCTTGCAGGCCGGTGTCCAGTACTGGGTTGTGGCGGCGCCGCCCGACCTGCGGAACACGGTCTTTCAATGGCTCCTTACGGCGCAGCCGAATGTGAAGGGTTTATCGATTGACAGGAGCTCGAACATGCCCTGGCAGGGCAGGCCCGCCTATGAAACAGCGCTGGCGTTTGGCGTTTATGGAATGCAGAGCGCAGGTAAGCAGCCCGCTGTCGCCGCGGGCGGAGTGGTGGACGCCGCCAGCTTCCGGGCCACCATCTCGCCGGGTTCCTGGATCTCGATATTTGGGACGAACCTGTCGTCGGTCGCGCGGAGCTGGCAGGCTTCGGATTTCATCGGCGATACACTGCCCCTTTCGCTCGATGGCGTCGCCGTGCTGATCGGGGGGTATTCGGCGGCTGTCAGTTACATTAGTCCGGGACAGATCAACGCGCAAGTCCCCGATGGCGCAGGTCCGGGGATGGTCACGGTTCAAGTCATTACGGCAGCCGGACCGAGTGGCCTGGGACAGGTGGATGCGGAGCAGTGGGCGCCCAGTTTCTTCACGTTCAGCTCCGGCGCTACTTCGTACGTGGCGGCCACTTATGAAGACGGAACCATCGCTGGGAAGAGTGGACTCTTGGGAAGCGGCGTGCTTACGCGGCCCGCAATGCCGGGCGACGTGATTTCGCTTTGGGGGACCGGCTTTGGGCCGACCACTCCCGGCGTACTCGCGGGCGTGCGGTTCAGCGGCGCTGCCCCTCTGCCTGCATCGGATCAACTCGCTATTGCGATTGGCGATGTTCCAGCCACTGTGCTGTTCGCGGGACTCTCGGAAGCCGGTCTGTATCAATTCAATGTGATCGTCCCGGAGGTGCCGGATGGCGACCAATTGCTTACTGCGCAGGTCCAGGGAGTTTCGACACAGCAGGCGGTCTATTTGACTATTCAGCAATAGTCGAACCACCAGGTTATCCAGCCGCCTGCTTCCGCAACGCGATCTGGCCCGCGTGATACAAGTTGTTCTGGACGACGCAGTGCACCGCGGTGTAGATCGAATAGGGGACCTCGCCCAGGACCTTTTCGCGGAGGCGATCGTCGGTGAGTTTGCGCACTTCCGATTCCAAGGTTCGCCGCGCTTGGGTGAGCTGATCGAGCGCTTGGTGCCAGCCGGATTCGGAGGGTTCGGGCGCGGCGGGCCAGTCTTGATCGGGTGGCAGAGTGGGATCTCGGCGCCCGCGACACGCTGGGTTGGGACTGACATCCACACGCTGAGGTGCAGGACGAGTTCCCAGATTGAGTGAGCGCCGGGGCTGGGGCGTAGTACGGCGGTTTGATAGGTTACGCCGGCCAGGACTCCGCTGAGCGTTTGGCAGTGCCAGGCCGGTTTAGTTGACGCACCTTGCGCGCGCAGTTGGGCGGGAAGTTTCGCCGCCTTTCTTGGTCAGGACCGTAAGCCGCCGGTTCTATTAGATTAGCGTCTGCTTGCCTGACCGCCGGGGAAGGTAGTTGGTCAGCCAAGTCGACGGAATCTCATTGATTTCAAATGGTGGGCGCGACAGGACTCGAACCTGTGACCTCCTGCGTGTGAAGCAGGCGCTCTAACCAACTGAGCTACGCGCCCGAATGGCGGGGTACTCTCCGATTCTAAACCACCGCGCCCTCAA
>JBEKPZ010000292.1:0-10218 GCA_049520215.1 Bryobacteraceae bacterium | reverse complement strand
GTGGATGTGATCGGCTATGACTATTACTCGGCGGTGTTCGAAGACAGCCTGTTGCAGAGCCTGGCGAAGTCCACCGCCAAGCCCACCTTTCTGGGCGAATTCTCGTTCCCCCCAACCTACAATCTGTTGCGCGGCTATGAGGCCTACCCTGCGGTAAGCGCCACCGATGACGCCAACGCGGGCGCGCAATATCAAACCAGCCTCCAGGCAGCCGCCCACAACCCCTGGTGCGTGGGCGTGGCCTGGTTCGAATATCGCGATGAACCGGTGTCGGGCCGCGGCTTCCTGGGCGAGACGGATCTGGACTTGGTGGAGGGCGAGGACTACGCCTTCGGCATGGTGGATGTCGCCGACCGCCCCAAGTACGACCTCGTCAACCAGGCGCGCACCACCAACCTCGCCATGGCGCAGCGTCGCCTGGCGTTCGCGCCGCCCAGCCTGAACACCGGCGGCACCATAAACAACGCCAGCTTCGCTGCTAATCCGGTCGCGCCGGGCAGTTTGGTGTCGATCTTCGGCACGGGTCTCTCCGACGCCGACCAAGCGGCGTCTGGTGTGCCTCTGCCCGTCGCGCTGGGCACCACGGCGCTTACCCTGGGCGGCGTGCCCATGCCGCTCATACACGCCTTTCCCCTGCAGGTGGACGCACAGGTCCCCTGGGAACTGGCGGGACAAACCCAGGCGCAGCTCGCCATCGTCACCGACGATCTGAGCGGCAACACGGTCAGCGTGCCACTCGCGCAGTTTTCGCCCGGCCTTTATACGGCGACCGGCACCGGCGCCGGCCAGGGCGCGATTCTCATCAACGGCACCGCCACGCTGGCCGCCCCGGCCAATTCGCAGTACAACGGCCAGCCTGCCCGGCGCGGCGTGGACTACATCGACATCTTCGCCACGGGCCTCGGACCGGTGACGAATCAGCCTGCCACCGGCGCGCCCGCGCCGTCCGGTCCGCTGGCGAAGACCACCAACAACGTGACTGTCACTATCGGCAACGTTCCCGCCACGGTCGAGTTCGCCGGGCTCGCGCCGGGCTGGGTAGGACTCTATCAGGTGAACGTGCAGGTGCCCGCGAATACTCCGGCGGGCGGCGCCGTGCCTGTGGCGCTGAGCGTGGGCGGGGTGGCTGCAAACCAGGTGACGATGGCGGTCGAGTAGTATTTCCGTTCCACTCAATCTCCGAAGAACTTCTCGCCCGGCTTGCGGTATTTATAAGCCACGTCTTCGTCGAGTTCGATGCCCAGCCCAGGAACATCCGGCACGGCGATCTTGCCGTCCTGGATCAGCGGCCCTTCCCCGCCCTTCACCAAAGCGTCGAAAAACGGCACGCTGGCCGCATGCCATTCGAGCGCCAGGAAATTGGGAGTGGCGGCGCACAGGTGCACTCCGGCCATGGTGCCCAGAGGGCTGCTGATATTGTGCCACGCCAGGTTCACATAGTGCATGTCCGCCAGGTCGGCGACCTTGCGCCCCTCCCACAGGCCGAGCTTCTGCACATCCGGCGCCAGCACCCGCAGGCCCGCCTCGACGATCAGCCGTTCGAAGTCCAGGCGAAAATAGTGATTCTCACCGGTGGCCAGCGGCAGGCTGGTATTGCGCTGCACCACGCCCAGCGCGCCGATGTTCTCCGGCGGCGTGGGATCTTCAAGCCACAGCAGCTTATACTTCTCCAGGGCGCGCGCCAGACCGATGGCCGCCTGCACTCCGTAGTTCCAATGGCAATCGATGGCCAGCCCCACATCCATTCCAACCGCCTCGCGCGCGCCGGCCACCAGCGCCGCCGCATGCTCGATCTCGCGCTCGCTCAGATCGCGATTGTACTCGTCGGTTTCGTACGGCGTGGGCACATCCACATCGAACTTCAGGATGCGGAAACCGCGCGCGGCCATCTCCCGCGCACGGCGACCGTAGGCTTCCGGCGTGAGGTGCTCTTCGCCCGAGGCGTCCCAACCGTGATGCTTCAGGCTGACCAGGCTCTGGCGCTCCGCGTCGTCCGCGGCCCGCATCCATTGCGGATCGCGAGGCACCAACAGCGGGGTGATGCTCTCCAGCGCTTCGCCCGCGTGGCAATCCGCGTACACGCGCACGTGGTCGCGATATTTTCCGCCCAGGATCTGCCAGATGGGCAGCTTGTAACGCTTGCCGATGGCATCCAGCAGAGCCGTTTCGATGCCGTTGATGGCGTGGAAGGCCAGGCCCGGTGAAGCATGCACGCAACTGGCGCGCAGGCGCCGCAGCACGCGGTCGATCGAAGTGGGGTCTTCGCCTCTCAGAATTTCCCCGAATTCCTGGATCACCGCAGTCAACCCCGGTCCCAGAAAAGCCTCGCCATAGCCGGTGATCTTGTCGTCGGTTTCCACCTTCACGATGGTCCAGTCGAAGTTCGACTCCATGACCGCCGTGCTAAGATGCGTGATTCTCATAAGCTGTTAGGGTATCAGAGGTGGGACAGGCTTCAGCCTGTCAAAGGGAAGCAAATGCGAATCCTGGTAACCGGCGCACAAGGCTGCATCGGCGCGTGGGTGGTGAAGAATCTGCTCGATCGCGGCCTGGAGGTGCTGATCTACGATGCGGACCCCACGCCCGCCCGGCTCTCGCTGATTGCGCCGGCCGCGCAGATCCGGAAGGCCGCGGTGGAAACGGGCCGCATCGAAGACGGCGGGCGATTGAAGGCTCTCGTCAAGGACGGCGGCATCACGCACATCGTGCACCTGGCGGCCGTGTTGATGCCTTTCTGCCAGGCGCAACCCGCCGAAGGGGGGATGGTCAACGTCATCGGCACGCTGAATGTATTCGAAGCGGCGCGCGACGCCGGCCGCGCGGTGCGCGTGGTGTATGCCAGTTCCTCCGCGGTCTGGGGTCCCGAGGAGGCCTACGGCAGCGGCAAGCTCACCGAAGACGATCCGCTGAAGCCCTCCACGCATTACGGGGTCTTCAAACAAGCCAACGAAGGCAATGCGCGCGTGTTCTATCTCAGCAGCGGGATTTCGAGCGTGGGACTGCGGCCGTGGACCGTCTACGGCGTGGGCCGCGACCGCGGACTCACCGCCGACCCCACGCTGGCCATGCGCGCCGTGGCGCTCGGCCAGCCGTTTCGCATCCGGCTGACCGGCCCCATGGATCTGCAATATGTCGCTGATGTCGCGGAGAGTTTCGTACGCTGCGCGCTTGAGCCGCTCGAAGGCGCTCACGCATTCAACCTGGAAGGGACAGTCGTCGCCATGGATGAACTGATCGGGATCCTGGACCGGTTGCGCCCGGGAGCCTCCCGGCTCATCGAAGCGGAGGGCCCGCATGTGCCCGTCGCCTACCGCATGGACGGGACCCAACTGCGCGCGCATGTGCCCGGAATTACGCAGACTCCCCTCGAAGACGGCATCCGCGAAACACTGGATATGTTCGAGCGTTTACACCGTGCCGGAGTTATTGTGTGATACAGCACTAGCACTGGGTAACCACGCTGTAACTTTCGGCCGCAGTTGATTATGCTGAGATCGGGAGAAGCCCGCGTTCCGGCAATACCGATGACTGCGAAAGATCTCTTAAAGCAGAACGACGCGAAGTTCCGGCTCCTGTTCGAGGACAACCCCCTGCCAATGTGGGTGTTCGACAGGGAAACCTTGCAGTTCCTGGAGGCGAATCATGCGGCCGTGGCCCATTACGGCTACAGCCTCGCAGAATTTCTGACCATGACCCTCGTGGACATCCGTCCGCCGGAAGACGTAGCGCGGCTGAAAGATTCGGTTGCCCGGGCCAGCGGCCTTGCCTCGTCGGGCCACTGGCGTCACCGGCTCAAAGACGGCCGCTGGATCGACGTGGAAGTCGCCTCGCACACCATCGCGTACGCCGGCCGGCCGGCCGTCCTCTCGGTATTGCACGACGTGACGGAACGCAATCGGCTGGAAGAACAACTCCGGCAGTCGGCCAAAATGGAAGCGGTCGGCATGCTCGCCGGCGGGATTGCGCACGACTTCAACAACCTGCTGACGATCATCAACGGCTATAGCCAGATTCTGCTGAACGCGCTCCCCGCGGCTGACCCGAACCGCAACGCGGTGGAGCAGATCATGAAAGCCGGGGAGCGCGCCGCCGGGCTCACACGCCAGTTGCTTTTGCACAGCCGCCGGCAGGTGCTGCAGCCGAGGTTTCTGAATCTGAACCAACTGCTCACCGGCATGGAAGCCATGCTGCGGCGGCTGATCGGCGAAGGCATCGAGTTGTGCTTCACTCTCGGCAGCGAAATCGGGCAGGTGAAAGCCGATCCCGGTCAGGTCGAGCAGGTGGTTATGAACCTGGCGGTGAACGCACGCGACGCCATGCCGCGCGGAGGCGCCCTGACCATCGAAACCCGCAACGCGGAGCTTGACGGGCATTCGACATCCACGCGGGCCGCCATCAAGCCGGGCAAGTATGTGGCGCTGGTGGTCGGCGATATCGGTTCGGGAATGGACACCGAAACGCTCGCGCATCTGTTTGAACCGTTCTTCACTACCAAAGCCCAGGGCCAGGGCACGGGGCTTGGGATGGCCACCGTATCCAGCATCGTCAAGCAGAGCGGCGGCGCCATCGAGGTGTCGAGCGAACTCGGCAAGGGCACCTCCGTCAAAGTCTATCTGCCGCGTTTCGACCAGGCCGCCGCGCCGGAGACTGAGGTGGTGTTGGCCAAGGCGGCGGGCGGTTCCGAGACGATTCTGTTGGTGGAGGATGAGGACCAGGTGCGCAACCTGGTGCGCGACACCCTGCGGCGCGAAGGCTATAAGGTACTCGACGCGCCCAACCCCGCCGAGGCCCGGCGGATTGCTGGCGCGCACCAAGGTCCGATCCATCTGCTGATCGCGGATGTGGTGATGCCGAAGGAGGGCGGCCGCGAATTGGCCGCCGGCCTGGTGCCGCGCCGTCCGGCGATGAAGGTGCTCTTCATGTCCGGTTACACGGACCAGGCCGGTGTTAGCAGCGGCCTGCCGTCCGGCGAATCCGGTTTCATCCAGAAACCGTTCACGCCCGCGACCCTCGCCGGCAAGGTGCGGGAGATCTTGGGAGGGAACGGAGAGACCACCCGCAAGGCGGGCCGCTAGAGCTAGAGAATGTTATTGAGTCTCGCACAATAGAGTGACGACCAGCTTGGATCTTGTGTGGGGCGGGTATTCTGCCCGCAGCCGGCTTTCAGCCGGCCCTGGCCGCCTGAAAAGGCGGCTGCGGCCAGGATTGGCCGCCCCACATCAGCCCGATGTAAAGTGCAGGAATTGTCACTGCATTAAGCGAACGTTCGCCGATACATGTGAGTGTGTTTCACGCCGGCCCTGGATGAAGCGATAACTTCTCCATCGGAAAGTCCCTTGACGTAATCCGTAAACAGGGTCATCATGACATCACCCAGGTTGAGGGTAATACCCTTGCGGGCGTAATCGCGCTTGAACTCGCCAGCCAGGCGAGCAGCCGGTGGCGCAATGGGGAAGTGTTGCAGGCTGGCAAAGAGTTCCTCAGTTGCCGCCTGTTCTTTGGGCCGCATTCCCGCGTAGACCTCGGTGATATTGATGGGACAGCACGCCAGAAACGTGACCAGCCTTCACCAGTTCGAGCAAGTAGGCAGGACGGCCACGCCTATTGTTCAGAGTGTCGATGATGACGCTGGTGTCGAGCAGGAAGGTGGCCATTTCAGCGGGCCGTCACCTTCTCAAAAGGCCGGTCGTATTCGCGTCGCAGTCCTTTCACCCACTTGGCGGCGCCCTGTTTGAGCTCGGGATGGTCTTTGTCCTTCCAGGACCCGGAGGCTTTTTCCAACGCCTTGATCTGGCGCAGGCGCATGAGATCCTTCTCGGCCGCCTGCGTGAGGAACTTGCTGCCACCTCGTTTGCCGACTAAGATGTCGATTTCCGTCACGAGTTGCTGCGCAATGACGATGTGAGTGCGTTTTGTGTTCATGGGATGTTAAGGCGCCTGCGATCGGCCCACTGCTAGTTTGACATTATATGGGATCTGCCAAAATGCGCCGGTTGCGACCGTACCGATCAAGGAAGTCCGATTCTCCGGAAAGCGAAGTGCTGGCCTCCGATGAGGGATTTGGCTACCGCCCCGCAGCCAGCCGATCGGCCAGCAGCGGCGGAAGACCCGCGCGCCGGATCTTGTCCTGCGCCTTGCCCACATCGTACGGCAGCCGGTAGAAAATCAGGAAACTCTCGTCGGTGTTGTACAGCACGTAGCCCGCGCGCGGATCGCCGTCTCTGGGCTGCCCCACCGAACCGGGATTGATCATGTAGGCGCACTCCGGATCCAGTTCCAGAGTCTGGCGCTCTTCCGCCGCCGGCGTCTTCCCGATGGTCTCCACGCGCGCACGGTTCCAGATGAAGCCGCCCTGCAGGTGCGTGTGTCCGAAGAACGTCAGCGGCGTCTCCAGATAGCCGAAGACCAACCCGGCATCGGCCACGCACAGAATGTACTCGTCTTCGTCGAGAGGCGAGCCATGCACGATCTGGAAGCCGTCGAACGTCAGCGGCCCTCTGGGCAGGTTGCGAATATACTCCGCATTCTCCGGCGTCAGCGCGTGATGCGTCCAGATGGCCGCGGCGCGCGCCACCGGATTGAACCACTCCAGGTCGTCGAGTTCCACGGAAGCCTTGTCGTGATTGCCCCGCACCACCCCCGCGGCGTGCGCGCGCACCCACTCGGTCACCGCATTGGGATCCGCACCGTAACCGATCAGGTCGCCGCAGCACAGCACCTGGTCGTACTTGCCCGCGGCATGCTCCACCGCCGCCTCCAGGCTTTCCAAGTTGGCGTGTATATCGCTCAGGATCAGGTATCGCACGCCGGGCGTCTATGCCTTTCTCAATCGCAGCAGCGCGATCTCGGGAGGCGCGCCAATCCGCGCCGGAATGCCAATGGTGCCGATGCCGCGCGTGACATATTCCGCAGCCGCTCCACGCCGGTATAATCCATACACGAACGGCGTAAAGAATCGCGCCGCATTGATGGGTTGGTGCAGAATTTCCACCGTCACCTGGCCGCCGTGTGTGTGGCCTGCCAGAGTTAAATCGTAGCCTTTTTCAACCGCCACTGGAAAGACGTCGGGATTGTGCGATAGCAGCACGTTATAGGCGCCGGGCAGCACCAGTCGCTCGGCGCCCGGCAGATAGTTCCGGCCGGACCGTTGGTAATCCACTCCCGCAACGTTCAACACGGCGCCGCCGAAGCGCAAAGCCCGCGCCCGTCCGCGCAGAAAAGGGATGCCGAGGCGCGCGGCCTCGCGTTCCGTGAGGTTCTCGACCATGGCGTAGTCTTCGTGATTCCCCATGCATCCGAGAACGCCGGCATCCGCGCGCAAACGGGCGAGTTGCCGAAGACAGGCATCCAAAGGGTCTCCCCCCGCGGTGATCAGATCGCCCGTTACCAGCGCCAGGTGCGGGCGCAATTGGTTGGCGCTATCGATGACCCGCGCCAAATTCTTCTCGCTCAGAAACGCGCTCAGATGGATGTCGCTCAAGTGCAGCAGGCGCAATCCATCCAGACCGTCGGGGAGATTGGGAACGGGGATCTCCACTTCCCGCACCTGGAAATCCAGGCGTTCGATGAGCGCGCCGTAACCCACAACCGCGAACGGCGCGGCCAGCAGCGCTCCTCCCGTGGCGTTGAGCAATCGGCGGCGCGAGGGATCGAAAGTGGGGCCCCAGACCCGTCCGGCAAGCCATCGCACGGCGCGGTAAGCCAGGTATCCGGCAGTGGAACCGAACAGCCAGATCTGCGCCACCGCGCCGGCTATCAGCGCAGGACTTGGCGGCAGTTTGTACCGGCTCACCAGGTAGGAGAAGCCTAACGCGAATCCAGCGGCCATCAGGGCGTAGAAGACCAACACGGCGCGGCGTATGACCACCGCCGCGCGCGGAGAAAGCCGGCGTGCAGCGGCAGCCAGAAACTGCCGGCTCATGTGCCACTGGGTGAGGATGACGATGAATATCGCGAGCAGGTCGAAAGGAGTGCGCAAGAAAGCTTCCCTACGGTTTCATTCTAACTGAGATGCCCACCACGCATGGGTGAGGATGGCGGCGGCGGCGATGGCCGCGGTTTCGGCCCTCAGGACCAGGGCTCCGAGCGATACGGGCGCCCATCCGGCGGCGGTGGCGGCGACCCTTTCCGCGTCGGTCCAGCCGCCTTCGGGGCCGGTCAGCAGCGCAACCGAATCCGAACCGCGGCGTTCCCCGTGTGGCGGGATGACGGCCGCGAGCGGCGGCATGCCGGCCTTTTCGTCCAGGAAATAGCGGAGCCCCGCTGGCGGTCCGATAGCCGCGGCCAGTGGTTGCGGTTCGCCGATTTCGGGCGGGCCAAGGCGGCGCGCCTGCTCGCTGCTTTCGTGCGCAATGCGCCGCCAGCGCTCGGCTCGTTTGCGGGCGGCTTCCAGAAGTCCCTTCTCGCTCCGCGCGGCGTTTACCGGGACGATAGCCGCAACGCCCAGTTCGGTGGCTTTCTCCACCAACCACTCGAAACGATCGAACTTAATCAGCGCGGCGAAGAGAGTGAGCCGCACAGGCGCTGGCGGCGGGTCGAGCGCTTCGACGACGCGGAAGGTCACGCGTTCCCTTTCGACGCTGGCGATCACCGCCAGATAAACGCCCGTGCCGTCGGAGATCTCGTATGGTTGTCCCGGTTCGGCGCGCAGCACGCGCGCCAGATGACGGGCATCCTCGCCGCGCAGTTCGGCGGTGTTGTCGTGAACGGGTTCGACCAGAAACCGGCGGCGGGCCATGTGACGATGTTCGCACGGTCAGCGTGGCGCACGCGCGGCGCGCCTGGGGTGATAAGATGTGTGATGTAGAGTGTGCATGATGAAGACTCAGCAGCTAACAACAACAGTGCGCCGCAGCGTAGCACTGCCGCGCAGTTTGGTGGAGGAAGTGGCAGCGGCCGCTCCCCCCGGTCTGCAAGGGAACTTGAATCGACTCGTGACGGTTGCCTTGCGGGAGTTTGTTGCCCGTCGTAAGAACAGGATGTTCCGTCAAGCCATGGCGGAGATGGCCGCCGACCCGGCCATTCAGGCGGAGAATGCTGCGATCGCACGGGAGTTCGCCGCCGCTGAAGGTGATGGGTTGTCCCATGATCAGACGCGGTGAAATCTACTTCGCCAATCTGGATCCCACCGAGGGCCGGGAACAATCGGGCTACCGGCCCGTCCTGGTGGTCTCGTCGGACCCAATCAACCGCCAACCATTGGTCGTTGCGGTGGTGGCCGGGACTGAGGCCGCGAATGTGGCACGCGACTATCCGACTAACGTCCGCGTGTCGGCTCGGGAAGCCGGATTACCGAGGGACACAGTATTTCTATGCTTCCAGCTTCGCTCTCAGAGCAGCCGGGATCATGCCCATTGCGCGCATGGCAGAGGTGGACCAGGCGTTGAAGTTGGTCTTGAATCTGGGGTGATGCGCACAGAGGGCCTCAATGTGGGGCGGGCGTCCACGCCTGCGGCGGGTCTCCAGACCCGCCCTCTTTTTCGACCTTGTACAATACACTCTTATGATCGCTCTCCTCCGCGGCATCCTCCTCGAAAAGCATCCGAACCAGGCGGTGGTGGATGTGGGCGGGGTGGGCTACGATGTGACCATCCCGGTGTCGACCTATGCGCACCTGCCCGATACGGGCGCGGAAGTGCGCCTCCGCATCCACACCCACGTGCGCGAGGACGCCCTGGCGCTCTACGGCTTTCTCACCCAGGACGAAAAGGCGCTATTCGAAAAGCTGATCTCGGTCTCCGGCATCGGTCCGAAAATGGCCATGGCGGTGCTCTCCGGCATTCCCGCGCTGGACCTGATCGCCAACATCCGGCGCGGCGAAGTCGACCGGCTGGTGCGCATTCCCGGCGTGGGCAAGAAGACCGCCGAGCGCATGGTCCTGGAACTGCGCGACAAAATGCCCGCGCCCTCCGGCGAGGAAGCCGCTTCCGCGCCCGGCGCGCCCAGCGGGGCCTTGACTGCCATCGAGCAGGACGTTCTTTCCGCGCTGCTTAACCTGGGCTGCGCGCGCCCCGCCGCCGAAGCCGCCGTACGTAAGGCGCGCGTCGCCGGTGCGCCCCCTCCGCCCAGCACCGAATTCGAGCCGCTCTTCCGGCGCGCCCTGGAACTGGTACGGTAAGCTGAAACGTAATGCCCGATCGGGAACTTGTTTCCGGCGCGCGGCAGCCCGAGGATGCGCAGTTCGAAGCTGGACTCCGGCCGCGGTCGCTCGCCGACTTC
>JBEKPZ010000291.1:0-9519 GCA_049520215.1 Bryobacteraceae bacterium | reverse complement strand
CATAGGCGACAACGCGCTGTTGGTCTTGGGAGATCGCCACCCATGCTGGTGGCACGTCTTTGAGAAGGGCAGATCAAGGAACAAACGGTAATGGGGTAGTTTGATTTGCCTGGGCCGCAGGATAGTCTGCAGCGCTGCAAGCCGCCTAAAAAGGCGGCTGCGGGCAAAATTGCCCGCCCCACATAACACTAACTCTTGCCGGCCGGCTTGATGGCGAAGTCCCACACCTGCATATTCGTCTTACCGGCCGTGAATTGGACCACCGCGTACTCGCCGGGATCCATGGGCTTCATCGGCCAAAGCTTATAAAGGCCGTCCTGCGTCATCTGCTTGCGGAAGACCTGCACCTCGATGGGCTCCTCGATGACTTCCTTGGTGATGGGAACGATGGTGATCTTCTCGACGATGCGGATGCCGTGTTCGGGCGCCAGCTTCACGATTCCAAAACGCTCCTCGGCCGAGAGTTGGATATAGAATTCCTGCTCGGGATTGCTGAGAATGTTCTGCGAATGCAGTCCGTCCAATTCGAGGGTGGCCTTTCCGCTCACCGCCGGGATCGGCGACAGGACCTGGAGGACGGTGCGGCCTTTGTGGGTGTGCAACTTCGATTCGGCCACTTTGACGGGCTTGACGGTATTGTCTTCCACATAATACACGCCGGGGTCGCTCGGGATTTTGGCGACTTCGGCGCGCGCCTCGTGCACCGCTTTCTCCTCTTCGGCAACCACCTTGGTCTCCTCGGCGAGTTGGGCCCGGTGGTCGGCCATTTCGGATTCGGTGCGCTTCAGGTCCACGAGGTCGAGCGGCATTTCTTCCCACTCACTCCGCTCCACGCTGTAGTAGCGGACGTGATCGGTCTCGACGCGATATTCGCGCACCAGGTGAAAGCCGCCGTCTTTCAGGTAAAGCTTGATGTTGGCGGCGAAGGCCGCCAACGTCAGAACGAACAGCGCGATGAGGGCCCGCCGCATATGCTCTATCGACTAGTTTAGCGCCGCCTCGCGTTTCATATTCTTATATAGGGGCGAGCTTCGCTCGCCGAAGAGCGGGGCTTAAGCCCCGCGCGGGCTCAAGCCCGCCCTCCATTGTTTATAATGACGTTTGATGGAATATCGCAGGCTGGGTCGGACCAACTTCCAAATCAGCGAGATGGGGTACGGCGCCTGGGGCATTGGGGGAACCCAGTGGCTCGGCGGGAGCGACGGCGAATCGCTCGCGGCGCTGCGGCGCGCCATCGAACTGGGTTTGAACTTTATCGATACGGCACTGGCGTATGGCGCGGGGCATAGCGAACAACTGGTGGGACAAGTGGTGCGCGAGGCCGGGGGCAGAATCTACGTGGCCACCAAAGTTCCGCCGAAGAACCAATTGTGGCCGGCGCGGCCCGGAATCGGCATCGAGCAGGTGTTTCCGTATGATTACATCCTGCGGTCGACCGAGCGCAGCCTCAAGAACCTGGGAGTGGAAACCATCGATCTGCTGCAACTGCACGTGTGGAATCCGGAGTGGATCGCGAGCGACGAGTGGCGGCGCGGCTTCGAAGAGCTGAAGCGTTCCGGCAAAGTGCGAGCCGTGGGAATTTCGATCAACGACCATCAGCCGGATTCGGCGCTTGAAATCGTCGAGACGGGATTGATCGACACGGTGCAGGTGATCTACAACGTTTTCGATCAGAGCCCGGAGGGCAAGCTGTTTCCGCTGGCGGTGGCGCGCGATATTGGCGTGATCGCGCGCGTGCCGCTGGATGAAGGCAGCCTGACCGGTAAGATCGATGAAAACACGCGCTTCGCGCCGGGCGACTTCCGCGCGAGCTATTTCAAGGGTGACCGGAAGAGGCAGGTGCGGGAGCGCGTGGATCGTCTGCTGGGGGATCTCGGCGTGGACGCCGCGAGCCTGCCGGAGATCGCGCTGCGCTTCTGCCTTTCGCATCCGGCGGTATCCACGGTGATTCCGGGGATGCGCAGTTTGCGGAATGCGGAAGCCAATTGCGCGGTGCCCGGCAAGGGGGCTTTACCGCCAGAGACGTTGGCGGTGCTCCGGCGGCACGCCTGGGAGCGCAACTTTTACGATTGAGCGTGGGGGTATAGCGGCCGATTGACAATCGGCCTGCAGGCTGCCAGCCTGCCCCACGGGGATCTAGCCGTGGCCGAAGTGCATCACCCAGCCGATGCCGACGAGCGCGGCGGCGAAACAGCCAAACACGTAGAGACCGTAGCGGAGGCGTTCGCGGTCGTCGCGCTTGGTTACCACGCCCATGACGATGGAGGTGAACAGGGCAAATAGCAGGGACGCTTCCAAGTGGGAGAGGGTCATCTTGGGCATTTAGCTTTTCCTCCCCGCCGCGATTTCGAAAACATCCACCATGGCCAGAATGTTGAGCAGGCCCGCGGTGACCAGGAATTTTGTGCCGTAGTCATGCACCGCTCCGGCCATGTCGGGCTGATTGTAGCCCAGCCAGACCGTGAGCAGATACAAGAACCCGGATGCCAGGTTGCCGATGAAACCGCCCCAGTTGATCAGGACGGTCAGCAGGTCGCCGCTTTGCGGCTGAAACATGGCGCCGCGCATCATCAAACCGCAAAGGTACATCAGGGTAATGGAAACCAGTAACAATACGGCCCGGCCGTTGCGCTTGAGGAGAAAATGCCCGCCGCCCGGCACTAGCCAGCCCAGCGCGACCGGTCCTGCCCAGACACGCAGGGGCGGCATGGGCTCCTTGGGTTGCTTTTGTTTTGCCACTTTTCCGATTTTAGCATGGCGGGGGTGGATCTCCAGGTCTGCGATGCGCGGCAGTTGGCCGATTGACAATCGGCCGGAGCTTGCCAAGCTGCCCCACAAGGGTATTATAGAACTATAGCCATTCGGAGCAGGATGTGGTGCGCATCAATCTGTGGACAATCGCAATCGCTGTGTCGCTAGCCGGCCCTTTGTGCGCCGCCGACGCCCCGCCGGCCGATTTCGACTCGGCCGTGAAGCCGGTGCTGTCCAAGACCTGCACGCTATGCCATAACGACAAGCTGTCGTCCGGGGGGCTGAACGTCAAGCTGCTCCTGTCGCCGGATTCGATCGCGAACTATCGCGACGGGTGGGAAACGATCCTGGACAAGCTGCGCGCCGGCGAGATGCCGCCCAAAGGCATTCCCCGCCCGCCCGAAGCGCAGATGCAGGCCCTCGTTCACTACGTGGAAGGCGAATTCGAGAAGGCCGACCGCAACGTCAAACCGGATCCGGGGCACGTGACGGCGCGCCGCCTCAACCGCAGCGAATATTCCAACACCATTCGCGATCTGCTGGCCGTGGATTTCCGCGCCGAAAAAGACTTCCCCACCGACGACTCGGGCTTCGGCTTCGACAACATCGCGGACGTCCTCACGATTTCGCCCGTGCTGATGGAACGCTACATGGATGCGGCCGAAACCATCGCCTCGCGGGCCATGGGCGCCGATCCGCTGCCCAAGAAGCCGCTGGAAGTGCAATACCATACGAAAGACAAAACCATCCGGCGCGTGGACCTGAGCACCATCGAAGCCTCGCATCGAGTGGAGTGGGATGGCGATTACATCGTCCGGTTCGGCATGCCCGGCGAGCGCGCCGCGGACGCTAAGCCAGTGACGCTCGGCTTCTGGATCGACGGCGTGCTGATGAAGACGCTGCCGGTCGAAACCAAGCCGTCGAAGCTGGTCTACTTCGACCCGTATTCCGAGGCAGAAGTGCGCATGTATCTGCCCTCCGGCGACCACGTCTTCCGCGCCGGCTTCATCGACGACGACTTCGTCAAAACGCTGTCCGAAAAGGATGCGTACAACAACAAGAAGAACAAGTTTCTGAATTCGATGGTTTTTGAGGGGCCGTTCCCCACCGATGTGGAGCGGGCCAGCCGCAAGAAGATTCTGATTTGCGATCCCAAGTCCGGGCAGGCGTGCGTGGAGAAGATTGTCTCCGCGCTGGCGCATCGCGCTTACAGGCGGCCGGCGACGCGCGCCGAGGTGGCGTCATTGCTGAAGTTCGTCGCGCTGGCCCGGTCGCGCGGCGAGACCACGGAGCAAGGCATCCAACTGGCCATCCAGGCCATGCTGGTGACGCCGCAGTTCCTGTTCCGCATCGAGCGCGATCCCAACCCGGCCGATGCGCAGGACGTACACCGGATTCCGGATGTCGAACTGGCGTCGCGGCTCAGCTATTTCCTGTGGAGTTCGATGCCTGACGATGAAATGCTGGGCTTGGCCGAGGCGGGCAAACTGCACGAACCGGCCGTGCTTGATGCGCAGGTGAAGCGCATGATGGCGGACCGGCGCGCGGCCGCGTTCGCCAGCAACTTCGCCGGCCAGTGGCTGGAGATCCGCAATCTGGACGTGGTGAAACCGGACCCCGACAAGTTTCCCGAGTGGGGACCGGAATTGCGCGACGCCATGAAGACCGAGACGCGCATGTTTTTCGAGTACGTGCTGCGCGAGGATCGCCCGCTTTCCGATTTCATCGACGCCAAATACACTTTCCTGAACGCGCGGCTGGCGAAGTTCTATGGCATCCCGGGCGTAACCGGACCGGATTTCCGCCGCGTGGAATTGACCACCGGCCAGCGCGGCGGCCTGCTCAGCCAGGCGAGTGTGTTGACGGTTTCGAGTTATCCCACGCGCACCTCCGTGGTGCTGCGCGGCAAGTATGTGCTGAACAATATTCTGGGCTCCGAGATTCCGCCGCCGCCGCCGGACGTGCCGCCGCTCGATGAAAGCGCCGTGGGGACGCTGATGTCGCTGCGCCAGCAGATGGAGAAGCACCGCGCCGACCCCATGTGTGCGTCGTGCCACAACAAGATGGACCCGCTGGGGTTCGGCCTGGAGAATTACAACGCCATCGGAAAGTGGCGCACCGAAGACGGCAAATTCCCGGTGGATTCGAGCGGGGCGCTGCCCAACGGCAAGACGTTCAAGACGCCGGACGAGATGCGCGCCCTGCTGATGGCGGGCCTGCCGCAGTTCTCGCGCTGCCTGACGGAAAAGATGCTGACTTATGCGCTGGGGCGCGGGCTGAAACCGTACGACCGGCCGACGGTGAACGGCATCAATCGCGATATAGCGGCGGGCGGGTATCGGTTCCAATCGCTGATTTTCGATATTGTGCACAGCGCTCCGTTTCAGATGGGCAGGGGGGAGGCGGGGCTTAAGCCCCGCGCGGACTAAAGTCCGCCCTCCAGACAGTTATGCAATACGAGGTAGCTCAATGATGATTAGCAAGAAATCTCTCCCGCGGCGCACATTCTTGCGCGGCATGGGCACGGCCGTCGCGCTTCCGTTCCTGGACGCCATGGTCCCGGCGCTGGCCGCCACGCGCTCCAATCCGCCGGTGCGGATGGCTTTCGTGTACGTGCCCAACGGCATCATCATGGACGGCTGGAACCCGGATTACGAAGGGCCGCTCGGTGAGCTGCCGCGCATTCTGAAGCCGCTCGAGCCGTACCGCCAGGACATCACGCTGTTCGGCAATCTGACCCACAACACCGGGCGCGCTTTGCTCGACGGCGCGGGCGATCATGGCCGCTGCTGTGCTTCGTACCTCACCGGCGTGCAGCCGCGCAAGACCGTTATCGACATCAAGGCTGGCGTCTCGTTCGACCAGATCGTGGCCAACCAGGTGGGCAAGCAGACCCGCTTCCCCTCGCTCGAGTTGGGCATGGAAGATGCGCGGCAGGCCGGCGATTGCGACTCGGGTTATTCGTGCGCTTACACCAACAATCTGGCGTGGAAGAGCGAGACGCAGCCGCTGCCGCCGGTGCTCGATCCGCGTGCGCTCTTCGAGCGGCTCTTCGGCAATGGCGCGGCGCTCACGCCCGCGGCCCGCGCGCGCGAGAATCTATATCGCCGCAGCATTCTCGATTTCGTCACCGACGACACGCGGCGGCTCGAGACCGGCCTCGGCCCCACGGATCGGCGCAAGCTCGACGAATATCTTTCTTCGATCCGCGAGATCGAGCGGCAGATCGAAAAAGCCGAGAAGGACAACGCGCAAATCGATCCGCACATGGAGAAGCCGTACGGCGTCCCGGCCGATTTCGCCGAGCACTTCAAGCTGATGACCGACATGATGACGGTGGCCTTCCAGTCGGACCTCACGCGCGTGATTACGTTCCTGGTGACGCACGAAGGCACGTCGCGGCCGTACCGCGAGATCGACATTCCCGACGGCCACCACCCGTTGACGCATCACCGCAACCAGCCGGACCTGATCGAGAAGGTGGCGCAGATCAACAGTTATCATGTGCGCCAGTTTGCCGCCTGGATCGCGAAGATGCGTTCGATCCGCGAGGGCGATGGCTCGCTGCTCGACAGTTGCATGATCGTGTACGGCGCCGGGCTTTCCGACGGCAACCGCCATCTGCACGAAGACCTGCCCACCCTGATCGCCGGGCGCGGCGGCAGCCACTTCAAATCCGGGCGGCGGATCGTCTACCGGAAAGAGACGCCCATGTGCAATTTGTATCTGGCGATGATGGACCGCATGGGCGTGCACGTCGAGCATTTCGGCGATTCGACGGGACGCCTGGACGCGCTGGACCTTACCTGACATGCAGTTTCCGGGATCGGCCAAGCCGGCCGTGGGCATCGTGTTCGATTCCGCCATGGCCAGGATCGACGATGTGCTGGCCCTGGCGATGCTGCACGGCTTCGAGGGCAAGGAACAGGCGCGCATCGCGGCCCTCGCGGTCAGCAGCGGGGATTTGCGGGCCGCGCAGTTCTGCGATGCCGTGGGCCGCTTCTATGCCAGCGCCACTACCGGTCAGGCGGCCATGTTCATGCACTCTGCGCCGATCGGGCTGGCCGATGGGAAACCCGCCGGCGAATCGGCTATGTTCAGCAAGCCGGACGGCGCGACTGGCATCAAGAGTATCAACGACACCGCCGATCCCGCGACGCTGATCCGCAACGCGCTGATGGCCCAATACGACCAGAATGCCGCCGTGGTGCTGAGCGGGCCGGCTACCGATCTCGCGCGATTGCTGGATATGCACGGCGTGAAGGATTGGATCGCCCGCAAGGTCAGGCTGCTTTGCGCGACCGAAACCGGCATCCAGGCGGACCCCGCCGCCGCCGAGAAGGTGTTCGCCGGTTGGCCCACGCCGATCGTTACGGTTGGGCGGGAGATCGGCGAGGCGCTGCCCTTTCCAGGGGACAGTATCGCGAAGGATTTCGCATATTCCAGCGCCCATCCCATAGCCGATGCGTACCGCGCCTACCAGCCGATGCTGTATGATGCGCCGTCGTGGGCGATGGCGGCGATGCTTTACGCGGTGCACCCGGGCGACGGCTACTTCACGCTCTCCGGCAGCGGCAATCGGAGCAGCCTGGTCCTCGATCCGGAGCAGAAGGAACGCATTATCCGGACCTACGTCGAGATGGCCAGCGCCAAGCCAGTCCCGCGCAAGCCGCGGCGTCCGCCCGACGATAAGAAGGACGAGAAGAAAGACGAGAAGAAGTAACCAACGACTCCGCCATCTGATATAGTGGCCCCCATGAGCCGAACACTGATCGCGCGGATCACTGCGGGCGCACTCCTCCTCGCGGGTTGCTGGGTCGCTTACACCCAAAACCAGGGCAAGGAGCCTCCGGCGTTGACCCTCAACAAAGTCAAGAACGATCTTTACGAAATCGAGGGCGACGGCGGCAACGTCGCCGTGTATGTGACCGGCGAAGGCGTCATCCTGGTGGACGACAAATTCGAGCAGGACTACGCCAACATCATGGCGAAGGTGAAGAGCGTCACCGATCAGCCGGTTAGGTACGTGGTGAGCACGCACCATCATTCCGATCACAGCGGCGGCAACGTCAGGTTCGTCTCCACGGCCGAGATCATCTCGACGGCCAATGCGCGCGCCAACATCGTGGAGCACAATCAGCCCAACGCTCCCGCGAATATGACCCCGGCACGGGTCGTATTCACCGAGGAGTGCTCCGTGTTTCTGGGCGGCAAGGAAGTGCGCGCGCGCTACTTCGGCCGCGGCCACACCAACGGCGACGCCGTCGTCTACTTTCCCGCGCTGCGCACCATCCACACCGGCGACTTGATGGCCGGCAAGACTCCGCTGATCGACTACGGGGGCGGCGGCAGCCTGAAGGCCTGGACCGAGACTCTCGACGGCGCGCTGCAACTCGATTTCGATACGGTCATCCCGGGGCACGGTCCGGTGACCACCAAGGCAGGGCTACTGGAGTATCGGAACAACGTCGAGAAACTGCGCAATCGCGCTGCGGGCCTGATCCACGAGGGCAAGAGCCAGGAGGAAGTCGGCAAGGTGATGGCGGCTGAGTTCGGGTGGGGCGCCGGCAGCATGCAGGCGCAATGGAGCCTGCCTGGAATCATGACAGAGCTGAAGTAAGCGCGGCGGAGCGGGGCTCAAGCCCCGCGCGGGCTAAAGCCCGCCCTCCTTCATCTCCGCGCGCGCCTTGGCGATGGCCGCCAAATACTGCCTCGCCTTCTCCTCGATCAAATCGTAACGCCCTTCCCGGATGAGCTTGGCGTCCACCAGTTCGCCGCCCACGGCCACCGCGCAGGCGCCCGCCTTCAAAAACTCGCCGGCGGTCTCCAGGTTCACGCCGCCGGTCGGAATCATTTCGATCTGCGGGAACGGCCCCTTCAGTGCCTTGATGTACTTCGGCCCGCCCACATTGCCGCATGGAAAAATCTTGACCACGTCGGCGCCGGCCTCCCACGCGGTGAGCACTTCGGTGGGCGTCAACGCACCCGGACAGACCACCTTCCCATAGCGCTTGACGACTTCGATGGTGGCGAGCTTCAAATTCGGCGTGACGAAGAACTCGGCCCCCGCCAGCATGCAGATGCGCGCCGTCTCCGGGTCCAGCACCGTACCCGCGCCCAGCACGATCTTATCGCCAAACTGGTCCGCGATCTTTTCCAGCGCGCGCACCGCGCCCGGAACGGTCATGGTGATTTCGGCCGCGCGGACGCCGCCGCGGTAGATGGCTTCGATCGCCAGAATAGCGGTCTCGGCGCTGGAAGTGCGCACCACCGGCACGATTCCGATGCCGGTGATTTGAGCCAGAATCTCTCTTTGCTTCATGGCCCCAACTTATCATCTCGCGGCCCCCGCAAATCGGCCTTGATCGCATGTGCGGCCGGGCGCGACGGTCCCGACACGCCAGTCCTGAGACTCTCCCCGCACATCTCCCACCGTGTAAATGTGGGCAGAACTATGGACATACCCATCCCCGGCGGCGTAATACACCTGCCGCCGTGGCTGAAAAGGCCGTCGCCGGCCCTACAGCTTGGGTACCCGTGTCCGTGGCTGGCCGCGAACAAACGCGATGCCTGCAGGCCGATTGTTAATCAGCCTTTCGCAAGCGAAGCGCGGGTCCACCAGGCCGACGTGGACGTCGGCCGCAGGCCTGGAGTCCCGCCCCACGAAACGATCCACCAAGTTGTATCCTGGATAAGAGGAGCAACGACCACTTAGCCCCCGTCCACTATGGCTACCACCGTCACCCCTGTGCGCGACATTGAAATGAC
>JBEKPZ010000290.1:0-14514 GCA_049520215.1 Bryobacteraceae bacterium | reverse complement strand
GACGCCATGAAGGAGACCGGCCTGGGCACTCCGGCCACGCGCGCCTCGATCATCGAAGTGTTACTTAAGCGCGGGTATATGGTGCGGGAAGGGAAGATGCTGCAGGCCACCGAGAAGGGTATCCATCTGATCGAGGTGGTGCACCCGGAGGTAAAGAGCCCGGCGATGACGGGCCAATGGGAGGCGTACCTGAAGCGCATCCAGCGGGGGACGGCGAAGCTGGCGCCTTTTATCGAAGGGATTGAAGATTATCTGCGAGAGGTGGTGGGAAAGGTGGGTAAGACAGGACCGCTCCCTGACCGTCGCGGCTCGGTAGCGCATGACGCACAACCACCAGCCACCAGCCACCAACCACTGCCCACGGCGAGCAACGCGAGCCTCACGGATCTGCTGCATAGCGTGTTTGGGTACGAATCGTTCCGGCCCAATCAGGAAGCCGTTTGCGAAGCTGTCATCGCGGGCCGCGACGTGCTTCTGGTGATGCCTACCGGCTCCGGGAAGTCGCTCTGTTATCAACTCCCCGGCGTGGCGCGCGGCGGCACCACGCTGGTGATCAGCCCGCTCATCGCGCTGATGGAAGATCAGGTGGCCAAGCTCAAAGCACAGAACTGCGCCGTGGAGCGCATCCATTCCGGGCGCGACCGCGCAGCTTCGCGGCAGGCTTGCATCGATTATCTCGCGGGCAATCTGCAATTCCTCTTCGTAGCGCCGGAGCGGCTGCGCGTGCCCGGCTTTCCGGCGATGCTCGCCAAACGCAAGCCGAGCCTGGTGGCTATCGACGAAGCGCATTGCATCTCGCAATGGGGCCACGATTTCCGCCCCGACTACCGCATGATCGGCCAGCACCTGCCGCATTTCCGTCCAGCGCCGGTGATCGCCATGACCGCCACGGCCACGCCGCTGGTGCAGAACGACATCATCGAGCAACTGGGACTGGGCGAACCTGCCCGTTTCATTCACGGGTTCCGGCGGGCCAACATCGCCATCGAAGTAGTAGAGGTGCCGCCCAGCGAGCGCGCCGACCTGGCCCGCGAACTGCTGCAAGATGCCGCGCGTCGGCCCGCCATCGTCTACGTGCCCACGCGGCGCGAGGCCGACAGCTTCGCCGCCGAATTGAAACAGGATTTCCCGGCGGCCGCCTACCATGCCGGCCTGGAATCCGAGCGGCGCAAGAAAGTGCAGGCTGCTTTCTTCAGCGGGGAATTGCAGGTGATCGTGGCCACCATCGCGTTCGGCATGGGCATCGACAAGCCCGACATACGGACCGTGATCCACACCGCGCTGCCCGGATCGCTGGAAGCTTATTACCAGGAAGTCGGGCGCGCCGGCCGCGACGGAGCGCCGGCCCGCGCCATCCTGATGCATTCCTACGCCGACCGCCATACTCACGATTTCTTCTTCGACCGCGATTATCCGGACGTGTCCGTGCTGGAGAACATCTATGCGCGGCTGGTGGATGAGGCACGGCCGAAGGAGATGGTCCAGAGCATGGTGCGGATGGACCCGGACGTTTTCGACAAGGCGCTGGAGAAACTCTGGATTCACGGAGGCGCGGTGGTGGACGCCGCGGAGAATCTGAAACGCGGGGCCGAGGGTTGGCGCGAGCTTTACCTCGCGCAGGCCGAGCACAAGCTGGCACAGATCGAGCTGATGATCCGCTACACGCAAGCGAGCGAGTGCCGCATGCTGGGGCTGGTGCGCCATTTCGGCGACTTCGCGGATGCCCACGAGCGCTGCGGCATCTGCGATTTCTGCGCGCCGGACGAATCCATTGCGCAGAGTTTCCGGCCCGCGACCGATGCCGAGCGCAAGGCCGCGGGGCGCATCCTGACCGCGCTGAAGAAGTCCGGACGGAAGGCCACCGGGCGGTTGCACAGCGAAGTGTTCGCGGACTACTCGCTCGATCGCGACGGGTTCGAAGAGGTGCTGGGCGGCATGGCGCGCGCCGGATGGGTAGAGATGGCCGAGGCATCTTTTGAGCGGGACGGGCGGCGGGTGGACTACCGGCTGGCGGGTCTGAGCGCGGCCGGACGGGACCTGGATGCCGCGGCTGTGCCGCCGTTCGAGATGAAGCTGGAGATCGAGGCGACCGGCAGGCGCCGCAAGAAGGCGCGCGCCGGCAAGGTTCGCAAGCGGGAGAAGGCCGGGCCAGTTGCCAAGGCCCCGCGCCCGCCGCCCGCCAATGCTGCAGTGGAGAAGGCCCTGCGCGACTGGCGGCTGGCCGAGGCCAAGCGGCGCGAGGTGCCTGCCTTCCGGATTCTGTCCGATAAATCGCTGCAGGCCATCGCGGCGGAAAGGCCGCTCAGCATCCGCGAATTGCTGGAGATCCCCGGCGTGGGAGCGCGGTTGGCGGAGCAGTATGGCGCGCAAATCTTCCGGATTCTGGAGCGCGGGTGAGGGTGCGGGCGGCCTGAGAGGCCGCCGCAGGCCACGGGCCTGCCCCACTCAGCCCTTGGGCATGAGGTTGCCTGCCGCCATGAATCCGTGCGGCTCGGCGGCGAATGCGCGCGCGGCACGGCTGAGGTCGTTGTTCACAAACAGCCTCTGGTCAGTCACACCCGCCTGCTCCAGGAACGTGCCAGTCCCTTCCGCCGCGCGGCAATCGCGGATGGTGACGCCGCTGCCGTTGCGCAGTGCGATGGCGGCTCCTGCCGCCTGCCGGCCCTCGAACCCCTGAACCTCCACGTCGCGGAATTCCTCGCCTTCGATGGCATGCGTGCAGAAGGGCGGCACATCATCATCCCAGTGCAGCCGGAAGCCGCGTATGCGCAAACCCGTCGCGTGACGGAAGAAGAGTCCCGGGATGCCGTGTTCGAACAGCGCCTGCGAAAAATCCGCAGCGCCGCGCAGGTCGAAGTTGCCGCCGTAAGAGGGATGCAGTCTGCTGTTGCGCATCCGTAAGTCAAAATTCTCGAATGCCACGTCCTCCACAGGGCTGTCGGGTGACCCGTAGACCAGCGCGGAGTTCTCGCACTCGGCCAAAATATTGCGGAAGCGCACCCGCCGGATGCGGCCTAGCGCCCCGCCGCCCGCTCGCAGCGGCACCGCCGAGACGTTCACGGGCTCGCCTTTGCCCCACCAGTGTCCAGTGATCAACCCGGTGCGCATCACGATGTTGGAGAACAGCACGTCTTCCACCGAGCCTCCAGCGCGCACGTTCACCTTCAGGCCGCAGTTGGCATCGATGGTCAGGTTCTCGAAGGTGCAGTTTTTGGCGCCCTCTTCGTAGCCCACGCGAATGCCCGCCGAACGCGCCGCCAGCGTGCAGTTGGAGACCACCAGGTTGCGCGAACCGAAGACCGCGATGCAATCGTCCCCGGTGGCGATGTTGCAGTTCGAGATGCGGATGTTGGTGGAGTTTCGCAGGTCCATGCCGTCGTCGTTGGGGATGCGCCGGCCGCTGGCCAGACTGTTGATGTTGAGGCCGTCGATGCGGACGTCGTCGCACGAGTCGAACAGCATCGTCCAGGTGGGCGAGTTGCGCACCGTGACTCCGTCCAGCAGCACGTTGCGGCAGTTGATGAACCGCACCAGGTTGCCGGGCCGTTCTCCGTGGTCCAGCGGGCCGGTCTCGGTCCCGAACTTGGGGCTCATGTACTCGTCCTTCTGCCGAGTGAAGGTGGGGTTCCAATCGGAGCCGCCTTTGATCTTGGCGCTGTGGAACGGCATGCTGTTGCCGTCGATGGCGCCGCGCCCCAGGATGGCCACGTTTTCAGCATCGCGCGCTGTCACGAGGCCGGCCCGCGGCGATTCCCCGCTGACCTGTTGGGGCTCCGCCGGGTAATCCTGCAGCCTCGGGCTGCCCTTCACCACCGCACCCGCCGCCAGGTGCAGCACGGTATTCGAACGCAACAAAATGGGGCCGCTCAGGTACTCGCCCGGCGGAACGTAGATGGCGACGCCACCCGCTTCGGCACCCGTCTTGAGCGCGCGGTCGAAGGCCGCCGTGTTCAATGTCCGGCCGTCGCCCGCGCCCCCGAAATCGAGGAGGCTGTAATAAGGAGGCCGCGGCCCGCCAGCGGTCTGTGCCCCCGCACTCTCGCTCGCGAATCCGGCCAGCAAAGTGGATCCACCAACGAGTATGGCACGGCGTTTGAGCATCGAGATTGCTCCTTTCGGGATCACTGTAGCACCGAGAGCGGGGCTGAAGCCCCGCGCGGGCTAAAGCCCGCCCTCCACGGGCCGGTTGCCCGCGAGGGCGGAGGTGGCGAGCATACCGCCCAGCCCCATGGTCTCCACCGCCGACGACGGCACGATCACCATGGAGCCTTTCTCCTTGATGGCTTCGTAGAGCATATTCATCGCCCGCAGGTGCAGCGCCACCGGGTTGTCCCGGTAGGTCAATGCGGCCTTCGCGAAATTGTCCGCGATCTCGGTCTCCGCCTGGCCCAGGATGATGCGGGCCTGCCGCTCGCGCTCCGCCTGCGCCTGGCGCGACATGGCGTCTTCCAATTCGTGGGGAATGCGCACGTCGCGGATCTCCACCGATTGCACGGTGATGCCCCACGGATTGGTCTTCTCGTCCAGGATGCGCTGCAGTTCGTGGCCCAGCGTTTCGCGCTCGGTGATCATCTGCGCAAGCTGGTGGCGTCCGATGGATTCCCGCAGCGCCGTTTGCGCGCTGAGGGTGATGGCGCCGATGAAGTCCTCCACTTCGAGGATGGATTTCTCGGCGTTCCATACCACCCAGAACACGATGGCATCCACGTTCACCGGCACGGTGTCGCGCGTCAGGGCCGATTCGGCCGTCACACTGGCGACGCGCACGCGCTGATCCACGAAGCGGCTGAGCGAATCCACGATCGGAATGATGTGGAACAGGCCCGGGCCGCGCAGGCCGACATAGCGGCCCAGGCGCAGCACGGCGACTTTTTCCCACTGATCGGCCACCCGGATGGCGAACATGAGGTAGATCCCGATGGCGCTGGCCCCCAGCGCGGGGATGGGGCTGTTGGTTGCGGAGGTCACCACGTCATTGAGTTGCTCCTTGAGTTCGTCGACTGTGAATCCGGCGCTGCCGGCGCGCGCCACAAATTCGGAGACAAGCTGCGCCAGCCGGCGGCGGCGCTCGACTTCGTCCTGCTGCACTTCGCGATGGGCGATAAAGGTGCCGGTGCCCTGCTGGGTTTCGAGCACGCCGCGAATTTCGAGTTCGCGATAGGCCCGCACCACGGTGTTGGGGTTGATGGCTAGATCTACGGCCACTTGGCGGACGGTGGGGATTTGGTGGCCCCCAGTCAGCTTGCCGGACGCCATGCCGCCGAGGACCTGGTCGATGATCTGGCGGTAGACAGGGACGCCGCTGTGAAGGTCCAGGTGAAACGCGAAGGCGTCTGTTTTTGTCATCTATACATATAGTGTACTAGTTCACCGATACAGTCAAGGGGAAAAATTGGCCGGAGGATCGTGCCGAGGTGGACTTGGCTCAGTACGCGCCAGCAAAGCCGAACAGCGAGGGCGTTTCGACGCTACGCCAGGCGCCGGTTTCAAGGTCGCCCGCTCCCACCACAGCAGTTCCCTTGATCGTCAAGACTTCCACCCTCGATTTCCGCTCCAAAACGACTCCCGAAGCTTCGAGATTGCGGAGGAAATCCGGGTCGTAGGCTGATTCCGGAACGAACTGTGTTCGCAGGATCGCCGTGCCGCCCCCTTTTGGCGGCAGGTAGTTGTAGAGCAGCGGAGGCGCCTCCATCGCGGCCTGGAGGCCCAGATGGTTCCCGAGAGTGGACAATAGTATCCTGGCGGTCTCGGCGACCAGCGAACTACCCACCGTCGCCACAGCCAGCACCGGCTTCCCGCCGCGCATGACAATCACGGGAGCCATGTCGTTCGGCACACGTTCTCCGGGTTGGATGGCGGCCAGCCGCCATTGCTGAAAGCCCGCGGGATCGCCGATGGGAATGCCTCCCACGACCATCCCAGTCGTGCCCCAGGTAACGGCATTGATACTGTGCACAAGCGCGGCGACGTTGCCCCATCGATCCACGACAACGATCGCATCGCTGTGGCGGGGCGCATCGCGCGCGAGCAGCGGGGCCATGGCGCGGGCATACGCCTTGGTGACGCGATCCTCTTGGGAGAAGTGGAGCCCGTGCTGGCGCTGGAATTCGGCCACCGCCGGCGGAGCGTCGGGTCCGTACTCCACGAACTGCAACAGAGTGGACAGATCGCGGAATGCTTTCCAGTCCTTGAAGTATGGTTCCGCGCGGTCGAGCTTCATTTCTTCGATCAGGTTCAGCGCCCCCAGGATTTGCCGGCCGCCCTCGTTGCTTCCGGCGGGGGCGAAGACGGAATGACCCACAAACTCGGTGCTGCGCGGCTCGTCCCACGCCGGCCGGTAGCGCCGCATGTCTTCCAGGGTGGCTTGGCCGCCCTCCTGCCGCACTGCTTCGACGAACTGGCGGCCCCACTCACCGGTGTACATGTAGCCGGCGCCATCTTTCGCCACGGAGCGCAGCGTCTGAGCCAGATCGGTTTGGATGAAACGGTCGCCGACTTTCGGTACGTGGTCGCCGGCCTGGTGCAGGAACTTCCTGCCTTGCGGAGTTCGGGAAAGATACTTCTCCCGGCTGGCGAAGTAGTTCCCGAGCAGGGGAGAGACGGCGAGGCCATTCTCGGCGTACCAGATAGCGGGCTGCAGCAGGCTGGCGAATGGCATCCGACCGAATCGTTTCTCGATGGCTTCGATACCCGCCATGAATCCCGGGACCAGGGTTTTGCGCCCTTCCTCACCCGCGGTTGACTGCGCGCCGCCGAGCGGTAACATGTGGCTTGCCGGGATGGTCTTCGGCGCGGTTTCAGCCAGATAAGAGTTCCAACCGGCGTCCAATGAGTAAAGCTTGTGCGTCTGGCTGTCGTAGTAGACAAGCTGCAGAATTCCCGCGTAGGATACGTAAGATCCCAGTGCGGTGATGACTTGCGTCAGCGCGATTGTGGAAGCGGCATCGGCCGCGGTCCCGCCCTGTTTGAGCGATTCGATGCCCGCGCGGACCGCGATCGGGGATAGCGTGGCGGTCACCAGCCCGGAGCGGCCCTCCACCATTGCGGCTTTCGGTGGAAAGGCGCTCAGTTCGAGCCGCTCGGCAAGGGCTTTCTCGTCGGGCGGCCACTTAGCTGGCGATAGGTCCGCTGCGAACGCCGTCACCGTTCCCATCGAGAGAGAAAGCAGCGCGGATACCGTCAACCTGGTCGCGAGCATATGCCTGCAATTGTAGTCGGCTGCCGGCGCTGCCGGCAACCAAGGCCCGCGGCTCACCGGAGAGAGGCGAAACGGGGATGGCTTCGATCAGGCGGCGCGTGTAGGGATGGGCTGGCCGGTGGAAAATACGTTCCACTGGCGCAAATTCTACGATTTCACCCTCATGCAGGATGGCCATGCGCCGGCAGAGTGACGCGATGGACAGCAGGTCGTGCGAGATATACAAGATGGCCATGGACAGCTCGCGGTTGAGGCGGGCGAAGAGGCGCAGGATTTCGGATTGGGTGAGCGCGTCGAGGGCGCTGGTAGCCTCATCGGCGATCAGCAAAGCGGGGCGGTGGAGGATGGCCATGGCGATGAGGACGCGCTGGGCCTGCCCTACGCTTAGCTCGTTGGGATAGCGGCGCAGGAAGGGCTGGTCGACGGCGAGGCTGACGGACTCCAGAGCGTCAAATATGGCGGTTTCGCGGCTGGCGCGGGGCGCGCGGCTATGGGCTTCCCATGCCTCCGATAGTTGCGTACCGATTCGCAGGGCGGGGTTCAGGGAGGAGACGGGATTCTGCAGCACGAGCGAAATCTCGCGGCCGCGAATGGCACGCATTTCGCGTTCGGTGGAACGCAGCAGGTCGCAGCCGCGGAAACAAATTTGCCCGCGCACGGCGCCGCCCTTGAGGTGGAGCAACCGCATGATGGCGAGGGCGATGGTGCTTTTGCCCGACCCGCTCTGACCGGCGAGGCCTACGATTTCTCCCGGTTCGATTTCGAACGCGACGTCGCGCAGCACGTCCGCGCGCGCGCGATAGCCGGCGGAGATACGGACGGATAGCAGGGGCGCGTCGTCGATCGGATGGTCGGTCAAGGCATCTACCACTTCCACGATGGCTGGCCGCGGGTAGTCACGGCAAGTTACCTTTCGTTAAGCGCACGCGGGGAAAGGCCGATTAAAAATCGGCCTGCAGCTTGCCAACTTGCCCCACAAGTTGCCTAAAGTTAGCACTCTCCTATCTACTGTATCCGTTAACCGCCACTGGTTTATCCCAAAGGATACTATGCTGTGCCATAACCTTATCGCTATCTTGGTACAGAAAGTACCTGCATGGCCGATAATTGATTTGAGTATAGAGCTTATAGAGCGTATGTTACTGGTATGGCGATGGCCGCGAAGATACACACACTAGGAAGCGGGGCCGCGGACCGCTACAATCTGCATCGCGCCGTACCCCGCCATAACCGGGAGGGCCCGGGGCCGGACCAGCGGTACCCACAGGACCATCTCAAGGCGGCGCAGGCCCAGGACGGCAACCACATCGTGGGCGGCGCGGTGGTGAGAAGCGAGCGGATGAAGGCCGTGTTTCGCATGGTGGAGAAAATCGCGCGCACCAACGCCACGGTCTTGATTGGAGGGGAGAGCGGAGCGGGCAAAGAGGTTGTGGCGCGCGCGGTGCACAACTTGTCCATGCGGTGCGAGCGGCCCTGGGTGGACATAAACTGCGGCGCACTGCCGGATCACCTGGTAGAGAGCGAACTGTTCGGGTACGAAAAGGGCGCGTTCAGCGGTGCGGAAGCGCAGAAGGCGGGTATGTTCGAGCTCGCCCACGGCGGGACGTTGTTTCTGGACGAAATCGGGGAACTCGACGCCAAGATGCAGGTGAAACTGCTGCGCGTGCTGGACGGCGTGCCTTACTACCGGTTGGGAGGCACGCGCAAAGTTGCGGTGGACGCGCGCATCGTGGCCGCCACGAACAAGAATCTGGAGCAGGCCGTCGAGGCCGGGGCCTTCCGCGGGGACCTGTTTCACAGGCTGAACCAGGTGAGTATCCAAGTGCCGCCCCTGCGCGAGCGGGTGGAAGACATCGCGCCCCTGGCCTATCGCTTCTTGCACGAAGTAGACCCGCGGCTGGACCTGGCCGACGACGCCCTGGACGCGCTCGAAGATTACGGGTGGCCCGGCAATGTGCGGGAGCTGCGCAATGTGATCACGCGCGCCGCAGTGCTGACCGAGAGCTGGGAGATTTGCGGGGCGGATCTGAACCTGAAGCTCTCCGCGCCGGGACGCGCAGAGAGACCCGAGTTGAAGCACCAATTGGGCGGACTGGAAGAGCAAGTGATCCGTGAGGCGCTCGAAAAATCGGGAGGCAGGCAGGATCTGGCGGCGGGGCTGCTGGGAATCTCACGCCGCACGCTGCTCCGGAGACTGAAAGAGTATAAGACGCGCGCCAACACCGGCGTGTGCGCCTCCCCGGTCCTATCGACATGAATATCAAGGCGAAGCTGTACGTTGCGATGTTCAGCCTGTTAGGCTTGAGCGTCATCGGAGCGACGTTGAACCGGTTTGGTTCCGACGACTTATACCGCTTTGTCTTCTATCTCGTCCTGTCGGGTTTGGCAGCCGGATTGAAAGTAAGTCTGCCGGGGATCCGAGGGACCATGTCCGTCTGTTTCCTGTTTGTATTTATCGGCATCGCAGACTTGAGTGCGTCCGAGGCCATGATTATAGGCTGCCTGGGCACGGTGGTGCAATGCCTTTGGAAGCCAAAGCAGCGTCCCAAAGCGTTCCAGGTGATCTTCAACATCGCGAACACCGGAATCGCGGTTGCGCTGGCCTATGCCTTCTACCATTACGCCCCTTTGCAACGGCTCGACAACATCGGTCCCCTGTTACTGATCGCGACCGGGGTTGCCTACTATGTTCTGAACACCGTTCCTATCGCGGCGGTCATCTCTCTTGCCGAAGGCAAACGGTTTGCCGAGACCTGGCATAGCTGTTTCTTCTGGTCGTTTCCCTTCTATCTGGTCGGCGGTTCGCTGGCGTGGATTATCAGTCTCTTCACCCGACAGATGCACTGGCAAGCTTCGATCGTGTTGATGCCGGTCATCTATTTGATTTACCGCTCGTACGAGCTCTATCTGGCGCGCCTGGAAGACGAGAGACGGCACGTGGAGTCCATCGGTGGGCTGCATATGCGGACGATCGAGGCTCTGGCGCTGGCGATTGAGGCCAAAGACCATACGACGCACGAGCACCTGAGGCGGGTCCGCGTGTATGCAGTCGAAGTGGGCAAGCAACTGGGGCTATCCGGGCAGGAACTGGAGGCCCTCAAGGCGGCGGCGCTGCTGCACGATATCGGAAAGCTGGCAGTGCCCGAGCACATTATATCCAAGCCGGGCCGTCTGACTCAGGAAGAGTTCGAGAAGATGAAGATCCACCCGGTGGTGGGCGCGGAGATTCTGGAGCGAGTATCGTTTCCGTATCCAGTGGCTCCGATTGTGAGGGCCCATCACGAAAAGTGGGACGGCAGCGGTTATCCTTACGGTCTACGAGGCGAGGAGATACCCCTCGGGGCGCGGATCCTGTCGGCGGTGGACTGCCTGGACGCGCTGGCTTCCGACCGCCAATACCGGCGCGCCGTTAGCCTCGAGGAGGCCATGAACGAGGTGTCCGATCTGGCCGGCAAGAGCTTCGATCCGAATGTGGTCGACGTCCTGAAGCGGCATTTTGCCGAGCTGGAGCGGCTGTCGCAGGCCACCCCGGAGATCACGGCTAAATTGTCGACGGAAGTAAGAATCGACAAGGGCTTGGAGCCAGGCGCCGGATATCAAGGCGCGGCGCCGCGCACGGCCCCGGCCAGCGAAAACGACTTTCTGGACTCGATCGCCGCGGCCCGGCAGGAAGTGCAGTTGCTGTTTGAGTTGGTGCAGGATCTGGGCAACTCCTTGAGTCTGGATGAGACGCTTTCCGTGGTGGCGGCGCGCTTGAAGAAAATCGTACCCTATGACGCCATCGCCATCTACGTGCGGTTGGAAGGGAAACTGATTCCTCATTACGTAAATGGAGAAGATTTCCGATTGTTCTCCTCGCTCGAGATACCCGTCGGAGAAGGTTTGTCCGGCTGGGTGGCCGAGAACCGCAAACCTATCTTGAATGGCAATCCGTCCGTGGAGCCAGGGTATCTGGCGGATCCGGCTAAGTACAGCACGCTGAAATCGGCGCTGGCGGTGCCTCTGGAGGGTTTGAGCGGAGCGATCGGGGTGATGACGCTTTACCGCGCGGAGCAAGACGCGTTTTCCCGCGACCACCTGCGCATCCTGCTGGCGATCAGCAGTAAGGTGTCACTGGCAGTGGAGAACGCGCTGATTTTCCGCCAGGTGGAAGACTCGGCGACCACTGACTATCTCTCCGGATTGCCCAATGCGCGTTCCCTGTTCTTGCGGCTGGATAGCGAAGTGGCCCGCTGCAAGCGAAGCAGCGAACCGCTGTGTGTGGTGGTATGCGATCTGGATGGCTTCAAGCAGGTCAACGACAGGTTTGGCCACCTGGAAGGGAACAAGGTGTTGCGGTTGGTGTCCGAGGCGCTGCGCAGCCGTTGCCGGGAGTACGATTATGTCGCGCGCATGGGCGGCGACGAGTTCGTGCTTCTGCTTCCCGGCAGCGACCACAGGTCGATCCAAGCGCGAATCGCCGAGCTCCGGCAGATTGCAATCGGGACCGGGATGCCGGCGGCAAGCGGCATTTCGATGAGCATAGGCGAAGCTTATTATCCGGACGACGGCGCCGATGCCGAGGAACTGCTGGCCGAAGCGGACAAGCGCATGTATAAGTCGAAACATCTTCGGAAGAAATATAAGATGACGGTGTATCCGCAGACAACGGTCGAAATTGCAGCGATTGCATAGCGGAAATGCCCACGCGGGACTGGGAGTCACGCGCAGGCTGGGAGGCTGCCCTACAAATATGAGAGTCCGGTCGATAGTGTTGGCGATGACGGCAGCATTATTGCCGGCATACGGTCAGTATGGCGGCGAGCTGCGATTCTGTCTTCAGGCCGAGCCCAAGACATTTAATCCTTTGTTTGTGGAGGACGATCCGTCGGAGGTTGTCCGCTATCTTACCGGGGGCGTGCTAATCAGGGTGAACCGGTCGACGCAAGAGGCGGAGCCGGAGCTGGCGGCCTCTTGGAAGATAGACCAGGACGGGAAGCGCATCACGTTTCAGATTCGTCCCGGCCTTAGTTTTTCGGATGGCACGCCGTTCACGGCCGAGGATGTGGCCGGGACGATGCGCATGGCCATGGATCCGAAGCTGCACGCGCCGGTAGGGGACGCGTTCCGCGCGGGGCCGGGCGCGGCGGAGATCGCGGTGACGGGCAAAGACAGGATCAGCATCGCGTTTCCATCCGTGGTGTCCGGTATGGAGCGCCTCTTCGATCAGGTAGCCATCCTCTCGTCCAAGTCCCCGAAGAAAGAGGCCGCGGTGCTGGGGCCGTTTTACGTGGCGGATTACAAGGCCGGGTCCGAAGTGCTGCTGAAGAAGAATCCGCATTACTGGAAGCGGGACGCGCAAGGCCGCGCGCTGCCCTATCTGGATTCGATTCGACTCTCGATTCAGCAGAACCGGACCATGGAGATGGTACGATTCGCGCGCGGCGAGTTGCACCTAATCAACAGCGTCGCGCCGGATAACTTCGAGAAACTGGCCGGCGAAGCGCCAAGTTCCGTCATTGACATCGGGCCGGGACTCGAATCGGAGCTGCTGTGGTTCAACCAGGCGCCGGGCGCACCGCTGCCCGAGTTCAAGAAGGCGTGGTTCCGCTCCACGGCGTTCCGGCGCGCGATTCTGCAGGCGATCAATCGCGACGATCTCTGCCGGGTGGTCTATCATGGACACGCCAGTCCGGCGGCGGGGCCGATTTCGCCGGCAAACCGGCATTGGTACAACAGCAGCCTGAAGCCGGCGCCGTTCGACCGCGCGGCGGCTCTGCGGAGCCTGGCGCAGGACGGCTTTGAGATGAACGGCGGCGTGCTGCGCGACCGCCAGGCGAACCCGGTGGAGTTTTCGGTAGTCACCAACGCCGGGAACCTTGCCCGGGAGAAGATGGCCGCTATGATCCAACAGGACCTGGGATCGATCGGCATCAAGCTAAACGTAGTGTCGCTGGATTTTGCTTCCCTCATCGAACGGCTGACTAAGACTTTGGCGTACGAAGCCTGTCTGCTGGGAACGGCTAATGTGGACCTGGATCCGAATCTGCAGATGAATTTATGGCTCAGTTCCGCGAGTAATCATCAATGGAACCCGAACCAGAAGACGCCGGCAACGGCTTGGGAAGCGGAAATCGACCGCCTGATGCAGGCGCAAGCGTCGGAAACGAATCCGGCCCGGCGCAAGCGATACTTCGACCGGGTGCAGGAGATCGCCTGGGAGCAGGCGCCGTTGCTGTACCTTCTGCATAAGAACACGCTCATTGCGGTGTCGCCGTCGCTGCACAATGTGAAGGCGGCGTCGATCCGGCCGTATGCTTACTGGAACGTCGAAAGCCTTTCGCTGTCGACTCAGATGGCCCGTAAGCGGCCGTGACTTAGTGTCTGAGAAATATCCAGACAAGTTCATTGCTTTCGTTTCCTGGGGTCGGGGCTGGTGTTGCCCCGTAGCGTCTCCAGAGCGTCGAACAGGGGTCGTGGTACCGGTGCGTTTGTAGTCGTGGGTGATCGTGCGGCGTCTTCTCTTCAGTTCCTCGTCGGCAAAGCGGTTACGCCTGAGAAGCCGCTCCGCAAGGATCACATAGGTGCCACCCGCAGCGGCGCTGAGTGAGGTGCGCTGCGGTCCACTGCCGGATCTTCTGCCCATGCCCAAGGATGATACGGACTGTGCTGCGACGTCCAGACGCCCTCGCGGCCCCGTCCTCCCACACCACCGTACATACTTGCCGCATGCGACGGTTTCTCCAAATGGTGAAACATCGTGAGACGCCAAGGCCCGCTCTGGACGGGATGCCGCGAACGGATAGAACCTCCGCGAGCGTGGCAGGTTGGTTCCGCCTCGCCGCCACGCCGGGCGTCGCGCTGCCCCGAGTGGGTGGCGCTGAATCCCGTCGTCGAATCTCTCTAGTGTTGTGCGTCGCGCAGATGTGGGGCGGGCTATTCAGCCCGCGGACCCGCTCTCTAGCGGGTCCAGCCGCCTGAAAAGGCGGCTGCGGCCAGGATTGGCAGCCAGGATTGGCAGCCAGGATTGGCCGCCCCACACGGGCGAAGATTCAGCCCTTCACGAAGGGCCTCTGCTCACTTCTCCGCCGCCGTCTCGGAGATCTCTTCAGGTACGGCTTGTCTCCTTCTCGCGGACCCGTCGCCGGGTGATCCAAGCCGCAAAGGCCTTCTTCAGATTCCGCCTCGCGACGGAAACCCTTGCCTAGGTTTCTAGCCGCGCGAATTCTGAGAATTCATCTCTCAGATTCTCAGGCGGCGAGCAGATCGAGCACCTGTTGAATGGCGTGATCGGCCTTGTAGTAGGCGGCTTCGATCTTGGTGCTGGGCTTGAGGCT
>JBEKPZ010000289.1:0-9567 GCA_049520215.1 Bryobacteraceae bacterium | reverse complement strand
GGTTGCCGGGATCGTAATCGTGAAGGCGCCGCTCCCCACGGCGTCCGCGGTTGCCGTACCAAGTAACTGGCGGGGGTTGTTCCAATAGACATCGACGGTCTCGCCGGACCCGAAGCCCAAGAGGTGCGCCGTTGTAGTGCCGCCCGGTGCTCCGGTTCCTGGGTTCATGAGCAGGCCCGGCGTAACGGACAACGTCGCAGCTCCGAGGTTGCCGCTGCTCACGCCCACGGCGTAAAAGTCGATAGGCCCATAAGGAAGCTGCGGTTCGCGGGGCGTAACGGTGAAGGAACCGCTGCTATCGGTAGTCGTGGTTGACGGCGGGTTGGCGCCGATTCGACCGGCATAGATATCCACCGTCTCGGTAGGGGCAAACCCACTGCCTGTAAGCGTGAGTTTGGTTCCCGGCGAGCCGCTAGTCAAGCTAAGGCTCAGAGCCGCCGCCGGGTAGACCTGCAATGTGAACGACCCGGAGTCACTCGGGACGTCCCCAGCGGCAGGCGAAAAGGCAAACTCTTGGCACACGTCTCCGGGCGGGGTCCCTGACGCGTTCCAATCGTAGCCAGTTAGGACCACAATGACACCCGCCGAGCTATAGAAGCTTTTGCCCGAGCCTGGCACCGGGCTGCCTTGTAGCGACAATGTGCTGCTGCTGTTCGGCCGGAAGCTAGAGCTGCTGAGAGGACCGAATACCGAAATGCCGGGGGTAGAGGTGTCGCCGTCGAAAAACAGATTCAAGCCACTGAAGTTCAAGTTACAGCACGGACCTTGGCCGAAGATGTAGTACTCATAGCTATTGCCCGCCTGCAGTGGGATAGAAATGCTCGCTTGCGCGTCGGATGGGCCATTGACGGGCGAGGTGCCATCCGGATTCAGCGCCAGCCACAAGTCCCACCACTGATCGCCGCCAAGCGTATTCAGAGCACCGTCCGCGTAAGCCTGCGAGACGCTCGTGCCGCCGGTAGAACTTGTCGCCATCCACATGGCTCCCGTCAGGGTGGTCTGCGGATACGCGGAAAGCGGAAACAGCAAGATGCAAACGAAAGCAACAGAACGCCATGTATGGCAAAGCACAGTTGTGAAAGTCATTGCCAGATCCCTCCTGGCGGAGAGTATAGCACCGGAATCAGTGACATGCAAACTGTCTCCCGCCGACTATTCGTAGCGGTAAACCGTCACGCGAAGAGTCGTATTCGGACGCAGCGTCAGGATCTCGCCCTGGCCGGTGTCGTCGCCCCCCAACTGGCGGACGACAGTCCATTTGCCATCCACGAAGCGGCCTTCCTGCACATCGCCCAGCCCGACGGTCGAGGGGCCCGGGGTAGTTGGCGAAAACGCGATGCGCACGCCGCCCCCGACCGCGCCCATGAAGAACTCGTTAGGGCCGCCCGCCACGAAGATGGCCGATCCCTGGACGGCTTCCTGCTGGCTGGTCTGTGGGGCCTGCGCACTCGGCGCGATGGGCGGCCGGCCGCGGCCAGTGAAGGTCAGCTCGAGCGTGTAGCCGCCCAGTGCGAGTTTCGCGGGCGGGTCGCCTTGCCGGGTGCGGATGGCGGCGATTTCCGGAGTGCCCTGGTGCGCGGCAATCGCGGGCGCCAGGTTGGACACCACGCGATAGGCGGCTGCAAGATCGGTGTCCGGCGCCACCGTGCGTTCGATGAAGAAAGGCGAGAAACCGATGGCGTTGAACTTGCCAAAGGCCATTAGCACATTCGACGCGTTGGCGCTGGTCTCCGGGATGAACAGCGGATTCGCATTGCGCACGAACCGTTCGGAAACTTCGTCGAAGTATTGCAGGTACAGGTCGGGGGCCAGCATGTCGATGGCGGGCGCGCCGGCTCGCCAGATATCGTGTACCTGGGGCAGCGGCCCGCCGCTCGGATACGTCCCGGGCCAGGCGTGATTGGGCTGCTGCAGCCAGGCGTTGACGAACATGGGGATGGCGTACTCCTGCTTGCCCTCGGCCACCACCTTGCCGACGTAGCGCGCGTAGTGCCAGGCCATGAAGATCTCGTCGGACGGCCAATGCAGGCTGCGCCACGACGATTCGTGTTCTTCCGCCGTCATAGGCGGAGCGGTGGTTTGAATCGGCATGGAGACGCTGTCGGGCTTGCCCGGTCCGAAGACCTGCTCCCAGGAGCCGGAGGTGCGCGATCCGTTGGCGGTCCACAGTTCGCGGAGTTCGGGGGCCAGGGTGTCGCGGTGCTTTTGCATGTAGTCCATGAGTTCGCGAGGCACGGGCGCGGAGAACGCCTGGTTGGCGACGGGAGACCGGTCGCGCGAATCGCGCAGCACGCCGACTTCGTTTTCGACCTGCATCATAACCACCGTGTGGCGGGCGCCGTCAACCTCCCTGATGTGGCGCATGAGCGCGCGGAAGGCGCGCGCATCGGCATCGCGGGTGGCGTCGCCGAAGGTGCTGAGGAGCTCCATGCTTTTGCCGGTCCCCAGGCGGATGCGCGGGAAGCGCTGAAAGTCCTGCTTGACCCAATAGGGAGCATAGCTGGAGAGGCCGTTCTTCCAACTGCCGAACCAGAGGAACACCAGCTTCAGATCGTGGCGGCGGGCTTCGTCGATTACACCGTCCACCAGGGCGAATTCGTAGCGGCCTTCGGCGGGTTCCATTTGCGCCCAGGAGATGGCGGCGAGAACGCAGTTCAAATTGCCGGCGGCCAGCTTGGGCCAGATGGGCTCGATGAACTCGATGCTGGTAGCGGAGTTGTTGCCTAATTCGCCGGTGAGGGCCAGAAACGGCTGGCCGTCGACGATTAACTGGGTCGCGGTGCCGTGTTTCTCGAGGTGGGGAATCGGAGAGGCGGATTGTCCGTAACACGGGACCGCCGCGAAGGCCGCGAGACACGCGGCCAAAACCAACGAGGTTCGCATTTGTTTCTCATCATAATCCGATGCGCGACGGCATGCGGCCGGCTTGTGATACACTGCCCCAATTGTGATTGCGAAACTCACTCCATTGCGCTGCTGCCTGGTCCTCGCGGCAGCAGTTTCATTCCACGCTGCGGGCCAGAATAGCGGCGCGCCCGCGGATATTGGCGAGATCCAGCACCTGCTGGCGCAGTATGCGAAGGCCGTCGATACGGCCGACGTGGAGCTTGTCAGGCAGATCTGGTCGAATTCGCCGGAGGTGTCGTTCATTCACCCGCTCGGGCATGAGCACGGTCTCGATCAGGTGGCGGACCATGTCTTTCGCCAACTGATGGGAGAGACTTTCTCCGAGCGGAAGCTCAGCATTAAAGATGTCTCGATCCACGCGTACGGAGACACCGCGTGGTCTGAGTTCTATTGGGATTTTGCGGCTAAGCTCAGGAAGGACGGCGCTCCGTTGGCGACCAAGGGCCGCGAGACGCAGATATATCGGAAGGAGCAGGGCCGGTGGCGTTTGGTGCACGTGCATTACTCCGGCATGCCGGTCACAGCAGAGGGTCGGGGGTTCTAGGCTAGCAGGATGCTGAAAAGGCCCTCACAGGCTGAAGCCTGTGCCACCATCTGCCGCGAAGTCATTGATAGCCGGTGGCACAGACTTTAGTCTGTGGCCTAGGCGGGCCAAGTTATGATCGCGAAACTTATTCTCAGTACCGTTCTGGTTTACGGATGCGCGCTCGCCATCGATCGCGGCGAGGAAGTCCGGCTTTGGCCGAATGGTGCGCCGGGGTCGGAAGGGGAAACCGCGGCAGAGGTGTTCGAATCGGCGCCGAATTCCAAGCTGCCCAAGCGATTCACGGTGGTGCACTACCCGTCGATCTATGTCTTCCTTGCGCCGCCGGAAAAAGCCAACGGGATGGCCGTGGTGGTGGCGCCGGGCGGCGGCCATTCGCAGCTTGTCATCGACAAGGAGGGCTGGGAAATCGCCGATTGGCTGAATCGCAATGGGATCGCGGCGTTCGTCCTGAAGTACCGGTTGGCGCGCGCTCCGGGATCGAAGTACACCGTGGAGCGCGATGCGCTGGCGGATGCGGCGCGGGCCGTGCGCACAGTGCGAAGCCGCGCCGCGGAGTGGGGCGTGGATCCGGCGCGCATCGGCTTCATGGGCTTTTCGGCGGGCGGGGAAGTGACCGCTCTGATCGAGACGCGCTTCGATGCGGGCAATGCGGGCGCGAGCGATCCGGTGGAACGCGCCAGCTCCCGTCCCGATTTTGCCGCGGCCATCTATCCCGGATTTAAGCCCGGAACGATCACGGTGCCGAAAGACGCGCCTCCCACGTTTCTGATGTGCACCGATGAGGACGGTTCGCACGTGGTAACCACAGTCAACTTGTATCTGGATCTTGAGAAACAGGGAGTGCCGGCGGAGATGCATATCTACGCCAGCGGAGCGCATGGCGTGGGAATGCGGCCCTCGCACTTGCCGGTAGCCACCTGGCCGGACCGGTTCCGGGATTGGATGGTGGATCGGAAGTTGCTGAAAGAGTAACTTAGAATTGTGGGGCAGGCCCTCGGCCTGCGGAGGCCTCTCAGGCCGCCCCCTTTGCGGCTTGACGCGTTGGGTTGTCCACCAACTCGCACCAGAGATGAACAGGATCGAGCGTGCGGCCGCCATCCGGAGCCCTCCCCTCTCTTCCCAATGGGGACCGGCCGCCGGATCGGGCCCTATTCCCTTCCGGCGTCTACAATAGAGACTGGCACAAGGGAACAATCATGACCGCATCTGAAGAGATCAAACAACACCTGCACCCAGGCAAGCTGTTCATCAACGGCCGGCGCGAAGACGCGCAACGTGGCGGCGTAATCGACGTCGTCAACCCAGCCACAGGCGACCTCCTCACCACCGTTCCGGACGGCGCCGACTGCGACGTGGACCGCGCCGTGGCTGCCGCGCGCGCCAGTTTCGAGCGCAAGACCTGGCGCGGCATGGACCCCTCCAAGAAGGAGAAAATCCTCTGGGATATTTCCGAAATCCTGCTCAAACACCGCGAAGAGCTGGCCGTGCTGGAATCCATGGAGAACGGCAAAACGGTGCGCGAGGCGGGCGGCGCCGATGTCGATCCGGCCATCGACGCGTTTCGCTATTATGCCGGCTGGGTGCGCAAAATCTACGGCGAAACCATTCCCGTGGATGGCCCTTTTCTGAACTACACCCTGCGCGAGCCGGTGGGCGTGGTGGGCGGCATCGTGCCGTGGAATTATCCGCTCCAGATTGCCGCATGGAAAGTGGCGCCGGCGCTGGCTTGCGGATGCTCCGTGGTCTTGAAGCCTTCGGAATGGACCCCGCTTACCGCGCTGAAGCTGGCCGAGTATTGCCAGGAGGCCGGCCTGCCCGATGGCGTCCTGAACGTGGTCACCGGCTACGGTCAAACCGCCGGCGAAGCGCTGGCGCTGCACATGGACGTGGATAAGATCAGCTTCACAGGCAGCATCCGCACAGCCCGCCGTCTGCTGCAAGCCTCCGGCGAATCCAACCTGAAGCGGCTCAGCCTGGAACTAGGCGGCAAGTCGCCGAACATCATCTTCCCCGACTGCGATATCGATGCGGCGCTCAAGTCTGCCTTCTGGGGCATCTTCGCCAACAAGGGCGAGATCTGCAGCGCGGCGTCGCGCCTGCTGGTGCATGAAGATATCCACGACCGCTTCGTCGGCGAGTTGGTCGCACGGGCCCAAAAGCTGAAGGTCGGCGATCCGCTCGACAAGTCCACCCAGATGGGCTCGCAGGTTTCCGGGCGCCAAATGGAGCGCATTCTGGATTACATCAAGTCCGGCAAGGAGGAAGGCGCGAAGCTAGAGTGCGGCGGCGAGCGCGACATCGAAGGCGCCAAGGCCAAGGGCTTCTTCGTCAAGCCCACCATCTTTTCCGAAGTGAAGCCGGACATGAAGATCGCGCAGGAAGAGATCTTCGGTCCGGTGCTGTGCGCGCTGAAATTCCGCGACGCCGAGGAAGCCGTGGAAATCGCCAACGGTACCATCTACGGCTTAGTATCGGCAGTCTGGACGCGCGACATTAAGCTCGCCCACCGCATGGCGGCCGATATCAAGGCCGGCTCGGTGTGGATCAATACCTACAACGGGTTCGACACCGCCTCGCCCTTCGGCGGCTACAAGCAGAGCGGCTTCGGCCGCGATCTCGGCTCCTACGCCCTGGAGCAATACACCAATATCAAGTCCGTGTGGGTGGCGCTGTGATGGACCGCGAATCCATCCGGCGGCGCTTCGAAGACAATCACATCCGGCGCGTCAAGCTGGGCGCCTTCGATATCGACGCCACGCTGCGCGGGAAATACATCAGCGTCGAGAAGTTCTGGTCGGCGGCCGAATCCGGGCTGGGCTTTTGCGATGTGATCTTCGGCTGGGACATCGGCGATGTCCTTTACGACAACGTCAAGTTCACCGGCTGGCACACCGGCTATCCCGACGCGCATTGCCGCATCGACTTCGGCAGTTACCGGCTGGTGCCGTGGGAGCCCGGCACCGCGTTTTTCCTCCTGGATTTCTGCGATGCCGAGGGCCAGCCGCTGGCCATCGCCCCGCGGCAGGTGTTTCAGCGCGTCCTCGACCGCGCGGCCGAACGCGGCTATACCGCGCATTTTTCGGCGGAGTACGAATTCTTCATCTTTCGCGAGACCGCGCAGACCCTGCGCGACAAGCATTTCGCGGCGCTCACCCCGTTGACCCCCGGCATGTTCGGCTACAGCGTAACGCGGGCCTCGGCCAACGCCGATCTCGTGCTGGAGATCATGGAAGCGCTGGCGGCCTTCGACGTGCCGCTCGAGGGCTTCCACACGGAAACCGGACCGGGTGTATACGAAGCGGCCATTGCCGTCGAACCGGGCCTTGCGGCAGCAGATCGCGCGGCCCTGTTCAAAGTTGCGGTGAAGGAGATCGCCGCGCGCCACAGCCTGACCCCGACCTTCATGGCTAAATGGAACGCCGTCCTGCCGGGTTCCAGCGGCCACCTGCATCAGAGCCTCAGCCGCACCGGAAACCTCGACAACCTGTTTTCCGCCGAGGCCGCCGATGGCGGCATGTCCGAGCTGATGCGGAATTACGTCGCCGGGCTGGTGACGAATCTGCCGGAATTGGCGGCAATCTTTTGCCCCACCATCAACTCTTACAAGCGCACCGTGCCGGGCGCATGGGCTCCGGTGAATGCCACCTGGGGCGTGGACAACCGCACCACGGCTGTGCGTGCAATTCCCACTGTGCACAATAATCGCAAGAAGTCCACGCGAGTGGAACTGCGCCTTACCGGCGCGGACATCAATCCCTACCTAGCCATGGCGGCATCGCTCGCGGCCGGCTTGGACGGCATCGAACGCAAGCTGGAACTGCCGCCGCTCACCGTGAATGCTTACTTCGGAGACGCACCGCCGCTGCCGCGTACCCTGGCTGACTCCACCCGCCTCTTTCGCCAAAGCCGCGTAGCGCGCGAATGGCTGGGCGAACAATTCGTGGACCACTACGCCAGCACCCGCGAATGGGAAGTGCGCCAATACGAGAAAGCCGTCACGGACTGGGAACTGGCGCGTTATTTTGAGTCAGTTTGACACGCGGTGTGTCTCAACGCCCGACGGTAGGAGGCGTGGAGATCATCGACAACAGCAAGCTCAATAGCACCAAAACCGCGAGTCCGCCCGCAATCCACATACCGGGCGTAATGCAATTTAGAGACCGAACTGGCCGCCGGGAATCGGGCGTAGGAAGAGCGCTAAGGCTGCGCGTCGGTTTCCAGGCAAAGTGGCCGCCCGACGTTCCCGGACCACGGCCCCGCGCCAAGCATGGATGCGGGCCCTTCCGCCCACCGCGCATCCCCCTCCGCACACCGGCGGTCGCGGCCACGTGATAAGGGGCGGTGGGCGCCGGAACGGGCCGCGGAGCCGTCGGACAACCGTGCAACGACCAGCGGCTTGCGCACGGCGGGTCCGCACGGCCTTGCCGCCGGGCCTGCGGCGCTATGCCTCAAGGCTGCTGAGTGACCTGGAATACCTGATGGTCCAACGTCACATCCGCGATGCGCGAGGCACCGGTGGTGTTCTGCTGGACGGTGTAGGCGAACGTGCCGGAACCAGTTCCGGAACCTGACAAGCTCAGCCACCACGCATCCGACGAGGGAGACCAGGCGCAGCCCGCCAAATTCGCCGTGACGGTCATGGTTCCCGAAGCTGCAGTGTCGGGGAGCGATAGCGGAGCTAGCGAGTAGCTGCAAGTATCCGCTTCCTGCAGGGTGACGGCGGTAGGTCCGATCTGCACGGTGGGACTCAGCCACACGACGCTATTGTTGGCGGCCACCGACAAAGTTACGGTGCCGTTACCACTGCCGGAACTGCCCGAGGCCACGGATACATAGGGACTCTCGGAGATTGCCCTCCAGGGGCAGCGCGCGGGAGCCGTAACGGCAAGCTGAACCGTGCCGCCGGTAGTGGGCACGTTGGTGTTACCGCTTGCGGAATACGTGCAGCTTGAGGGCGCTTCGGTGATCGTGAATGTCTTTCCAGCAACAGAGATGCTCCCGGAGCGCGCCACCTTAGCCGAATTTGCAGCCAGGGATGCCGCGACGATACCCGAGCCGGCACCCGAGCTTCCGCTTTGGATCGTGATCCAACTGCCGGAGGGCGTCGCGGTCCAGGTACAGCCGCTCGGCGCGGTGACAGTGGTAGACACGGTCTGCATTCCGTAGGCGGTCACAGAGGCCGGGCTAACCGTGTAGGAGCATGCCGCTGTGGAATCGGCGATGCGCGCCAGAAACGCAGTCCCGCCGTATGCGTTGGAGTTGTAAGCGTTGCGGGTGAGAGGCAGTCCGGGAGAGGACTGTCCCGCAATCCAGGCGCTGGTTGAACCGGAGGCGGCTACCGCGTTCACGGAGGCTCCGCTCTCGCCCGCGTAGAACGTCGACCAGAGCAACGTCTTGCCATCGGTGCTGAGCTTGGCCGCGAACCCGTCGATGGCTGAGGTGGTCCCGGCGTACACCACTGCAGGATTGGACGAGCTGATACCGACCGCCCAGATGTTGCTGGGCAGGGTTGCCGGGCTTGTCCAGGTTGTCCCGCCGTTGGTGGACACCGCGACCTGATTACCCGACGCGACGGATATGACGTTGGGATTCGACGGTGCGACAACCAGCGCAGTTCCTGACGCATCCCCTATGCCGGGCGAGGTTACCGGGCTCCAGGCTGCTCCCGCATTCGTGCTCTGGTATACGTTCATCGTGCTACCCCAGGCATTGGCGGCGTAAACCACCGAGGGGTCGCTGGGGCTGACGGCAACGTCTCCAATGCAATCACTCACCGGTAGCGTCGCCCAGGTAGCCCCGAAGTCCCTGCTCACCCAGAGACTGCAACCCCCGACGTAGATCGAACCATCGGGACTGCCTGCCACCGTTTGCGGGTAACCCCAGGACGCCCCACCCCCTGGGATTGTGGAAAGCTGGGTGAAGCTGGCGCCTCCATCAATGGATTGGAAAACCAAGCCGCCCTCGCTGATCTCCACGATCTCGTCCGGATTCGTAGGGCTGACGGCGATTCCCGCCAATATCTCGGTGGAAGAAGGTATTGCCAGAGGCTGCCACGTAGCGCCGTTATCAGTGGAACGGAAAGCCACAAACCAGTAGTTCTGCGGCGTCAGCAC
>JBEKPZ010000288.1:0-9588 GCA_049520215.1 Bryobacteraceae bacterium | reverse complement strand
CTTGGCCGGCGCTTTGTTCTGCCGGGCCGCGTCCTCTGTACATCGAAGGTGGTTTGTGTAATTCGCGCCCTTGTTCCTGTTCTGCGCGAACAGGTTCGAATACCTATCTACGAAGTCCTGGGCTGTTCCGTTTGGCCACACGACTTGGTGCACGTGCTGCCAGAAGGTGCTGCGGTTCGGGTGGCCGCCAGGAAAATGATAGCCCGCGTTGACCCACGGAAAGGAGAGCGGGAAGTCAAAGCCTACAACGACTCGTTCTCGATTTGCCGCGGCAGACGACGCCAGACACTCCAGTTGACTGTAGACCAACAGCCGCGACCAGTTCATGGTGCGATTGCCGAGGGGACAAGCAAGTGCGGGGGTTGTTGACGCGCTGCCGGCGTAGCACGCAATCGTGCTCGAACGCTTACTGTGGACATCTGCTCCGGACCAATCGAATGAGTAAATTGTCACGGCCTTTTCCTCGGCACGCCACCCGTTCAGGACCGCCCGCACCGATTCTGCCACGCTCTAATTGTACCCCGGCTGGAACATCCCGGTGGTGACGTGGGTCGAAGTGGGGCGGGAGAGCCGGCCGCGGAAGGCGGGGTGAAGAGCTGGCCGCAACAGTGGGAGGCCTGAAGCCGTTCGCTACCGTGATAGTTCGCTTCGGCAGGTGGGGTACTTCATACGGCGTTTGTCTTCAAGACGTCATGTGCGGCGCGACGATGCTAAGGAACTCGCGCGACATGACGACTTTGGTTTGCTTCCAAAACTGTGGAAAGTGCCGCTGGTTGCCGGTCACCAGATAGTCGGCTCGCGCGGCATCTGCGCATTCCAGGAATATGTTGTCGTCGGGATCTTGCGCCACCTGGAGAACACGCGATGGGTTGACCGGATGCGAATGGCGAACGATCAGATCGATAAGCTGACGCTGGAGGCCCTTGCGAATCTTAAGCTCCGGGCGCGACAGCACCTCACTGTATTCGGCAACAATAGGATCGGAAACGTACAGCCTCGCCGGTTTCGTGATCGCTAGCAGAAGGACGGTGCGCTGCAGCCCGGCCGGTTTGAGGGCCGCCGAGACAACGATGTTGGTGTCGATGACCAGCCGGAGCGGGATCATCCCCGTTTCGGTTTCCGGGCGCGCGCGGCTTTGATCACCCGGTCGATCTGCCGCGAGGTCAGCTTGTCGGTACCCTTGCGCTGCGATCCCTCGCCGATCGCCCGAAGCACATCGGGCTCCGGAGTGGCGAGCCGGACATAATCCCGAATGCCGATCAGTACCGCCTTGGCCGTTCCGCGCTTCTCGATCACGACCGAGCGGCGCTCCTCCTCAACGCTGCGCAAAAGCTGGCCAAAGGTCGTCCGCGCGCGCAGGGCTGACACGACAATCGTCTCGCGGTTTGCAGATCTTAGCATAATGAAACTGTTCGGTTCCCCTATTTGAACTGTACAGTTGGGACGTTAGGTTGTCAAGTCGGGCGGGAGCGGGGCTGAGAGCCCCGCGCAGGCTACCAGCCTGCCCCACTTTACTTCTGCTTCGCGATGATCAGATCTTTGATCTTGGCGTAGGTGGCGGCGGGGACGATCTTTTTCTGCAAGAGTTCGTTCTTCGCCCGGTACGGACGTCCCTTGATGATCTTGTCGGTGTAAGCCTTGCCGATGCCAGGGAGCTTGTCGAGTTCCTCGGGCGACGCCGAGTTAATGTCCAACAGGTTCTTAGCGGCAGGAGCCGTCGATTTGGCTGCCGCCGACTTGGCGGCTGGCGCGGAGGTCTGCGCGGCAGGGGCGACAGTGAGTGCCAGCGCGGTTAGAAGTAGCAGGAGCAATCGAGTGAGTCTCATGTAGCACGCAGCATAGCATACTGAGAGCGCCTTCGCCATCGATAGCCGTATGCCAGGTTCAACGGCAACGTCCACCACAATTGAACCGGTGATCGTGACAACCGTTTTGCCATACTCGGGAGTGAATAGAAACGCTCATTGGCATACCGGACGCCGGCTAACAGTTCCGCGGCACTCATCCGTTTTGGTTGATATACCACATCGTCACGGCTGTTATATTTGCTCCAATCGCGCGTTACTATGCGGCCTTCGGCTTCCATCCTGCGAAATAGTGGCGTGCCTGGAAATGGCGTCAATATGTTGAAGGTCGCATTCTGGACTCCCGCCTTTTCCAAGAAGTCGATGGTATCCTTGAATATCTCGGGCGTATCGTGATCGAACCCAAAGACTATCCCGGCTTGCACGGCGATCCCATGCGCATGGATGCGGTCGATTATCTGTGAATACTCCTTCGCCCGATTGAACCCCTTATTCACCTCGGCCATGCTTTGCTGGGAGATCGACTCCAGCCCCAAGAACAACTGCTTACATCCGCTACGAGCCGCGGCGTTAAGAAATTCGTCATCCCGGCCGGCGTGAATGCTCGCCTGGCTACTCCACCACTTTTGATACGGAGTTATGGCACGAAACAGGTTCTTGGCATACTCCATATCCCCGGCTATGTTGTCGTCCCAGAAGATGATTACGTTTCCTTTGAAAGAGGCATACTCCGCGGCAACCTCGGCGACTGGCCGCTTGCGAAACTTGTGGCGATACATCACGGCAACAGTGCAGAAATCGCATTGGTTAGGACATCCGCGGGTCGCGAACAGAACTCCATTGGTGTGGTCGCGCCTGTGAAATAAGTCCTTGCGGGCCATGGGAGCGTGGGCGATGGACGGCACGGTGGCCTGCTGATACACACGGGCGTGAGACCCTGTTTCAAAGCTCTTCAGGAATTCTTCCCATAAGCCTTCCGCTTCTCCGATGAATATCACATCGGCGTATTGGCTGGCTTCTTCCGGCAACAGGGTGACATGCGGGCCGCCCATCACGACACGTATTCCGCGGGTTCGGAAGCTCGTGGCAATGTTATAGGCGTGAAAGGCGCTTGGTGTATGAAAGGTGATTCCAACCAGGTCTGTGTCGATGTTCCAGTCGATTGCTTCGGGTTCCTCGTCGATGTGAGTCACATCCCAGTGCGGCGGAACACGAGCTGCCAGGTAGGGCATCGTGATCTGCTGAAAGTTGAGAACGCGCGTGCTCCGGGTTCGACGGATCTCGGGCGAGGATGCGGTTATCAGCAGAAGCTTTGGCATGAAGCAGCGGGGCTGAGAGCCCCGCGCAGCCTAAGAGGCTGCCCCACGGGCCGTCACTACGGCCTTTAAGAAGTCGCGGTTCATTCTTGCTATGACTTCGAGTTTGATGTCTTTGGGGCAGACGGCTTCGCATTCGCCAACATTGGTGCAGTAGCCGAACATCTCGTGGCTGGCTTGGGCCACCATGGCCATCGCGCGGCGGGAGCGTTCGGGCTGGCCTTGCGGCAGCACTCCCAGGTGCGTGATTTTGGCTGCCGTGAACAACGCGGCGGCGGCGTTGGGACACATGGCCACGCAGGCGCCGCAGCCGATGCAGGCGGCCGCGTCCATCGAGATGTCGGCGGCTTCCTTGGGGACCAGGATGGCGTTGCCGTCCGGGGCGCTGCCGGTGGGCGCGCTGATGAAGCCTCCGGCGGCGATGATACGGTCGAAGGCGCTACGATTCACTACCAGATCTTTCACCACAGGGAAGGCGCGCGCTCGCCACGGCTCCAGGTACAGTTCGTCGCCATCCTTGAAGTGGCGCATGTGCAACTGGCAGACGGTGGTCGAGCGCTCGGGACCGTGCGCCACGCCATTGATCATGAAACCGCACATGCCGCAGATGCCCTCGCGGCAATCGTGGTCGAAGGCCACCGGCTCTTCGTTCTTGGCGATCAGGCTTTCGTTGAGGACGTCGAGCATCTCCAGGAACGACATCTCCGGATTGACATCCGGGACTTCGTAACGCACCATGCGGCCTTTTTCGCTTGCGTTGCGCTGCCGCCAGATATGGAGGATGAGTTTCATGTTACTTGTAGCTCCGTTGACTGGGATGCACGTAGTCGAAATGCAGCGGTTCTTTGTGTAACGCGGGAGGTTGCCCCTCGCCGCGATACTGCCAGGCCGCCACGTAAGAATAGTCGGCGTCGTTGCGCAGAGCCTCGCCATCGGGCGTTTGATACTCCTCGCGGAAATGGCCGCCGCAGGATTCGTTGCGTTCCAGCGCGTCGAGGCACATCAACTCGGCTAACTCGAAGAAGTCGCCGACGCGGCCGGCCTTTTCGAGCGACTGGTTCAACTCTTCGCCCGCGCCCAGCACCTTCACGTCGCGCCAGAATTGCTCGCGCAGGACGGGGATTTTTTCGAGCGCATGGCGGAGGCCTTCGGCGGTGCGCCCCATGCCGCAATACTCCCAAAGCAGCTTGCCCAGGTCGCGATGGAAGGAATCGACCGAACGGGTGCCCTTGATATGCAGCAAGCGATCCGTGCGGTAGGCGACCTGCGTTTCGGCGTCGCGGAAGGCGGCGTGGCTGGTATCCACCTTGCGCTGCTTGGAACTGGCGAGATAGTCGCCGATGGTGTAGGGCAGGACGAAGTAGCCATCGGCCAGGCCTTGCATCAGCGCGCTCGCGCCCAGGCGATTGGCGCCGTGATCGGAGAAGTTCGCCTCACCCGTGACATACAGGCCGGGGATGGTGCTCATCAGGTTGTAATCGACCCACAGGCCGCCCATGGTGTAGTGAATGGCGGGATAGATGCGCATGGGTACTTCGTAGGGATTCTCGCCGGTGATGCGCTCGTACATGTCGAACAGGTTGCCGTAGCGCTCCACGATGACGTGCTTGCCCAGACGCTGGATGGCCTCGCTGAAATCGAGATAGACGCCCAGGCCGGACTCGCCCACGCCGCGGCCTTCGTCGCAAACCGCTTTGGCATTGCGGGAAGCCACGTCGCGCGGCACCAGGTTGCCGAAGCTGGGATAGCGGCGTTCCAGGTAATAGTCGCGCTCGGCCTCGGGAATCTGGTTGGGCTGACGCTTGTCGCCTTTGGTCAGCGGCACCCAGATGCGGCCGTCGTTGCGCAGCGATTCGCTCATCAAGGTGAGCTTGGATTGGTATTCGCCAGTGACCGGGATGCAAGTGGGATGGATCTGGGTGAAGCAGGGATTGGCGAAGAACGCTCCCTTCTTGTAAGCGCGCCAGATGGCGGTGGCGTTGCAGCCCTTGGCGTTGGTCGAAAGATAATAGGCGTTGCCGTAACCGCCGGTGCCCAGCACGACCGCGTCGGCCACGTAGGATTCGATCTTGCCGGTGATGAGGTCGCGCGTGACGATGCCGCGGGCGCTGCCGTCGATCACCACCAGATCGAGCATTTCGTGGCGCGGGTACATGGTGACCTGGCCTGCGCCGATCTGGCGTTCGAGCGCCTGGTAAGCGCCCAGCAGCAATTGCTGGCCGGTCTGGCCCCGGGCGTAGAAGGTGCGCGACACCTGCGCGCCGCCGAAGGAGCGGTTGTCGAGCATGCCGCCGTACTCGCGCGCGAAGGGCACGCCCTGCGCCACGCACTGATCGATGATGTCGACGCTGATCTGCGCCAGGCGGTAGACGTTGGCCTCGCGCGCGCGGAAGTCGCCGCCCTTCACGGTGTCATAGAAGAGGCGGTAGACGCTGTCGCCATCGCCGTGATAATTCTTGGCGGCGTTGATGCCGCCCTGCGCGGCGATAGAGTGCGCGCGGCGCGGGGAATCCTGGAAGCAGAAGCACTGGACGTTGTAACCCAACTCGCCGAGCGTGGCTGCCGCGCTGCCGCCGGCGAGGCCCGACCCTACCATAATGATGTTGTACTTGCGCTTGTTGGCTGGATTCACCAGCTTCAGATTGAATTTGTATTTGTCCCAGAGGGTCTCGATGGGGCCGGCGGGGATTTTGGCGTCGAGTTCCATATGCGCTCCTCTATTGCACCTTCAGCACGCCCAGCGTCACCATCACTGGAATGGAAATATTGCCGATGGCGACGAACCAGGCGAAGGCCGCCGCGAACTTCTTGATGATCGGCGTGTAGCGCGGATGATTCACGCCCAGCGACTGGAACATGCTCCAGAGGCCGTGGTAGAGATGCATGCAGAGAAGGGCCATGGCGATGATATAAAAGATGGCTACGGCAGGGTTCTGGAATCCGGTGATGACGTTGGTGCGCACGTCCATATCGCCGTCGGGCAACGTGGCCAGCGGCAGCACGCTGCCGACGGTCAGGTGCAGCACGTGGAAGATGACGAAGGCGGCGACGATGGGGCCGCTCCAGATCATGGTGCGGGCGGCGTAGCTGGCGGGCACGTCGTCCTTCTTCACGTAGGCTTCGGGGCGGGCCGCCCGTTTCAGCAGCCACAATTGCACCGACGCGGTGATGTGCAGACCCACGGCAGCTAGCAGCCCGCACCGCACCACCCACAACAGAAGGCCGTGGGAATGCAGGAAGTGGGCATAGTGGTTGATCTGTTGGCCGTCCGGCGCATAGATCTGGAGATTGCCGATGAGGTGGCCGAGCACGTATCCGAACAGGATGACGCCGGTGACGGCCATCACCACTTTCTTGCCGAGGGTCGATTCGTAGAACCCGATGGAGCGATGCAATTGACTGGTTGTCGCGATGGCACTCATGTGGATTTCTCTGGTGGCGGCGAACGTACATTTCAGTATAATCGGGTGCGAGACGCTTCGCGCGGGGAGGGGCTCCGTCACGAAAACCAAAACCGCATATTGGCCGCCGATGAACGCCGATGAACGCAGATAAGAACGAGCCAGACGGAAGTCTTCCTGAGCGGATGAAGTGCACAAGACTGCGGCGCCCCAAGCGCATCTGGCCGCAGATGAGCGCAGATGCACGCGGATAACTGAGGGACTGCGATCCGGCGGCTCAAGTGGCGTTGCCGGAGCCGCGCTCGCTACCGTTTTGCCAGGCGCGTGGCGATAATACCGAGACCAATGAGGAGCAGCCCGATGGTGCCCGGCTCGGGAGCGTCGGCGTGAGCGCATTCCACTTGCATGACGCGCGCGCCAACACTTTGCGCGCCGCCGGGGCTAAGCAAGGAAGCGGAAAAATCGCTGCCGATGGGCACGCCGGAATAGCCGAAGGTGATGGGGGCGCCGGTGTTGCGGAAATCGATTACGGCTTCACCGGAGGCGAACAGGGCGGCGGCTTCCTGCGGGCTGAGCGCCACTGCGGCGGAGAGCAGGTCGATGGTGCCTGAGTACGAGCCGCCGCTGCGCGACCCGGGGGTCAGCAGCATATCGCCGGCCGGCAAGTCCAGGCTCGCAGCATCCGGGTCGGTCAGCGGAATCGAGACCGAGCCATCTTGCGATTCCAGTGTGCCGCTGAACAGGATGCCAGATACGTAGACACCCGACGTTCCGGGAATGGATGCCATCGGTCCACCGAGCGGCATCCCTCCCAGAAGGATTTGGATCTCACCAGGATACGAGTAATCCGAAGAGATGTAGAAGATCAGGCTTTCGTTGGTTTGAAGGGTCACCAGGGCGCTGTTTGTCACATTGATGGGGCTCGCCGCGGCCTGCGCGATGGAGAGCAGAATTGCTAAGAGTGCGAATAGAAGAGCGCGGTTATACATAACTTATAAGTTGATTCTAGGTCCTCCAGCGTGGAAATGACCGGGAAGGTCGTACCGGTACAGGGGAGATTGGTAACAGTACAGAAACTTGTGAGGCAGTCCTTGTGGGGTGGGCGTCGACGCCTGCGGCGGGTCTCCAGACCCGCTCCTTTTCCCAATTACGCTATGGTGGGTTTCGACCGAGCGGCTGGCGGCGGAGCGGGTCCTGGAGGACCGGCGTGTTCGCGAGCTTCGCTCGCGAAAGGCCGATTAACAATCGGCCTGCAGGTTACCAACCTGCCCCACTACTTCATGAATGTCGATCTTCAGGATCGGTAAGAGTCACCGGGCCCACTCCGAATCGGCGCAGGCACGGAAGTCCGGAATAGGAACACCTTGGCGCTGCAGCCAAAGCCAGTAATCGTTCCGAAGATCGGCCCAGAAGTTTCCCGCCGTGGTCGGACGGCGGCGAGTGTCTAGAGTGAAGTGATGGGCGTACTCATGCACCAGCGTGGTGTCGCGCGCGTCCCGCAGACCCAGGAAGGTCTTGTAGAACGGGTCCCCTCCGGATCGCCGGCTGGGCGGACGAGGCCCCATCGAACAGCCCCCCGTGCGATCCCGATCGATGTCGTAACCCAGCGTGTCCGTCACGAAGAGGTTGATCACTCCCCGCGCCAGGAATTTCTCGGGAATCTCAGAGTATCCTTGCTGCCGCAGATAGGCCCCTTCCAGCACGCGAACGTCGAAACAAATTCCACTGGTTGCGTATTCGCGGCGCGCCTTTTCCTGATAGTTTCTGAACTTGGAACGCTCGCCTTCGCCGAGACCCTTGCCGGAGTGCGCGCCTTGGTCGAACATGGCTTGCACGGCGATGACGAGCGGTCGCACCAGCCCCACTATTGCGCGCTGAACCTGGTCCACGGCCGCGACGGCATGTCCCGCAGCGCCGGGCGCTCCCAGGCAAATTCAGTGTGCTTGCTCAAGTGCCCGGCGGCCTTGAATCCGATGCCGCAGGAGTGGCCCAGCGCGGCCCGCAGCGTCATGGCTTCGGCCATCGCGGCATCCGACACTTTAGACTGCACCGCGCCCACCGGCGCGTAAGGCCCCGCCCACGGCAGCGCACCACGCGGCGACTTGTCGATGTGGCCGCACAGCGTGCGTTCATCGGGATCGACCTTGTTCTCGAAGGTATCGAAGTGGTCGGCCAGAAAGCGCTCGGCCGCGCGCGCGTCGATCTTACCCTTGTTCTGCTCCATGAGCTGCAGCCAGCGGGCGTGGCGGGCGTTGGCGCTGTCGCTCGCATTCTTCGGGTCGAAATCGGTTTCTTCGCGCACCAGCTTCTCGTTCACCGGGAAGTTGGAGCCCACGAAATAACCATCGCGGGTGCGGTCGAGCGTCACGTTCTTCAAGCCCAGTTCGAGGCTGGCGATCTCGTTGGTCTTGCGGTCCGCCACCAGCCAGTTGTTGGCATAGCCGCCGTTGTTGCCCTCTTTCATGATGCGCGCGAAGTCGTCGATGGAGGCGGAGTATTGCATGGCTTTGCGGGCGCGCACGAACTCCGGGATGCCCTCGGGATCGAAACCGTTGAAGCGGCTGATGGTGGTTTCAGTGATCATCATGCCGGCCGAGTTCACGCCGAAATCGTCGCCGCTGTGGATCAGTCCGGGCATGCCGTCCATCAGGAAATGGTTGCCCTGCGCGGGCGCGACATCGAAGATAATGTTCCAGCGCTCACCGGTTTCGTAGCTGGTCCAGTTGTTGTGCGCGATGACCACGCGGCCGTCTTTGGTGTAACTGCCGGTGGCGACAAAGGCGCTGCAATGTTCCGGTGTCGCGGAGGGCGAGGGAAGGTCGTGCTGCCTGGCGTCCCACTTGTCGAAATACGACATCTCCAGCCAGGCGTTGAGCGCCACCACGTCCCATACGTCCAGCTTCACGCCGTGGGCTACTGCGCCGTCGGCGATGCCCTGCAATTCGGCGCGGTATTCGGCCTCCACGTGCGGCCACAGCATGCTCTGCGCCTTCTCGCGGAAGAAGTGCCAGTCCTTCTTCTCGTCGTGAGTCATTTCGAGCGTGACCGTTTCGAGTGTATCGCGGA
>JBEKPZ010000287.1:0-9612 GCA_049520215.1 Bryobacteraceae bacterium | reverse complement strand
CGGCCATCGCTGTAGCTGGCGTCGCTGCGAAACGTGGCCACCTCCACTTGGGACGTGTTCTCCCGCACCAGCACCACGCCGAAATGCGCGCCCACCTGCTCGGAACGCTCGAACAACTCGCTCACGCGGTCGGGACGCGCGTCGGTAGCCACGTCGAAATCCTTGGGCGTGCGCCCCAGCAGCAGGTCGCGCACGCAGCCGCCCACCAGGTACGCCTGGTGTCCGGCGGCGCGCAACTGCGCGACGATCGAGCGCGCCAGTGTCTCCGAGGTCATCTTTAACTACTATATCCGCGCCTATGCTACCATGTGGTTGCTAACCTGCATTTGAGCGCCCCCGCATGACCCAGCCGCAACGGCCCCGCGCCGTTAATGTCGTAGTCGCCACCACCGTCATGCTGTCGTTCATCTCCTTCTGGAGAGCGGCAGCCATCGTGCTCAGCGACCTGGCTTCCTCGGCATACTACGTGGGCGGCATCGCGGAGCAGGCCATCGGCAAAGCTGCGCCGTGGTTCATCCTGGCGATCATGCTGTTCTCGTACGCAGTGCGGGCCATCTACATCGAAAGCTGCAGCATGTTCGTGCGCGGCGGCGTGTACAAAGTGGTGCACGAGGCCATGGGCGGCACCTTGGCCAAGTTCTCGGTCTCCGCGCTGATGTTCGACTACGTGCTCACCGGCCCTATCAGCGGCGTGAGCGCTGGCTTGTACCTGGGTGGGCTCGTCAACGAGACCGGCGCGTACTTGAAGATCCCCGGCTTGCACGTATATCCGCCCTATTTCGCGGCGGTATTCGCGGCGGCGGTCACCATATATTTCTGGCGCAAGAACGTCATCGGCCTCCACGAATCCAGCGAGAAGGCTCTGCGCATCATGCAGATCACCACCGTGATGGTGGTGATCCTGATCGGCTGGTGCCTGATCACGATCTTTAAGAACGGCTACCAGCCCGTGCCGCTGCCGGTTCTGGCCAACCTGCATTTCAGTAAGGAAGGGCTGGGCTGGCTGCGCGGAACGGCGGCGCCCTCGATTACCATCATCGCCATTATGGTGGGCCTCGGCCATTCCCTGCTGGCCATGAGCGGCGAGGAGAGCCTGGCCCAGGTGAATCGCGAAATCGCGCACCCCAAGCTGAAGAACCTGGAGCGCGCCGGCTTCGTGATCTTCATCTACAGCATGCTGTTCACCTCGCTGGTCTCATTCTTTGCGGTGATGATCATTCCGGACTCCGCGCGGCCTAAGTTCCTGGACAACCTGATTGGCGGGCTTGCCATGTTCCTGGTAGGACCCATGTCCGTGCGGCTGCTGTTCCACGGCTTCGTGGTGCTGGTCGGGACGTTGATCTTGTCCGGGGCGGTGAACACGGCCATCATCGGCTCCAACGGCGTGCTCAACCGGGTGGCCGAGGACGGCGTGCTGCCGGACTGGTTCCGCCATCCCCACCACAAATTTGGAACCAGCTCCCGCCTCATCAACCTGATCGTCATCCTGCAACTGATCACCATCGTGGTCAGCCGCGGCAATGTCTACATGCTGGGTGAGGCCTACGCGTTTGGCGTGGTGTGGAGCTTCGCGATGAAGGCGCTATCGGTGCTGGTGCTGCGCTACAAGCAGCCGGGGGGCCGGGGTTGGAAAGTGCCGTTGAATTTCCACATCGCCGGCACGGAGATTCCCGTTGGACTGATCCTGATTACGATCACCCTGTTTGGGTTGGCCCTGATCAACGTGGTCACCAAGGAGATCGCCACCATCTCCGGCGTGACCTTCACGATTGCGTTCTTCATCGTGTTCGAGTTCTCCGAAAAGTACAATCGCCTGCACACGGCCGCGCACTCGCAGGATCTGGAGAAGTTCAATCTGAACACGAGTGAGGAACTGTCGGCGGACGCGGCCCACGTGCGGCCCGGCAACGTCATCGTGGCGGTGCGCAACCCGAATCGCATGGAGCACCTGCAGCGCATGCTGGAGAAGACCGATACGCGCCGCATCGACATCGTGGTGCTCTCGGTCCGCCAGGTGACGCAGGCGGCTTCCGGCGAGCACCCGCTGGATGCCAGCCAGATCTTCTCGGTGGACGAGACCGCCGTCTTCACCAAGGTCGTGAACCTGGCGGAGAAGGCCGGCAAACACGTCGAGCTGATGGTGGTTCCGGGAAGCGACCCGTACGCCGCCATCGTGGCTACGGCGGACCGCCTGCAATCGTCGCGCATCGTGATGGGGCTGTCGCCTAAGTTGAGTCCGGCGGAACAGGGCGCCGCGGTCGGCCGCGAATGGGAAAACCTGCCTGAGCCGCGGCCGTCGCTGTCGCTTGAAATCGTGGTTCCGGGCGAGGAAGAATCCATCTTCTTCAACCTGGGCCCGCATCCGCCGAGGCTGTGGCCGCAGGATCTCGACTTGCTGCATCACCTTTGGCTGGAGCTTTCCTCCAAAGGCCCCGGCTCGAAGCTGCACCATCGCGACATTGTGGGCGTGGCATTGCGCCGCATGCAGGATGCGATCGAATCCGGGCACGCCGACGAGGTTGTGGCGGACGTGATGCGGGAGATTTCGAACGGGTCGGGGAAGCCTCCCGCGGGGCGTTAGCGGTCTGTGGGGCGGACCTCCCGGTCGCCCTTTCGTTCAAGCATCAACGCCTTCTACGGCGGCGGCAGGCCGACGAGGGCGTCGGCCGCGGTCCAGGGGGACCGCCCACGATTGTCCATCCGGAACATTTTCTCTTTGAAATGTTTCAGATTTGGGGTAACATGGTTTCATCGGCACCAGGCCGAAAGGGAGAACCATGACGCAATCGCAGATCATTCAAGCATTGGCAGAGAAGTGCGAAGTTACCAAAACCGTTGCGCAGGGCTTGCTCAACGCCCTGTCTAGCACGGCCATCAGTGAAGTCAAGAAGAACGGCGTATTCGTTTTGCCGGGTATCGGGCGGTTGGTCCGCGTGGATCGCAAGGCGCGCATGGGACGCAATCCCGCCACTGGCGAGGCCATCAAGATCGCCGCCAAGAAGGTGGTGAAGTTTCGCATAGCCAAAGCCGCGAAAGACGCCATCGTACCGCCGAAGAAGGCGAAAGTTTAAGTTTTAAAGGCAAGGGGGCGGCCTGAGAGGCCGCCGCAGGCTGAGAGCCTGCCCCACAAAAGCATAGCCGCGCCGCCGGTCGTTAGAATACGGCTATGGAGTCGTGTCTTCCCGTGTTTGCGACCTTCCTCGTCGTAGCCATGGCCCAGGCCGCCGAGCCTGTATTTCTCAACCAATCTCCCCTCGCCCCCGGCGCCTTCGCGCAGCTCCCTCTTACATCCATCAAGCCGCGCGGCTGGTTGCGCGACCAGTTGCAGATCCAGGCTGCCGGCTTGACCGGCCATCTCGACGAGTTCTGGCCCGATCTCGGCCCGCATAGCGCGTGGCTAGGCGGCACCGGCGAGGGCTGGGAACGGGGGCCGTATTACCTCGATGGGTTGGTGCCCCTCGCTTACCTCCTCGACGATGCCAAACTCATCGCCAAGGCCAGGAAGTGGGTGGACTGGACCCTCGAACACCAGCGCCCCGATGGCGCCATCGGTCCGGAAAAGAATCTGGACTGGTGGCCCAACATGCTCATGCTCAAGGCCCTCACGCAGTATCAAGAGGCCACCGGCGATCCGCGCGTGATTCCGCTGATGCGCCGTTACTTCGCGTATCAAGCCAGGAACCTCGACGAGCGCCCCCTGCACGAGTGGGCCATCTTCCGGTGGCAGGATGAGGCGCTCAGCGTCCTCTGGCTCTACAACCGCACCGGCGACAAGAGCTTGCTGGATCTCGCGCGCAAGCTGCACCAGCAGGGCCATGATTGGGAAGCGCAGTTCGCCAACTTCGGTTATACGGATCGCGTGGAAAAGGCGCAATCGACCCTCTCGACGCACGGGGTCAATAACGCGATGGCGTTGAAGGCCGCGGCTGTCTGGTACCTGCTGACCAACAACGGCGGGGATCGCGAAGCCGCCTACCAGATGTTGCGCGAACTGGATCTCTATCACGCGCTGCCGAACGGCATCTTCAGCGCCGACGAGCATTACGCCGGCCGCAATCCATCCCAAGGCACCGAGCTCTGCGCGGTAGTGGAAGCCATGTTCTCGCTCGAAACCGAAATGGCCATACTCGGCGATGCCGTCTTCGGCGACCGGCTGGAGAAGATTGCGTTCAATCCGCTGCCAGGCACATTCACCAAAGATATGTGGGGCCACCAATACGACCAGCAGCCCAACCAGGTGATGTGTACGCTGGCGGACCGCAACTGGGCTACCAACGGACCGGATTCGAATCTCTTCGGCCTGGAACCCAACTTCGGCTGTTGCACCGCGAACATGCACCAGGGCTGGCCCAAGTTTGCCGCCAGTCTGTGGATGGCCGTTCCCGGCGGCGGGCTGGCTGCGGTGGCCTATGCACCGAGCGAAGTTCACACAACCCTGCCGGGCTCCGTTCCTGTCTCGATCGTCGAGGACACCGAATACCCGTTTCGCGATCGCATCAGCCTGACCGCGAACCCCGCCAAGCCGATTCAGTTTCCGCTTGTGTTGCGCATTCCGGACTGGGCGCAGGGCGCGCGCGTCACGGTGAACGGCGATCCGGTGAACGATGTTCAGCCCGGCCGCTTCCTCAGAATAGAGCGCACCTGGAATCCAGGCGACCGTGTAGAACTGCATTTCCCCATGGCGATCCGGGTCACGAAGTGGTATCACAACTCGATCGCGGTCGAGCGTGGCCCGTTGGTCTACTCGCTGGCGGTGGGCGAAACCTGGAGCAAGCTGAAGCAATTCGGACCGGCCGTGGATTGGGAGGTGTTTCCGACCACTCCGTGGAACTACGCGCTGGCAGTGGATCTGGCGAACCCGGCGGCTTCGTTCACGGTCGAAGAGCGCCCTGTCACGAAGCAGCCGTTCGATGCCGAGGCCGCGCCTGTTGTGCTTCAGGCGAAGGGCCGCCGTCTGACGAGTTGGGAGATTGAAGAATCCTCCGCGGGCACTCTGCCGGTCAGCCCTGTCTCAAGCAAACAGCCCGAGGAATCGCTGAGGCTGGTTCCCTACGGCGCGGCCAAGCTCCGGATCACCGCATTTCCGTATCTCGCCGGCGGGGCGCAGCCTGCTCGCAAATGACGACGCTCACGACTCGCGCAGTGCCGCCATGGGATCGACCTTCGTCGCGCGCCGCGCCGGCACATAACTCGCCACCAGCGCGATCGCGCCGAGGAACAGCGCCGAACCCGCAATCGCCACCGGATCGCCCGGCTTCACACCCACCAGCAGCCCCGCCGCCAGGCGCATCGCCGCGACCGCCAGCGCCACACCGACCACAATACCGGCTGCAGTCAGGGCCATACCCCGGCGCAGCACCAGGCCCACCACATCGGACGGCGCGGCGCCCAGTGCCAGGCGGATGCCAAACTCGTGTTCGCGCTGGGTCACCGCATACGCCAGGACGCTATACATGCCCAGCGCCGCCAGCAACAGCGACACCGCGCCGAGCACTGTCAGCAGGGCCGCCGCCACCTTCTGGGCATACAGCGAGCCGGCCACTATCTCCTCGAACTCCACCATCTCCGCGACGCCGGCGTTCGGATTGATCGCGGTGGCCTCGTGACGTACAGCGGCGAAGGATCCGCGCGCGGGTCCCACCGTCCGGATGAAAAACGCCGTCCAGAACTCGCCCCCGTGGCACTGGCGGTACGGCAGATAAATGTAGGGAGTGGCCGGCTCCGTCAGCCTGTGATATTTGCTGTCCTTCGCCAGGCCGATCACCGTCGACCACGTGCCGTCTACCTGGACCCGGCGCCCCACCGGGCTGTGGCCGCCGAAGTAGCGCTGCGCGAAGGTCTGATTGACGATGGCCACCGGCGCGCTACCGCGGTCGTCACGTTCGGAGAAATCGCGCCCCTCAAGCACCGGAATGCGCAGGGTGTCGAAAAAGCCGGGTGCGACCGTGGCGCTCGAGACCCTCATCTCTTCGCTCGGACCGGGGACGTATCCTTCCGGGCGTATGTTCGACGATGGGCCGGTACCGATCTCCACCGGCACGACATTCGCGAAGCTCACGGTGGCGATTCCCGGGAGAGCCCCGATCCGGTCGCGCAGACGCAGGCAGAACTGCTCCCTCTGCTCCGAATTCGTACAGAAAGTATCGAGGTGGTATTTCGCAAACAGGATATTGCGCGCGTCGAAGCCGGGACGGATGGCCCGCGCATTCTGAAAGCTGCGCGCGAACAGGGCAGTGCCAACCAGCGCCACCAACGCCAACGCCACCTCGGAAACCACCAGCAGGCCGCGGATCCGGTTCTGGCCGGCGCCGGCCGTGCCACCCCTGCCGCCTTCCTTCAGAGCGTCCATCAATCCGCTTCTGACCGAATGCAGGGTGGGGGCGAGGCCGGTCAGCAGGGCAGCGGCGCAGCACAACAGCACGGTAAAGCCAAGTACGTCCCCGTTCAGGCTGAAATCGAAGTCTATCGGAAACCCGATCGACGGCAGCATCCAGACGAGCGCGCGGCCCAGCCAGACCGCCAGTGGGATGCCCGCCAGTACGCCCATCGCCGCCAGCAGCAGGCTCTCGGTAAGAAGCTGGCGCGCCAGCCGCCCACGGTCCGCGCCCAGGGCCATGCGCACGCTCAACTCTCGCCTCCGGGCGGTAGCGCGGGCAAACTGCAGGTTGGCGACGTTGGCGCCCACAATCAGGAACAGCACGAAGCACACGCCCATGAGAATCCGCAGCGGGGCGAGCAGCATGGTTTGCACTCCGAAGTGCGCCTTCCACACAGGCATCAGGCTGGCGCGGAAGCCGTCGTTCGACTGCGGCGACTCCTGCGCCAGACGCCGCGCGCACGCTTCTGCTTCCGCGTTCGCCCGCTCGAGCGTCACGCCGGGCTTCAACCGCGCGGTCAGCCACATCTGGCGTGCGGTCCGGTTTACCAGCATCCAGTCGCCCTGGCCGTTCAGCAGCCCCGCCATGTTCACCGGGATCCAGATCTCCATCAACATGCCGGGCATCGTGCCGCGGAATTCCTCCGGAGCGACGCCGGCCACGGTCAGTTGGTAACGGTTCACCCGGACGGTCCTGCCCACCACGCTTGGATCGCCCTGGAACAGGCTCTGCCACAGCCGGTAGCTGATCACCGCCACCGGAGACGCGCCCGGATTGTCGGCATATTCCGACGGCAGGAACGCGCGTCCGCGTACGGGCTTGACACCCAGGACCGCAAAGTAGTTGCCGGAGACGTATTCGCCGAAAATCCGGCGCGGGTTGTCGACCGGGCCGACGTTGAATGCGTTGAGCAGCGAGGCGGCCAGACCGCTAAAGGACTTCACACTGTCGCGATAATCGCGGTAATCGCGGTAGGAAGTATTCGAATATTCGCCGCTTGGCGACACGGTTTCGAACGCGGCCAGGCGTCCGCCACCGGACACGCCGGAGAACGGACGTACCAGCAGCGTGTCGATCCAGCCGAAGACGGTGGTGTTTGCCGCTATGCCCAGCGCCAGCGTGAGCACGGCCACCGCCGTGAACCCCGGACTGTTCCGCAGAACGCGGATTGCATAGCGCAGATCCTGAAAAAAGCTGCGCATGATGCTCTATTTACAGTATGCAACCGCGATGCCATGCCTAAGTTGCGCATTCTCAGGCCGGCCCGGCTGCATTGGCGTTCAGTTTCGGACCTCTGTGTCCGCTAGTGGGACGTGTGTTACAAGATCAGCATGAGGATTAACAGAGTAGCGGGTCTTCTATTGGTATTTCCCTTGCCTGGGCTGTTCTGCCAGACGTTGTTCCTGGTTCCCGGCAAGGCTCCGAGCTCGACTATGCCCCCGGGCGCGAAGGCGCTCGATTGCCGCCCGTTCGGTGCGGTCGCGTTCCACGTTGCCAGCGCTGCCGACAGCGTTGTCGTGCTGCATGTCGACGTGACGGACGCCGCCGGTGCGGTATCCAAGGCGACCTTCAAGCTTCGCGCGCGCGGCGATGCGGCAGTGGCTGTCCCGCTCGATTCGCCCGACCCGCTGGAGATGGGCATGCGCGGCGAGCCCGCGATTCCGGGGTTCCGGCTGGCGTCTTCGGACCACCACAAGATCGACACCAGCCACGTTGCGTCGATTTCGTTGCGGTTTCCCGGCGATACAGACGCGCGCCAGATCCGCATCGACGATGTGAAGCTCATTCCCGGCGTCAGCTATGACAAGATCGTCGATTCGCTGGGGCAGTTCGCGCGCGATAACTGGCCCGGCAAGACGAAGAACGAAACCGAGTTGGCCACGCGGCGCGCGGCCGAGGAAGCCGCTATCGCCGCGAATCCCCGGCTGCCGGAGCGCGACGAGTACGGCGGCTGGAGCGCCGGGCCTCAACTGGCGGCCAGCGGCTTTTTCCGCGCCACCAAGCGCGATGGCAAGTGGTGGCTGGTCACGCCCGGCGGCCATTTGTTCCTCTCCTTCGGCGCAAACTCGATCAACACCACGGAAGGCGACACCATCACACAGGGACGCGAACAGATGTTCCAGTGGCTGCCGGCTGCCAGCGATCCGCTCGCCGGCCACTACAGCGAAAACCGCGATTGGGAAGCGCTGGGGCTCAAGATCAAGTACAACATGGGCCAGTCGTTCAACTTCTACTCCGCAAACCTGGAACGTAAATACGGCAGAGACTGGTATGCGGCGTGGCAGGCGGCGACGCTCGCGCGGCTGCCCGCGTGGGGCATGAACACCATCGGCAACTGGTCCGACACGCGGCTTTATGCAGCGAAGAAGTTGCCTTACACCGTGACCATCGATCCGTGGCCCGCCGTCACGGGCGACCGGAAAACGCAATTCGCCGAAGTCGCCAGCGGCAACGACTATTGGAAGCGCATGGCCGATCCTTTCGATCCACGCTACGCCGCGGCTCTCGACCGGGGCAGCCGCGATCAGGCGCTCGCGCACCGCGACGATCCGTGGTGCCTGGGCTACTTCATCGATAACGAGATGTCGTGGGGCTCCATGAAGGACGACCGGTCGCGCTTCGGCCTGGCGCTGGGCACCCTGGCAATGAAAGCCGGATCCCCGGCCAAGGGGGCTTTCGTCGCCAGCCTGAAGGCGAAGTACGGCGACATTGCGAAGTTGAATCGGGCATGGGGTATGGCGCTCGATTCGTGGCAGGCGCTGCTCGATAACCCGCTGCAGCCCTCGGGCGAACTCGGCGCCGGTATAAAGGAAGATCTTCGCGTCTTCAGCAGGGAATTCGCGCGCCAGTATTTCCGGACGGTCGCCGGCATCCTGAAGAAGTACGACCCGAACCATCTGTACCTTGGGCCGCGCTTCGCATGGCACACGCGTGAATCCGTGGAAGCGTGCGGCGAACTCTGCGACGTGGTGAGCTTCAATATCTACAGGCCGAAGGTGGTGCCGTCCGAGTGGGCCGTGCTCGACGGCATCGACAAGCCGGTGCTGATCGGCGAGTTCCACATGGGAGCGCTTGATCGCGGTATGTTCCACACCGGCCTGGTGCCGGCGGAAGACCAGTCAGACCGCGCCCGCATGTACCAGGAGTACATCCGCAGCGTGGTGGATCACCCGCTGATGGTCGGCTGCCATTATTTCAAGTACGCCGACGAGCCGCTCACCGGCCGCCCTGGGGA
>JBEKPZ010000286.1:0-9713 GCA_049520215.1 Bryobacteraceae bacterium | reverse complement strand
CAGTACGTACTTCTGCATAATACACGTTGCAGAAGTGTACGTCCTTTTTTGGTCCTGCCGCTGAAAACTTCACATGGACCGGGGCACCGCTCAACCAGGGCCTCCGCTGTGAGAAATCCGGGCTAGTCCTACCGCCGTGAGGAGCTTTCGCGCGAATACGATTCGTTTGCTGTTCGGCTACGATGTGTTTATTTCCTACTCGCGAGCTGACAGCGCGACCTATGCGGCGCGACTGGCGAGTGAGTTGACGGCCCGAGGCTTTTTCTGCCGGCTCGACCAGTGGGGTTCGAAGCCGGGGAAGGAGGTGCCACAAGAGTTACTAAAGGACGTGCGCAGGAGCAGCATGCTGGTGGTGGTGGGAAGCGCGGCCGCTGCGGCGTCGTCCGCGGTGGAAACCGAGATCCGGGAGTTCCTGCCCACTAAGCGGTTCATCGTGCCGGTGAACACAGACGGGGCGATTCGTTCGGCGCGATGGTGGCCGCTCTTGGAGGGGCTGGCTGTCGTGGAAGAGCCTTTTTCCGGCAGCGACCCGACGAGCGCACCGGCACGGGACACGGTCGAACGGATCGACAGCACGGCGACGTTCACGCGGCGGACGGTGCGTCTGCGGAGGTTCGCCGTGTCTGCCCTGGCGATATTCGGCGTGCTTGCCGGGTCGGCAGCTGTCGCGGGCTGGCGCGCAGGAGCAGCGGCGCGACTGGCCGCTACGGAATCGGCAAGGGCGGAGTCGGCTACCAAGAACCGGATCGACTCCGAACGTGCACGGGCGGAAGCGGAGAATCAGGCGTCGACCTCCAAGAGGGTCGCGAATGAACAGCGCGGGTTGGCGGCGACCGCCGTTTCGGCGCGGGAGCAGGCGGAACGCCAGAGGGCGGCGGCGGAGGAACTGCGAAGACATGCGGCTGAGGATGCCAGGCGCCAGCAGGGGTTGGCGGCGGACGCCAACCGCGAGCGGGAAGCGGCCGAGGCGAAACGGGCGGAAGCGCTCGCGCTGCTTCAGAAGACCGAGAACAGTCTGAAGCAGCAGACTGCAGTGGCGGAGTCGCGCGAGCTCGCGCGGCAGGCGAGCGAGCAGGCGGAGAATCAGGGGCGCTTGCAGAAGGCAATCCTTGCGGCCGAGGCTGCGCCGACCGATGCGGCACGGGAGGTGCTGGCCGATGCCGTTCGGAAAGTGATCAATACGACCGGAGGGGGTCCGTACGCAGTGGATCCGCGCGGGGGCTTGGTTGCGATCGCGGGGAGGCACGGGCAAGGCGTTTTGATGGATCTGAATTCCGGGCGAACGACGCATTTATGCGGGAGTCCGGAGCCGATCGGGTTGCTGTCGTTTTCGCCGAACAGCAACTATCTGCTTACAGCGCGTTTTCATCACTCGCGGCACACGGAGTCCATCAGCCGGCCGATCTGGGAGTACCAGCTGTGGGACACCCGGGCGGGTGCGCCGATGGGCTCGGCGTTTGTTGAATGGGGAGCGGAGGCGGTGAAGTGGTCGCCGGACTCTTCGATGTTCCTGGCGTTTCAGATGCTCAAGACCTATCGCGTGAGGATCGGGCCGGCAGGCACCTTGACGGCAACCGAGCAGCCGACGAACCGGGGTTCTGAACGGGGCGATGGGGTCGTGTTCAGTGAAGACCTCCCATTGTTTCTGACACACAGTAGCATCGGCAGTTCGGGAGGCGTTTCGCTCTGGGACTACGGCGGCAACAAGCTGTGGTCGTCCGAGCCGGTGAGCGTGGAGTGGGCGGCGTTTCGGGATCACGGTTCCCGCGTGGTGATCGCGCGGTGGAACCTGGGGGGCGGGAACCAGTTCGAGATTCTGAGGCTTGACGCGAAGGGTAGGCCCACGGGCCCTTCGACGCTCGTTGCCGCGTCGCAATTCGACTACCGAATGCTGGCCGGTCCGCGCCTTCCATATTCCCCTCGCTTCACGCTAGGCAGCAGCCTGGATGAGAATAACCCCAGCGTGATTGGCCACTACGGATGCCGACGTGTCGTCGCCGATTTCGACGTGGGCCTGGCTCTGTGCACCCAGGACAAGGTGGCTCCGATCCTATTTGACGTGGCCACGCTGAGGCCGGCTGGGGTTTTGAAAGGGTGGGCGTTCGGGGACGTGGGAGAGGATCCGGTATTCAGTCCCGATGGAGGAACACTAGTGGTGATTAGCGACCGAGGGCTGACGGCGTGGGACACGGCGACGCGGGAGCTTCGATGGAAGGTGGCCGCGAGCGCTCGGACGTATGGGTTTTCGACTAATGGTAAGCGAGTTGTACCGGCGACTCACAGGGAGGGCGTTCCCCTTGTTTTCCTGGACGCGCAGACCGGCAAGACAATCGGTGCGCTTTCGACAAAGTCATGGGGTACGACGGTCTGGGTCAATCATGACGGAACGCGCGTGATCACGGCTGAGGCGGTCCGCCCAGGCGAACGGGGAAACGAGGCACTCGTTTTGTGGGACGTCGATCGATCGGCCGAGTTGCGTCGGATCGAACTCGTTAGCGTCGACAAGGCGGAGGAGGAGCGGGACTTGGCGGCAATCAAGGGGTCGCCCGGAGTGCCGGAACTGTTGGAGGTCGCGCGCCGGCGGCTGAGGGTGTGCGAGGACGCGCCAGTTGCCACGCCGTAGCGTGGTGTTCTGCCTGATGCCGACGACCTGTTATTGGAAACAAGAAACGAATCAAGGCAGGTTGTGTCTGGCTGGCCTGCGCTTGGACAGGCCTGGATGTCTGCCCACTCGCTACAATGGCACTGAGGTGCAATTGCCATGAACTACTACCAGGAGAACCACGCCGCTTTTCTCGAAGGGCTGAAGGCGTGGCTGCGCATTCCCAGCATCAGCACGCTTTCCGAGCACAAGCCCGATATCCGGCGCGCCGCCGAGTTCGCCCTCAACGAACTGCGCGCCGCGGGGCTCACCGGCGAACTGATCGAAGGCGAAGGCAATCCGCTGGTTTTTGCGGAGTGGACCGGCGCGCCGGGTGCCCCGACGCTGCTGCTATACGGCCACTACGATGTGCAGCCGCCCGATCCGCTGGACGAATGGAAGTCGCCGCCGTTTGAGCCGGAAGTGCGCGGGCAGGATATTTTCGGTCGCGGCACCTCCGACGATAAAGGCCAGACCTACATCCTGATCAAAGCCGTGGAAGGCTTGCTGAAGACCCGCGGCAAGCTGCCGGTGAACGTGAAATTCCTGATCGAGGGCGAGGAAGAAACCGGCGGCGAGCACATCGAGAGCTACGTCGGAACGAAGCCCGAGCGCCTCAAATCCGACGCCGCCATCATCTGCGATACCGAGATGTTCGCGCCGGAGCTGCCCACCATCTGCATAGGGCTGCGCGGCATGGTGTACGCGGAGCTGCACGTCGAAGGCGCCAACCACGATCTGCACTCGGGCGTGTACGGAGGAGCCGCTCCCAATCCCATGCAGGCGGTCGCCGAAATCATCAGCGCGTTGAAGGACCGCGACGGCCATATCCAGATCCCAGGCTTCTACGACCGCGTGGTCCCGCCCAGCCCCAAAGAGCGTGAAGCCTGGGCCCGCCTGCCCTTCGATGAGCGCGACTACACGGAAAAGGAGATGGGCGCGCGCGAGTTGGTAGGCGAGCCGGGCATTCCGTTGCTCGAACGGTTGTGGGCGCGGCCCACGTTTGAAGTCCACGGCGTCCGCGGCGGCTTCACCGGCGAAGGCGCCAAAACCGTGATCCCGGCGCGCGCGGTGGCCAAGATCAGCACCCGGCTGGTGGCCGATCAGGACCCCGCCGAAGCCACGGAGCAACTGAAGAAGGCGGTGGCGCAGGCCTGCCCGCGCGGCGTAACCGCGGAGCTGAAGGTGCTCCACTCAGCGCCGCCCTCGCTGGTGAACCCCGACAACCGCTTTATACACGCCGCAGCCGATGCCATGTCCGAGGTCTTCGGCAAGCCCACCGTCTATATTCGCTCCGGCGGTTCGATTCCCATCGTCGCCGCCTTCGAGCAGAGCCTGGGCATTCCCAGCGTGATGATGGGCTTCGGGCTGCCCGACGACAACCTGCACGCCCCCAACGAGAAGCTGCATCTGCCGAACTTCTACAGGGGCATCGAGGCGGTGGCGCGCTACCTCGACCTGCTAGGGTAGTGTGGGGCAGGTTGTCAACCTGCGGGCCGATTGGTAATCGGCCCTCTTGCGGCCGGCGTCCACGTCGGCCCCACTCTCCAAATGCTATAATCCTAAGGAACTGGAGGGTGCAAACGTGAAGTTTTTTCTGGATACCGCCAACCTGGACGAGCTGAAAAAAGGTGCCGACTGGGGCATCGTCGACGGCGTCACCACCAATCCGACGCTCATCGCCAAGGAAGGCCGGCCGCTGGAAGACCAGATCCGGCTCATTTGCGAAATCGTCGATGGCGATATCAGCGCCGAAGTGGTGTCCACCGAAGCGGGCCAGATGGTCCGCGAGGGCCGCGAGTTGGCCCGCTTGCATCGGAACGTGGTCGTGAAGTGCCCGCTCACGCGGGACGGCATCAAGGCTACCTCGACTCTCAGCAAGGACGGCATCCGGGTCAACGTCACGTTGTGCTTCTCGGCCGCGCAGGCCTTGTTGGCGGCCAAGGCCGGCGCTTACATCGTGAGCCCCTTCGTGGGCCGGTTGGACGATATCGGCTGGACCGGCATGGATCTGATCAAGAGCATCGTCAACATTTATCAGATTCACGGCTTCAAGACCCAGGTACTGGCAGCTTCCGTGCGTTCGCCTACGCACGTGGTGGATGCGGCCGCGGCGGGCGCGCATATCGCCACCATGCCCCTCAAGGTGCTGGATATGCTCTTCAATCATCCACTCACCGACAAGGGCCTCGATCAATTCCTAAAGGATTGGGCCAAGGTGTTCCAGGAAGCCCCGGTCGCCGGTTAACTCCGGCTGACTCTCTGACAAGGTGTACACCACGGCTGATGGTATTACCGCGGCGCTGCTGGGCGTCCTGGTTGTCCTGCTTGTAACCATCGGTGTGCGCGCCTGGCGCCGTTCCCGGATCTCTCCCGATGAGAAAGAGCGCCGCCGCCGGTTGGGGCTGCTTTTCGCGGGTAAGAGGGCCGACGCCAACCTGCTGGATATCCATGACGGCCTCCTGGTCTATTCCTACGCGGTGCGCGGCGTCGAATACACGGCCTCGCAGGACGTTTCCAGGTTGAAGGCATTTCTGCCCGACGACATTGCTTCCCTTGGGAATATATGTGTGCGGTACGACCCGCGAAATCCGGCCAATTCCATCGTGCTGGCTGAAGAATGGAGCGGGCTGCGGCCCTGACCGGCCGCTCGACGCCGTCTCCAGCCCCTGCGCCACCTCTGTCACGCACCCGGTGACAATTCTGTCACATGGCACTGCCGCCGATCCACCAGGCCCGCCAAACTTTCTTGATATCGCAGTGACTTGAGTGCAGTCCTTCTTGTGGCACCCCCGATGCTTTAGAAGAGTCGTGGATCTGCAAACGAAACTCGAGCAAGATTCAACTAGCGCCATCAGGAGAGAACAAGAAATGTTGCCTTCCGTTAATTACGACCCCACCGGCTGCCAAAAGCAGCCTACACCCGACCATGCCGTTTGGGGCGGTGTGCGCCGGCCCGCTGCGGCCTCGATTCTTCGCCAGGGCCTGCGTCTGTCAGCGCTCGTTGCCTTTGTGGCATGCGGACTGGCAATGGCCGGTTCCAACCTGTCCGGCGACCTTCAGCAAATGCTCGGCGGCAAAGGAAACGTCGAGGTTATCGTGCAATTCAACCACATACCGACCAATGCCGATCTCCAGCTCGTAGCCGCGAACCAGATCATACGGCGATTCAAGCACGTCAAGGCTGTCCACCTCTTCCTGTCGCCGGCTCAAATCCGGGCGATGGCCTCCAACCCGCAGGTCACTTATATGTCGCCCAATCGCGCGTTGTCCGGCACCCTCGACGTCACTACCCAGACCGTCGGCGCCCACGCTGCCTGGCAATCCGGTTGGAACGGGGCCGGCGTCGGCGTAGCCGTGGTCGACAGCGGCATCTACGCGCATGACGACCTCCAGACATCCTCTGGCACCGGTTCCCGCATCGTCTATAGTCAGAGCTTCGTTGCCGGGCTGACTGGCAACGACCTTTACGGCCATGGCACGCACGTCGCGGGTATCATCGGGTCAAATGGCAAGGATTCCACCGGTTCTCTCTTCACCCGCACCTTCACCGGCATGGCGCCTAACGTTAACCTCATCAACCTGCAAGTGTTGGATCAGAACGGGTCCGGGACGGTTAGCAACGTGATCGCGGCCATCGATCAGGCCATCAGCCTGAAGAGCACATACAATATCCGCGTCTTGAATCTATCCATCGGCCAACTGGTCTATGAAAGCTATACGCTCGATCCCCTCTGCCAAGCCGCGGAGGCCGCCTGGAGCGACGGCATCGTGGTGGTGGTGGCGGCGGGCAATGCCGGCCGGAATGTCCTAGGCAGCGCGCCCCTCTATGGGACTATCACTTCGCCCGGAAACGACCCATATGTGATCACCGTGGGCGCCACCAACACGCACGGCTCGACGAACGTGTCCGGTGACACGATTGCCAGCTATAGCTCCGATGGCCCGACCTCTATCGATCACATCGCCAAGCCCGACCTGGTGGCTCCCGGCGATAATGTCGTCTCGTTGATGGCTCCCAACAATACGCTCGAAGCCACGTATCCGTCCACTCTTATCGCCAACACCTATTACCAATCGGGCAATGCTGCCGGCACGTCCGCCAGCTACTTCTCCTTGAGCGGAACCAGCATGGCTACGCCGGTGGTGAGCGGCGCCGCCGCGCTTCTCCTCCAGGAGTACCCGTCGCTGAACCCGGATCAAGTCAAAGCCAGGCTCATGAAGACCGCCATGAAGAGCTTTTCGCTCTACAGCAACGCGCAGGACAGGGTCCACCATTTCACTTACAACAACATCTCGGACATCTTTACCATTGGCGCCGGCCAGGTGAACGTCGCCGCCGCGCTCGCCAGCTCCGATACGGTCGGCGTGCCGGCTATATCGCCCCTGGCGATCATGAATTCGAACGGCCAGGTGACCTTGATGTTCGCGCAGAACATCGTCTGGGGCACCAATATTGTCTGGGGTACCAACATCGTCTGGGGCACTAATATCGTTTGGGGCACCAACATCGTGTGGGGCACTACCGTGCTTACAGGGCAGACGCTGAACGGTTTGTCCACTCTGTGGGCTGGGACTGGAGCCGCCTGGGTGAACCCCTCGAACATCGTTTGGGGCACCGCGACATTGCCTGCGTCTCTGATCCAGCCGATGGACGCGGACGACGGCGACCAGTAGGGCGCACACTGAACATCGCATCCACCGAGGTGAAACATGCCTGGTCATGCAAAATTCTATATCTACCTGGTAAGTGCGTTGGGCATAGCCGCGATGGCGTATGCCTTCCTGGACCCGCCGTGGCCTCACGATCCCATCCGCTTTTGCACTTACCTGCTGCTGTCGCTGCTGGCGGCGGCTCTGAAGTTGCAAGTGCCCGGGCTTACCGGCACGCTGTCCATCGGCTTTGTATTCGTGCTGCTGGGCATTTCGGAATTCACCCGTCCGGAAACCATGCTCATAGCCTGCGCGGGCGTAGTCGTGCAATGTTTGTGGCGGGCCAAGGTCCGGCCGGCGCCCGTGCAGGTGCTCTTCAGCGTGTCGGCGGTGGCAACCAGCCTCATCCTGACGTACGAGTGTTCCCGGTTCGTCCGCGTGCAGTTACATGCCGAGTCGGTCTTGATCGCCATGGCTGTGGCCACGTGCCTCTATTTCATGGCCAACTCGCTGTTGGTCTCCGGGGTGCTGTCGCTGGTAAAACGCGAGCCGTTGCGCGCCACCTGGCAGCAATGTTACCTGTTCGCTTTCCCGTACTATCTGCTGGGAGGCGTGGTGGCCGGCCTGATAGCCGTCTTGAGCCGCGGCCTAGGATGGAAGGCGCCGCTGTTAGTCCTGCCGGTAATGGGCCTCGCCTTCCTGTGCGGCGGCGTCCGCGGCAAACCGAAGTTCGCCGCAGCGCGCTAGAGACTATATTCTCGTGGGGCAGGTTGTCAACTGCAGGCCGATTGTCAATCGGCCTTTCCTTCGACCTTTAACTTGAAGGGGTGCTAATGACCGGAACCATCCGTCTAGGTATAGCCAAGGGCTGCGCCCTTGAAATCTCAAGGAGAGGCATTCCGGCGCTCACCGACGGAAGTGGTTGATTCCACCGGTCGCCATGATCGATGATTTTGGTATCGAGCCGAACATCTGAGGAGGCGACCGATGGAAACCTTCGCGAAGCTCTTTGAACGCTTCCTGGTCTTTGTATATCACTGTTTCGACCGCATTGTCATCCAGGGATACCTGCCGCTGCTGAGCCGTTCCGAACACATCGCGTATTTCTTCCGCGACGTGCACGGGATATATCCGATCACCCCGCAGGCTCTGGCCAAACGTACCCCGGAATACCGGGGATGGGTGGAGGGTTACGCCCGCAATCACAAGATTCCGATGATGAGTCCGGACAAGGACGAAAGCAAGGAGGAGTTCGTCAGGCCACATCTACAGCGTATGGAGCGTCAGAACAAGCACGGTGTGTACTTTATCATCCTGAGCATGGAGATGGGCAGGACGTCTGCTCGTTCCCGCCGAAATATCCTACCGATGACCCGGACTATCGCATCATCCGGTCGCGCCGGTCCCGCCACCTGCATTATTACTTTTACATTCGTGACCCTGTGCTCGGCCCACTGTCCATGGGTGTCAGTACGTACCTCCCATTTCAGACCACCTACTACCTGAATGGCCACCATTTCATCGAGATCGAACTGCGCCGCCAGGGAGTGGCATTTCGCAAAGACGACAACGCATTCCTCTCCACCGAGGACCCAAAGGCTCTACCAGCCACCGCTGACAAGCTGAGTGCAGCCATCATCGAAAAGCGGTTGAACCACTGGAGTTGGCTGCTTTGTCCCAAGTTTTCCGAGAAGGACCGCAAAGCTGTAGACCTGCACCGCGACTACTCCATCAACCAGGTCGAATACTGCCGCAACTTCATCTTCAAGCGGCACTTCCTCATCCACAAGATTTTTGAGCAGTCCTGCGAGATGGGGCTGTTCCGCCTAGCCGCCGATAAGGTGGCCCACATCTTCGGGGTGCGTGTCACTAAACGGCTTCGTGGCAAACTGCACAGCGTGCTGGAAAAACTCGCCCACGGCCACCATGTCATGCGCATCTACTGCAAGAACCTCGTGGGCCGCATGTACGAAAAGTTCAGCACCTTCCTGCGGGTGGAAGTATGCGTCAACCGGATGAAAGATCTGGGCCTCAACAAGGAGCTGGAGAACCTGGAATGCTTGCGCCGGAAACTCGTCGCCATTACGGATCGTTTCGCCGGCTTCGAAGCGCAATCCCTCAACGTGCACGTCGACTTCCCGCTGTTTCAACGCATGGCTCTGCCAGTCATGGCCGGCAAAACCAAAGTCGCCGGCATTAAGATTCACGACACCCGCATGATGCGGCTGATGGAAGTGCTGCTGCATGGCGGCACGCAACTCAACGGGTGGCGCTCCGCCGACATCCATCGAGCCATCCTGGCCCCCTTCGGCCTCTCCGCCACCTCGTACACCATCACCCAACTGCGCTACGACATGCGCAAGATGAAAGCTCACGGACTGCTGGAGCGCATCGGACGCGGCTACCGCTACCGACTCAC
>JBEKPZ010000285.1:0-17794 GCA_049520215.1 Bryobacteraceae bacterium | reverse complement strand
AGATTTCTGGGGTGCTCTGCTTGACAGGGCCGAGCGTATGAAGCGAGCCTACCTCGACGAGGTTGCCCGCCGGAACCTGCCGCCCGCGTCCCGTTAAGGCTGCGTTGTCAGGCATACACCGGCCAATCTCTGCCCTCTTAGGCGCGACGTTGCAAATGGGGTTCGGCGGCTCGCCGATGACACTTTGTCGCACCATTAATGCCCAAATGCAAAGCAGACGCCGGAGGGCCTCCACTGTTGTTCAACCAAGCGGTCGGCCCGCCGAGCATGGCCAGTTTCGAACGAAAAAAGAATGATTCACTCCCTGGGCGTGCCGGGGCCATCGTACTCGAACATTGGCCGGTATAGTAGGCAATATCGGTAGCGGTTTCGCTTGGCGATGCGCTAAGTCTTGGAACTGCTTCGGCAAAACTGTCAGCCGACCGACGCGTGGTCAACCGGCTTCGGGGTCCGGGGTAGAGGGCGAGTCTCCATCGATCAATTCCAGGAAGGCCTCGCGCGGCAGCTTCCCAATGCGCATTGAGGTCACTATCTGTTGCGGCGAGAGCAATCCGCCCGAACTGCGCCCATCGGCGAGCGCCGCCACCGCGGACTGGCGTACCGCACCGCCGAGCAGCACACCGGCGTTTATCTGTCGAGGGCGCAAAATTCCGCTTGACTCTGACGCAACGTCAGGTCCGAGTATATAGGAGAGGAGGGATCGTGGCAGCGGCCGGCGGTGGAATCCGCAATTATAAGGCGAAGGAGTTTGCCGAGTTGTCCGGCGTGACGGTCCGGGCGCTGCACCACTATGACCGCCTGGGCTTGCTGCGCCCCAAACGTACTGCCAGCGGATACCGCGCCTATAGCGAGCGGGATCTGGCGCGGCTGGAGCAGATCGTCGCCCTGAAGTTCGTGGGGCTGCCTTTGCGGCGGATCAAAGCGCTGCTGGACCGCGATGGCCGCGATCTCGCCGGCGCCCTGCGGATGCAGCGCAGAGTGCTGGAAGCCAAACGCGGCTTGCTGGATCAGGCAATCGACGCGATTCGCCAGGCCGAAACGGCAGCCGGCGCCGGTCAGCGGCCGGACGCCGCGATTCTTACCAAAATTATCGAGGTGATGGAAATGCAAAACGATGCGGAATGGCCGATGAAGTACTACAACGAGGCGGCGCAGGCGAAGCTCGCCGAGCGCCGCCAGGAATGGTCGCCGGACCTGCAGGAGCGGGTCAGCCGCCAGTGGATGGAACTGATCCGGGATGTGGAAGCTGCACTGGGCGAAGATCCCGCCGGCGACAGAGGGCAAGCGCTGGCCGCACGCTGGACCGGCCTGGTGGAGGAGTTCACGGGCGGCGATCCGGAGGTCGCCGGCGGTCTGAAGAAGCTCTATGCGGACAGCGCCAATTGGCCGAGCCAGGCGCAGCAGCAGATGCAGCCATTCCGCATCAGTCCGGAGGTGTGGGGATTCATCAACCAGGCCATCGCGGCGCGCAAGCGGGGATAGCTATGCCGACGTTACCAGCGCCTGCGCCACCCGGCCGGCCAACTGGTCGAAGGTGAGGATCTCGTAAAGCGACGGGTCGGACATGATGCGGGCCACCAGCGCGGTGTGCATGGCGTGTCCGGCTCGCTCGGCGATGACGTGACCCAAGAGCGGCTTGCCCAGCAGCGCCAGGTCGCCGATGAGGTCGAGCGCTTTGTGGCGGCAGCACTCGTCGGGGAAGCGCAGCCCACCCGGATTCATGACGCCGTCGCGGGTGAAGCAGACGGCGTTATCGAGCGACGCGCCGCGAATCAGGCCCATGTTGCGCATCTGGTCGAGCTCGTCGGCGAAGCCGAACGTGCGCGCGGGCGCGATTTCCGTGGCGTAGCGCTCCGGGGTGACCTCCATTTCGATGGACCGGCGTCCAGCCAGCGGGTGGCCGTAGTCGGTCTCGCAGGTGAGACAGAAGCTCTCCGCCGGCAGGATCGAAATGCGCTTGCCGCGCTCCTCCACGAAGATGGGGCGGCGGATGCGCAGATACTTGCGCTTGCGGCGGTACTGGCGGATGCCGGCTTGGCGGATCAGTTCCACAAAGGGCTGGCCGCTGCCGTCCAGGATGGGCACTTCCAGGTTGTCGATCTCGACGAAGGCGTTGTCGATATTCATGCTGTAGAACACGCTCAGCAGGTGTTCTGTAGTCGAGATCAGCACGCCTTGGCGCATCAGGCTGGTGGCGTAGCTGACGCGCGCCACGTGCCGCCAGCTTGCCGGGATCGGGAAATTGTCCAGATCGGTGCGCAGGAACACGATACCGGTGGAAACTGGCGCGGGAAGGATGCGGATGGAAACTGCGACACCGCTGTGCAGGCCCACGCCGGAAGCCTGGACGGGGCGTTGGACGGTCGTCTCAAAACACAAATTGGATCTCCGGATGATGCATCACGATTCTAAGGGCGCATCTTAGATAGCACGCGTAACGCCATGAGAAGAAGTTGTTTGGGGTCAGTTAGTTCGAGGTTTTCGACTGTGGCGGATTAGCCACAGTTTGGTGGTGGGTTGTGGCGGAAGCGCGGCCTGAGAGGCCCGGCCCAGAGGGCACCCCTGGCTGAGAGCCTGCCCCACAAGCCAGGAAGATGGCGATGCGATCCCACCGGTCGCCCGCCCAGACACCGGGGCCGATCTGGTATCCGCGCGCGCGGAGAAGGTCCTCGGGACTGCGGGCCTGCTTCCAGGACTTGCGGTTATAGCCCACCCACACCCGGTCGCCCGAAATCTGGTCAACGCCGGCAACAGTTACCAGATTCCACTTCTGGTGGTAATGGGATTCCAGGTAGTAATTAATGGGGAACGCCAGATAGGGGTCCAGAAACTCGACGGTCGGCGCGCCCGAGGGCGGGCCAGCGCGCGCATTCAGTTCGATTAGCTGGCCGGTAAGCACGTCCATGTTATTTCTAAGTTCCGGATACAGGGTCACGCGGTAAACGCCGAAGGCTCCCCAAGCCGCGGCAATCGATAGGACGATGAGTCGGAGCCACTTGGGCCGCAGCGCGACCAGTCCCATCGCCAGCAGCGCCAGATACGGGACGGCGGAAACGATCAAGTGGCGGTTGCCCCAGATCGAATTGCGCAAAACGTTGCTCACCAGGTAAGCCGTAAACGGCGGCAGAAACGCCAGCAGCGCGGCGAAGCGCAGCCGGCTGGTTTCGAGCGGGGTGCGGACGGCGCGAAAGACTCGCCAAAGCCCCGCGGCCATGGCGCCAAACAGGAAGAAGACCATGGCCGAGGCCACCGGAATGGGCCAGAGCGGGCCATTGCAACCCACGTAATACCACCAGACATCGCCGATTTTCGGATGTCTGATCCAGCCCAGATTCGGCGCCAGGCCGCCTTTGGCGATGGCGGCTTGTGTCGCCGTGTAAGCCCAGGGCGCAAACAGTAGCGCGATGACGGCCGTGCCCAGCAGGAAGGGTTTCAGCTTGCGCCGATCCATCCACAGCAGGTGCAGGCCTTCGATTCCGATCACCATCCAGCCGAAGTACTGGGTGTAGACCAGCAGCAGATTGACTAGCGTAAGGGCGACGACTCGTTTCCTGGTGGCGCCCTCCAGCAGGAGGTTGTAGAGCGCCACCGAGATCAGGCTCAGCAGGAAAAACAGCGCATACATGCGCACGTAGCGGGCGTGAAACACCTGGTAATCGTTGATGGCCAGCAGCGCCAGCGCGACGATACGCGCGGGGGCGCCGAGCCGGAGCTGGCGGAAGACGATCCAGACGGGCCCGAGCGCCAGGATCGAGATCAGGAACGGCAACAGACGCAACCAGGGCATCGATTCGCCGCCTATCTTCACCCATACCCAGAGCAGAAGGTAGAAAAGCGGCGGATGCACGACGTCGGCGCGCACGGATTCGAGCAGGTGCCCGAGGTGGTAGCGCGCACAGAGCAGACTGAAGATTTCGTCGGAATCGAGGCAGAATGCCGTCAGGTTCCAGAGGCGTATGCCGATGAATCCCGCCACCAGTACCACGAGGGCAGCCACTTCCAGCCGGCGCAGACGCGCCTTCACGGACGTGCGGCCGGGCGCCGCGGCGGCTATCGGGGCCATGCGGTCTCCGGAACCGGCGCGGCCGGCATCCAGCGGCGTAACCGGCGCTTGACGCGCGTGGGAAGGTTCAGGGTCGCGAGCGAGTACATCAGTGCGATCAGCAACACGCTGGCCGCCGCGCATTCGCCGATGGTCAAGCGCTCCTTGGCGAACCAGAACCACCGGCCATAGACCAGCTCCACGTGGACCCAATAGATTAGCAGCGAATTGGTGCCGAGCCGCCGCATGAAGGCCAGCTTTTCGGGCTGCTGCCCGGCGGTCCACACGTAGCCGGCCGCCGCCAGCACCAGCACGATGCCGAAGCGGATGAAAATCAGGCCGGGGCTGTTCAGCCAGAAATCGGAGTTCGGGTAGATGGAGAAGGGCAGGTTGGAAAAATAATGGGCGGCGACCACCAGCGCCAGGCCGAAGCAGGCCGCCCACTGCATGATGCGGTCGCGGGCGGGCGCGGCTGTGCGCAACAGCGCGCCAAAGCCGACACCGAAGGCGATGTAGGCCGCGCCGGGAAAGAAACTGAAGTAAGCCTTGTTGGGCACGAGGTAGTTGCGGATCAGCCAGGGAACGCCGGACCAGTCCAGCATGTTGACCAGCGGTGCCGCCGCGGCGATGAGCAGGCCGGCGGCGGCGCACCACGTGATCCTCCTGGGCGGCGCCAGCAGGGCAACGGGGGAGAGCGCTGCCACGCCGAGCGCCATACAGTTCAGGATGTCCACGCGGACGATTTCCGTCCAGGGATTGCCCCACGCGAAGACCCACAACTGCAGCCGGAAGGCAAAGGCGATGGCGGCGAGAAATGCCGCGCGCTTGAGTGCGGACCCGATCCGGGCGGTCGGCGGCAGCCCCTGGCGATCGCCGCGGTCCAGCCGGAACCCGAGCGTCACGCCCACCAGGAACAGAAAGATGGGCGCCGGCATACCGCCGATGAACTGCGAAAGAACGTAAACCGGGTGATTGTGGAGGTCGGCGCGCGCGAAGGAATTGAACAGGTGCCCTTGCAGCATGATCAGGACGCCCAGGCCCCTGAGCCAGTCCAGCGCGAGCACCCTGTCGCTACGATCCATCCCTCAGCAATGGTCGCACTGCGGGGGGCCGATTAGCAATCGGCCCGCAGGTTGGCAACCTGCCCCACAGCGGACTTGTACAGGTGACCGAATAAGTCATTTGATTACAGTTGTTTAGCTGTACAGGTGAGCTACGTCCGGAGATCGTCGAACGACAGGACAGATTGTCGGCTATCTGTTGTTTTTTCAATGTATTACCGGTGAACTTCGATTACATTTGGAATCTATTGCGGCGCTGCGGGGATCGCGTCACTATGAGCGTGGAGGTGAACAAAAACGATGCGTAACAGACATTCGTTCGGGGTGAACTTGCGGCGGCGAGTCCGCTGGGCTTTACGGATGGCGGCCGTGCGGCGGCTGAGGCAACAGCAGGGCTAGCGGCGACTGGGCGCCGGCTATCGGAAAGGAGACACTCGATGGAAGTGATTCAGATGGAACCCAATCGCGGGGAGCGGTATCGGGACGCCCGCCTGGAAGTGGATTTCCAGAGGCAGGCCGTGTTTCTGGACGCCGCACCCGTACACCTGACGCGGCTGGAATTCGCGCTGCTGGCCCACCTGGCTCGGACCGCGGGTGAGATCGTGCCGCGGGATGTGCTGATGTTGCACGTGTGGGGCTATGGTCCGGAGATTCATACGCGCACCATGGATGTGCATCTGCGCCGCCTGCGGGTCAAGCTGGGGTCATATAGCCGGCAGCACATCGAGACGGTTTTCGGGCTGGGCTACCGGCTGCAGCCCTGTAGCGCGCCGATGGGACTCACGTCGCGCGCGGGCTAGGCTCCGCCGGGCGCGCGCAGTAATCGACCGCCGGGCGCGCGCAGTAATCGAAGAGAAGCTGCCATTCGGTGCGCTGGATGGCCTGCGCGCGAGCCTCCAGCTCCGAACCCGGTTGCCGCCGCGCCTGCTCGCACATTTCGATGAACGCCAACGGATCCCAGGGGCCATCCTGGCCCGCGGCGCGCGCCAACGCGGGGAAGATCGGATGCGCGCCGACGCGCCGGAACCAATACGCCGCATTGCCGGCATCCGGCTCCTGCCGGTGCACGATGGCGTGCCAGCAGCTGCCTTCCGGCGTGGGGATGTCCTGGGCGATGGTGTGCGCCTCATCGAAGCAGGAAAAGTACACATACAGCCCGCTCAGCGCCGCTTCCGGTGCGCGCGCTCCGGCGAACAACCGGGCGGCGGAAGCCGTGCGCAGCCGTTCGCGCGCTGCTTCGGACGAACACCGCTCCATCACCAGCGGCATCAACCGTTCGCCATCGCCATCCAGCGCCAGAATGGCCACCACTTCAGGGCTGTAGTCCAGGTTCATGCTACTAGTTTAACCGGCCATTCCCGACACCTTCCGTCATATTTGTCTTGCCGAGGAGCGTCCGCGCTGAGGAATCAGGCGAGTATTACTTCGCAGGATTGGTCTATTTGGAGATAAACCCGATCCAGTTTGCCTCGGGAGCCTCGCGCCAGGCTACTTGGCAATTGGCAGGATGCTTCGATGACGGGCCACACAGAATCTTCGGCGCGTTTTGCAGATCGCCGCAAAGGAAACAGTGCGCCAATGGTTCGGCTGGCGATGCCAACCCGCGGGCGGCGTCGCCCTGCCCGTCGCCAACGAAGACTACGTGCGCCAGGCAGCCGAGCCAGGGGGCTCGGCGCGGGTCTGGGGACCCGCCCTGGGACCCGCCCCACACTTATCCGAAGAATTTGACGGCCATGCGCTGCCACCAAGGCCAATCGTGGCCGGTGCCATCGCCCCAGACGTCCAGCCAGTGGGGAATCTGTTTGCCGTTCATGATGCGCGCCAGGCGCACATTCTCATTCAGGCAGATATCGGTTTCGCCGGTAGCCAGCACCATTTTCATGCCGTTGCGGTACTCGCTCAGATAACGCTCGTCGGTGAGGTTGGGCAAGAAATCCGGCGGGCAATTGAAATAGCAATTGTCGTCGTAATAGCCGTTCAGGAATTGATGGATATCGAAGGCGCCGCCCATGCTGACGCAAGGGCCCACCAGATCGGGATGGCGCAGCGCGAAGTTGACTGAATGATAGCCACCGAAACTGCAGCCGGTGACGGCGATGCGGGCCTCGGGATTGCGCGTGCGGATGAACGGCAGCGCTTCATGGATCACGTAATTCTCGTACTGCAGATGACGGAGCGCGCGTTCCCGCGGAGGAATGCTGCGGTTGTACCAGCTTTCCGAATCGACGCTATCGAGGCAGAAAGCCTGCAGGCGGCCGGCGTCGTACTGATAGCCGATGGCGCCGATCATGCCGCGGTCCTCGTAGTCGTAGAAGCGGCCCATGGAGGTGGGAAAAACGATGACGGGCATCCCGGCGTGCCCGTACTCCAGCAGCTCCATATCTCGTTGCAGATGGGGACTGTACCACTTGTGATATTGTCGGTTCACTCGGAACAGTATAGCTTGAAGACGCGGCGCCGCGAGGGGCGGGCTCGGGCTGGCTCGGGCCCATCAGGAGGCCAAAATAGCGACGCTTGACTTTTTTGTCAAGTTAAGCTAATATCATAAATGTGCGGTGAATGACAAGCATGGCAACGATTCCACCTTACGGTCCGGATGGCCTCCTGCCGCCGGGCGATTACGAGGTCTCTTTCGAGGACCTGCGGCAGTCGCTGCTGGTGCGGGGGCCGGGCGATCGGAACGAGCACCCCTCTTGGGACGCGCCATGACGGGCCGAATTGGTTAGCAACCTTGAGACTCTCACGCGGCAGCTCTGGCAGGCAGGTATCCGCGAAGTGTTTGCCGATGGCTCGTTTGCCGAAGACAAAGACCACCCCAACGACATCGATGGATACTTTGTTTGCGGCCTGACCGAACTGAGGACCGGCGAATTGGTACGGCATCTAAACCTGCTCGATCCTCTCAAGATCTGGACATGGGACCCGGCCTCACGGAAGCCCTACCGTGGGTATCCGAAGAAACAGCTTCCCATCTGTTGCATGCCGCACAGGTACCGCGTAGAGTTGTATCCGCATGTGCCGGGCCTGGGTTTCGGCTGCGGCATTCGCGACAAGCACGGCCACGAGCTTGAATTCCCCTCCGCCTTTCGCCAGTCCCGGCTTGGCGGAAAACCAAGGGGAATCGTGAGGATTCAATATGGAGGTCAGCGATGATTCGAAATGAGACGGAATACCAGGAGGCATCCGCCCGGCTGACGGACGAGCGGAAGCGACTCTCCGACCACCGGGCGCGGCTGGAGGAGGCCGGCCTCAGTAAGGAGGAGATTAAGCGAGTTGTCGATCCGATGGAATCGTTCCACCTTCAGTTGGAAGAAGAGGTCGAGAGCTACGAGCGGATCAAACGCGGTGAATTCGAGGATCTCGACAACCTTCGCGGATTGGGACAACTGCTGATTTCACTGCGCATCGCCCAGGGAGTATCGCAGCGCGAACTGGCAAAGAGGCTCAAGGTGCATGAGTCCCAGGTCTCGCGCGACGAGCGCAACGAGTATTTTGGTATTACCCTCGAGCGGGCCGCCAAAATCCTCGATGCACTCATGGCGCGGCTGCATACCAAGGTAGAGATTGAGCCGCAACGATCCGGGGCAACCGCTTGAGCCTGTGGGGCAGGTCTACTGCCCCACGGACAGCATGGCGGGAGCGCTGGCCACTCCGTTGACGGTGATGACCACCGGATAGTCCCCGGCCGCAAGTTGGGGCACCTGGAGATTGGCTTGTGCCAGGCCCACGAAATTGGGCGTCAGCCCCAGAAATTGAATCGGGGCGTTGACACCGCCGATGGTCGCCGTCGCGGAGAGCGTGGCCTTCGCCAGGGGACTCACCGGAGCCCCGGCGCCATCGAGCGGCGTGTTGGTCAGGCTGCCGATTCCGGTCAGATACACAACGATCACGGAACCCGCGGAGGCCGGATGGTCAGCCGCGAGGAGCGTGCCCGCAGCGTCGGTGGCCACTGCCAGGTTTCCGTCCCATTGGAAGATGCCGGGCGCTGCGGCATCGATGGTCAGCGGATATTCGATGCTCATTCCCAGCGGCGAGCGCACTAACAGCGTGGCGCTGCCGGCCTGCGCCTCGAACGGCACCTGGAAGTTGATCTGACCGGAATCCGCGTAGAGCATCGCGCTGTAGAAGCCATTTATGGAAGCGCTCACGCCGCCCAGGTCTTCGGGCAGGGGCAGGCTGGCGGCCGCGGCTGGCTGCGATGCGAATCCCGTACCGAAGATGGTAGCGAGACTGCCGGGCGAGACAGCGTCCGTGTAGCTGGCGGCGTTAGTGACCGCGCCGATGGCGGGCGTCGTCTGGCAACACGCAGTGAGCAGGACGGGCGAATCGGTAACGGTGATGGTGGCTCCCTGGACGGCCGCTGCGCCTCCGAAAATGTCGCGCACGGTGCGCGCCTGGATCGCGGCGGGGATGGTGAACTGCACGGTCTGGGAAGGATTCCAGACGATCATGGCAGGGTCGCCGGTAGCCAGCTTGAGCCAGATTTGCCACGTGCCAGAGGGATCGATGACGGCCTGCGTCAGCGATGCGCCCAACAGCCAATCAAACAGGTAGCGATACGCTTGCCCCGCCTCAGTGAGCGCGCGCGGATCGGCTTGTTCGGTTCCCACGCAGAAGGAAGTGGCTCTGCCCCAGGTGTACCAGTCGTAGCGTCCCGAGCCGTAGGCCAGGTCGGTGAGGTATTTCCGCACCATGTAAGCGGCGGCTTGGTCCGGCGGCGTGGTGGTGTCGCCGGATGCGCCTTCGGTGTCCCACAGGGGCATCGCGCCGAGCCCGTACTTATTCATCACCAGGCGGACATTGGCGATCAGAGGGCCTGTGGTCTCCGGAGGCGTTGTGTAGAAGTGATGGCCGATGACGTCCACATACTGCCCCGCGCCGGCGGCGAGCAATGTATCGAGGTAACCGGCGGAATAGGCGGCGGGCGAGCTCACCGTGTTCTGCGGGTCCACGCCTTTCAGAATCTGGTAGGCGCTCTGCGTCAGTTGCGCCAGTTGCGCGACGGTGCCGGTAAAGTAAGTGTTGTCATTCGGCTCGTTCCAGATTTCGTAGAAGCGGATGCGGCCCTTATAGCGTTGGGCGACGGCGGTGACATAGTCGTTCCAGTCCTGAATGTTCGTGGGTGGCGCAGGCGCGCCCGCGCCGACATAGTTCACGTCGTCGGGATTGGATGACGCCCAGGCGGGAGTCTGGCCGAGCGTCAGGATGATGTCCGGTATGCCGTTGGCCTGCGCGGCCGCCACCCAGGTATCCAGGGGCGCGAAATTCCATACGCCGCGGAGCGGTTCAAGGGCCGTCCAGGTGGTGCCGGAATCCCAGAGACGCAGGGTACCGAAACGCGCGGCGGGCCACGGGACGCCGCCGGAGACCGGCTGTCCATTCGCGTCGGTGAACGAAGCGTCGTCTACGGAAAATGCTCCGGGTGCGGTGGCTTGAATCATCAGCAGCACGGAACCGGTATCGTTGATTTCGCCCGCCGCGGAGAACTGCTGCCAATCGGCGGTGAGTTGCGCGGGCGTGCTGGCGTAGTAATTGTAAGGCGTGTTCTGGTTTTGCAGGATGACGTTGACCGTCATCCCCGGCTGGCCTCGCAGCCAGACGGTGAACGTATAGGTCGCGTCTGGAATCACCGTGATGGGCTCGACCAATTGCACCGCGCCACTGACGACGGCCTGCACGTCGACCATCTGCGCCGCGGCTCCGCCGTGCGGGTTGGTGGCGTCCTCAGAGTAGGCGACGGTGACATCCGCCCACGACGAGTTATCGTTCCAGCCGATCGCGACGTTGCCCGAAATCGGGTTGTTCTGCCCGACGGAAACGAAGGGCGGCTCAAAGCCGGGATTCGAGAGCACGCTCTCGAGGAAATTGGCGACATGGATACCGAAGAAGGATGGTCGGATGGGACCAAGGTTTGGCGTGGGTGGCGCGCTGCCGGCAACGTATGACACGCTGGCGTCGTCGATCCAGACGGTACCCGGCGCGCTGAGGGCGATCATAAAATACGCGCCCGTCGAGACGACGATGTAGCCGTGAATGGTAATCTGCTGCCAGTCCGCGGTGAGCGCGGCATAAGTGTCCAAGTAGGATTCGTAGGGCGCGGAGCCGTCTTGAAGGCGGAAGATTACCTGCGTTCCGGGATCGCCGCGCACCCACACCGAGGCGGTGTAGAGAGACCCCGCCACAACGGGCATGCCTTGCTGAAATTGCGCCTCGCCGCTGCCGATGGATGCGACGGCCATCTTCTGGCAGGATGCGCCGCTGTGCGGGTTGTTGAATTCCTGCGCGTACTGAACGGTGGAATCGGACCACGCGGAGTTGTCCGCCCAGCCGTTGGCGATCGACCCGGTTATGGTGCCGTTGTTGCCGGAGACGGCGAGGTAGGGGCTTTCGAAGCCGGGATTGACGAGAGGTACGTTGATGGGGGTGGTGGCCAGCGCGGCGGCGGGCGCGGCGAAGAGGGCGGCTGCCGATATCCGGATGAGCAACCGGTAGATATCGATCATCTACTCCATTATCCCGTCGTGCGCTAACCTCAGGGAATGAGGCATCCGAAAACACCCGCCTGGCTGCTCGCCGCGATGCTTGCCGCAGCTTCGGCGTGCAGCACGAAGAAGCCGGCGCAAAGCGCGGACATCGATCTGGCTGGAATGGACAAGTCTGTGGCGCCCGGCGACGATTTCAACGCATACGCCAATGGCGGATGGATCAAATCGACGCCGATCCCCGCCGACAAGGCCGCTTACGGCATCGACACCATCCTGACCGACGAAACCCGGCAGCGGACGTTGTCCCTGATCCAGGATGCGGCGAAAGCCGGTGCCGCGGCCGGCCCGGATGCCGGCAAGGTGGGCGATTTCTACGCCACCTTCATGGACGAAGCGGCCATCGAGCGACAAGGAATCGCGCCGCTCAAACCGCAACTGGACGCCTTCGCGGCCATCGCGGACGGTCATGCGCTGGCGCGCGCCATCGGCGGACAACTGCGCGCGGACGTGGACGCGCTGAACAGCACCAACTTCGAGACCGGGAATCTGTTTGGAATCTGGGTCACTCAGGGCCTCGAAGATCCATCGCATACGTACCCCTATCTGCTGCAAGGCGGTCTCGGGATGCCCGACCGCGATTACTATCTTTCGCAGTCGCCGCAAATGGCGCAGTTGCGGAAGCAATACCTGGAGCACATCGAGCGAATGTTCCAGCTCGCGGGCTTCACCGATGCGGCCCTCCGCGCCACGGGAGTATTCGCCCTGGAGACTGCCATGGCAGGAGTACACGCCACGCGCGTCGAATCGGAGGACGTGCACTCCGCGGTCCCATGGAAACGGACGGACCTGCCGTTGAAGGCGCCCGGGCTCGATTGGCCGGCGCTGCTCGAAGCCGCCGGATTGAGCGAGCCCCCGGTGATCATCGTGTGGCACCCCAAAGCGGTCACGGGCCTCGCTGCGCTGGTTTCCAAGCAGCCGCTCGATCGGTGGAAGGACTGGCTCGCGCTGCACGCCATCGAAAGCGCCGCGGCGGTTCTTCCCAAAGCGTTCGGCGACGAGCACTTCGACTTTTACGGCAAGGCGCTCAGCGGAATCCCGCAAATCCGTCCGCGGTGGCAACGAGGAATCGATTTGACCAACTTCGCGCTGGGGGATGCAGTCGGCAAGATGTACGTGGAACGCTATTTCCCCGCGGAAACCAAGGCGAAAGCGGAAGCCATGGCGCGCGACTTGGTGAAGGCGTTCGCCAAGCGTATCGACTCGCTTGCATGGATGTCGCCCGAAACCAAGGTCAAGGCGAAGGCGAAGCTGGATACGTTGAAGGTGGGCGTGGGCTATCCCGATCGCTGGCGCGATTACTCCGGTCTTGAAATCGTCAAGGGAGACGCGTTGGGCAACGCGCGGCGCGCCGAATTATTCGAATATCGCCACCAACTTGGCAAGCTCCACCAGGCGGTCGACCGCGGCGAGTGGTGGATGACTCCCCAAACCGTGAACGCGGTCAATCTTCCCTTGCAGAACGCCCTGAATTTCCCGGCGGCGATTCTGCAGCCACCTTACTTTGACGGTAATGCCGATGCGGCCCACAATTACGGAGCGATGGGCGCGACCATCGGCCATGAGATCAGCCACAGCTTCGACGATCAAGGCAGCCAGTTCGATGCCGAAGGGCGCATGGCCAACTGGTGGACCAAGGCGGATTTCGACCATTTCCGGGCAGCCGGCCAGGCACTCGCCGCGCAGTTCGATACCTACCGGCCGTTTCCCGATCTGGCAGTGAATGGACAGCAGACGCTCAGCGAAAATATCGCCGACCTGGCGGGGCTGATGGTCGCCTACGATGCTTACGTGCTGTCTCTCAATGGCAAACCGGATGATCGGCGTTTCTTCATCAGCTTCGCCCAGAGCTGGAGATCGAAGGTGCGCGATGCGGCGCTTCGCCGGGAGATCGTCACCGATGGGCACGCTCCCGAGCAGTACCGCGCCCAGACGGTTCGAAATCTGGATGCGTGGTATGCGGCATTTTCGGTGCAACCATCGCAGAAACTGTTTCTGGCGCCGGGCAGCCGCGTGCGTGTTTGGTGAGGCGGAAATTGTACTACTGTTCGAAGTGTGGGACAGGCTCTCAGCCTGCGGCGGCCTCCCAGGCCGCCTCTTCCAACCGTTTGCGGCTTGCCGCAATGTGGGGCGGCCAATCTTGGCCGGGGTCCCCTCTGGGGACGGCTTTTAGCCGGCTTGTGCTTGTCGCGCTGCTCGCGCTGATCGGGCGCGCTCAGCCGAACCAGCCCCCGCCCGGCACCGGGATCGTCCTGCGTTCGACCACCCAGGAAGTGCTGCTGGATTTCATCGCCCGCGACAAGCACCATCGATTGGTTACGAACCTGCGCCCCAATGAAGTTGAAATCCTGGAGGACGGCGTTCGTCAAAAGGCGCGCAGCTTCCAGTACCGCGGCGGACAGGACCAGACTCAGGAAACAGGTCCGGCCGCGCCAGCCGCCGGCGCCGCGTCGACCTACAGCCCGCTGCGCGATATCAACGTGGTGTCGCTGGTTTTCGAAGGGATGAGCGCGCAAAGCCGAAGGCGCGCGACCCTGGCCGCAAAGGCTTTTCTGGGCAGCGAACTGCGCCCCAACACCTACATCGGAGTGTTTACTCTGAACCACCGGCTGGCGCTTCTGCAACAGTACACGCACGACCTCAACCTGCTAAATCAGGCCGTGGATCGCGAGGCGGGCGCGGCTTCCCAGGCGTTCATGAAGGACATGCAGACCCAGGTGGCTATCCTCAACAGCCTGGCATCCGGCGGCGGCTTCAACGCCATGCAGCCAGGCTCCGCCGACGAAAAAGGAGCCATCAGCACATCGTCCCATTCCGACGCGGCGGCTGCGGCGCTTCAACGCAAGATGGCATCCCTCACCCTCGCGATTCTCTCCAGCCAGGTTGGCAACCTATCCATCGATGGCTTGCACCAGTTGATTCGCGGGCAAGCGCACCTTCCAGGACGCAAGACCGTCGTCTACTTCTCCGAAGGCCTGATCCTGCCGCCCGAGCAGCCGGAACGCTTTCGCGCCTTGATCAGCGACGCGAATCGCGCCAACATCGCCTTCTACACGGTGGACGCCAGCGGGCTGGATACGGTGTCGAGGGTGAGCGAGGCGCGCACGATCCATGAGGCGCTCTCCAGTGAAGAGGAGGGCGGGCCGGGCGGGGCCGATCTCGCCACAAACTACCAGGAGAACCTGCACTCGCTCGCCGAGGATACCGGCGGCTTTGCCATTGAAAACTCCAACGACATGCGGTTGCCTCTGCGCCGCGTGATGGAAGAGGTTCGGTCGCATTACGAGTTGGCGTACGCGCCGGCGTCCACGAACTACGACGGTCACTTCCGTACCATTGAAGTCCGAACCACAAGGCCGGGACTCGCGATACAAAGCAGGAAGGGCTACTTCGCGCTACCGATGCTGAATGGCGAACCGGTTGCGCCGTTCGAGCTCGCCGCGCTGGCGGCGCTGCATAGCGACCCTGCTCCGCATGCCTTCGAGTTTCATGCCGGGGCGCTGCGCTTTCGCAGTGCCCGCGAAGAAACGGAGTGCCTGGCCGTGTTCTCGGTTCCCAGCCGCGTTCTCGCTTTCACGGACGACCCCAAGAGCAAGCTCTTTCGCACGCATGTGTCGTTCGTCGCCTTAATCAAGGATGAGCAGGACCAGATCGTGCGCAAGATTTCGCGCGACCTGCAGTTTCAGGCGCCCAGCGGCAAACGTCCGGAATTCGAACGCGGCGAAACGGCCGTTACGCTTCCCTTCAGTCTTCCGCCAGGCCGTTACCGCATGGAAGCAGTGGCGATCGAACCGGAGGGACAGACCGCCAGCACCCGCAAGATTGCATTCTTTGTGCCTACAGCGGGGCACTTCGGATTGAGCGATCGACGGCTACGATGCGTTGGACCCGCTCGACTTTCAGGGCGGCCAGGTTACTCCCGAGTTGAACGCGGCGATTCCGAAATCGGCGACAGCCTCGGAAGGCGTCTACTTCGTTCTGTACCCAAGCCCGGGAATCGGCGCGAAGTTGGACGTGCGGATTACGATTTCACATAATGGGAAGCTGGTCGTTGCCGCGGCGCAACCGAGCCTGCCCGCAGCCGAGCCGGACGGCTCCATCAGGGTCGTGAGCCAGATTGGCCTCGGCGGCCTCGATAGCGGCACCTACGAGATCAAAGTAACGGCCGCGCAAGGTGGTGCGACAGCCAGCAGCAGCGCCGTGATCGCGATACTGTAGCTCGCTTTTATTACAACTGCTCAGAATCTTCGCAGCATGCGCGGATTCTTCGTGGGGCAGGCCCTCGGCCTGCGGCGGCCTCTCAGGCCGCCTCTTTTGGTTGCGGCCATGCTGCTCTGTGGGGCGGCCAATCTTGGCCGCAGCCGGCTTTTAGCCGGCTCTGGCCGCCTGAAAGGCGGCTGCGGGAAGAATTGTCCGCCCTCCATCTACTTCGTAATCCCCACTTGCGTCAGCAGCCAGGCATATTCGAACGCCTGGTCCTTCATCCGGTCATACCGGCCGGAGGCGCCGCCGTGTCCCGCCGGCTCCATCTTGATCTTCAGCAGCAGCGGCGTGTCATTGGTCTTCAACGTCCGCAAGCGGGCCACATACTTCGCCGGCTCCCAGTACATCACCTGGCTGTCGTTGAAACTTGTCGTAACCAAAATCGCCGGATAGGCGCGCTTCTCGAGGTTGTCATAAGGGCTGTACGTCTTCATGTAATCGTACGCCTCTTTTTCGTTGGGGTTGCCCCACTCCAGATACTCGCCGACCGTCAGCGGCAGCGACGCGTCCATCATGGTGTTCATCACATCCACGAAGGGCACCGCGGCGTGTACCGCGTGGAACAGGTCCGGACGCATGTTGACCACTGCGCCCATCAGCAATCCGCCGGCGCTGCCGCCCTCGATCACCAGGCGCTCTTTCGAGGTCCACTTCTCCGCGATCAGATACTCGGCGCAGTCGATGAAATCCCAGAAGGTGTTTTTCTTCTTCATCAGCATGCCATCTTCGCGCCATTGCTCACCCATCTCATTGCCGCCGCGGATATGGGCAATGGCGTAAGCCATGCCGCGATCGAGCAGGCTCAAGCGCGCGCTGGCGAAGGTAGCGGGCGTACCGGATCCGTACGACCCGTAGGCGTAGAGGAACAGCGGCGCATGGCCGTCGCGCACGAAGCCCTTGCGGTAGACGATGGAAACCGGCACCTTCACACCGTCGCGCGCGGTGGCCCACAAGCGCTCCGAAACGTACTGAGTGGGATCGTATCCGCCCAGCACTTCCTGGCGCTTCAGCAGCGTGGACTGGCCGTCGCGGACGTCGTAATCGTAAACACTGGGCGGCGTGATGAAGCTCTGGTAGTTATAGCGGTAGGTGGTGGAAGCGAACTCGGGCGTGCCGCCGGGGAACGCGGCGTAGACCGGCTCGGAAAATGGAATGGCGGTCCATTTGGCGCTGTGGAAGTCGTAGACGCGCAAGTGGTCGAGCGCGCCCGACCTCTCGACGGCCACGGCGAAATCCTGGAACAGGTCCAGGCCCTCGATCAACACATCGTCACGCTGCGGGATGAAAACCTTCCAGTTTTTGGGGGCCGGATCGCTTTCCGGCGCGGTCACGATGGCGAAGTTGCGGCCCGTTTTATTGGTGCGGATATAGAAGAGATTGTCGCGGTGATCGACGTAGTAGCGGTGCTTCTTTTCGCGCGGCAGGAAGACCGCGAAATCGCCGCCTGGATGGTCCGCGCGCAGCCAGCGGCACTCAGTGGTATCCTTCGCGATGCTCTCCAACAGGATGAATTTTTTGTCGCGGGTTTTGCCCAGCCCGATATTGTAGAGCTCATCCTTCTCGTCATAGAGCGGCTCGAGAGCGGAGGCGCCCAGCACGTGCCGCCACAACTTGTCGGAACGCTTGGTGACGGCGTCCTCGGTGGTCAGGAAAAGCGTCTTGTTGTCGGCCGCCCATACCACGGAATCCACACGCTCGGCGGTATCCGGCAGGGTTTCGCCGGTGCGCAGATTTTTCACCTGCAACCCATATTGGCGGAAGCCGGTGTAATCGATGGTGTAGGCGAGCATGTTGTGATCGTCGCTGACCACGAAGCGGCCCAGCCCGACGAACTTGTGCGTTTTGGCGAGCTCGTTCAAATCCAGCAGGACTTCTTCGGGCGCGTC
>JBEKPZ010000284.1:0-19422 GCA_049520215.1 Bryobacteraceae bacterium | reverse complement strand
GGAGGTCTATCGCCCGCGCATCCCTTTGCGCCCGCGCGAGGATGGCAGGATTTGTGCGGGCGAAATTGCATTTCTGCATCCCTGGCTCAGCGAGTGCGTTCCCCCTCAGAGCTGGTCCTTGTAGTTCTCCAGCGCCGTGCGCACGAGCTGGCTGCGCGTGCGCACGCCCGTCTTGGAAAACAACTGCTGCAGGGTGGCCTTCACGGAGCTTTCCGAAACCTGCAAACGGTCGGCAATCTCCTTGTTCGCCAGCCCTTCGAATACATAGCGCAGCACCTGGCGCTCGCGCTCGGTGAGCTGCTTGCGTTGATACTCCGGGGCGGGCGCGGCGATTCCCGCCAGGACGGACCGCAGGTAGCCGGGTTCGAAGTAGTCCTTGCCGCCGCTCACGTCGCGGATGCTTTGCGCCAGCGCGGCGGGGGAGCAATGTTTCCGCAAGATGCCGGCGATGCCCTGGCGGATCATCGCCGCGGCCTCCACTTCGGAGACACCCGCGGTGACCACCAAGATCCTGCCGGTGAATCCCACGCTTTGCGCCTTGGCGAGGAAGTCCGTGCCCTTGCCGTCGCCCAAGTCGTAGTCGAGCAGGACCACGTCCACGGGCGTTCTTGCCACCAACCGCAACGCGTCGGCGGCCGACGCGCAGTGACCCGCGATTTCGAAATCGGGCTCGACCGCCAACAGCCGCGCCACGCTCTCGCGAAACAGCGTATGATCGTCCACCACCAGGATACGGATGCGGCCAGGCGTTTCCGTAGTTTCAAGCCTCGGCATCAGGCCTCCATTAGCGGCGCCAGCACCACCGCAAAGCAACAGCCCGCCGAACGCGCCTCGTAACGCAACTCACCGCGGAAGCTGCGCAAGATGGCGCGCGATACGTAGAGCCCCAGGCCCGTGCCGTCCGCGCCCGGCTGAAAAGGCCGGAACAACTGCTGCGGAGAAGGGACGCCGACGCCGGTATCTTCGAACCGGATGACCACCGAGTCTTCCTCCGCGGTGGCCGCGATGGTCAGATCCTTGCGCGGGCAGTTCTCGATGGCCCGCTGGCTGTTGCGCGCCAGATTCAGGAAGACCTGCAGCAGCCCGTAAGAATCGGCCCACACCAAGGGCAGGCTCGCGGCGATCTGCCAGTGGACTGCGATCTGCGCCTCCCGGCAGGAAGGCTCGATCAATACGCGCAGCTCATCCAGCACGTCCATCACGTCCACAGCGAGGGCTTGATCCTCCGGGGAAGCCTGCAACTCGAGCGAGGCGATCTTCTCCAGGCCTTGGGTCAGCGTTTGCAGCGCCTCGAAATCCTGGTTTCCGGCCAGCCCTTCCACGCGCGCCAGATTCTTCCCGACCGCGGAAACCGCGCCGCACAGATTGCGGATCTCATGCGACATGGCGCTCATGAGAATGCGCGTGTTCTTGAGCAGATGATTCAGGCTCAGGTCTTCGCGGTCGCGCAGATCTTCGGAAAGATCCACGACGATGGCCGCCAGCTTGGGGCCGGAGAGCGTCTTGTAGGTGGAAAACCAGATGGCTGCCAGGAAGACTTCGCCATCGCGCCGCTGTCCCTTGCACTGCATGGATGTGCGGAACGACTGTGACCGGTGGCCTTGCGCCACCGATTCGAGCGCGGGCAGATAGTTGCGGATCGGCTCGCCGGCGAGGGCGCGGCCGGGCGCCAGCAGTTGTACGGCGGCCTGGTTGGCCAGATCGATGGAACCCGAGGAATCCACCGTAACGATGGCGGCCGGGCTCGATTCGATCAGAATCCGGATCTGCTGTTCGGCGTCTTCACGGTGGCGGATCTGTTCGGTGAGCTGCTGCAAATGCTCCACTACCAGTTGCCGCTTGTGTACCAGTTCGGAGACGAACAGGCCGGTGCCGGTGAAAGCGACGCTCATCATGGCCATGCGGGTGGCGGCGTCGGCCTGCGGAAAGGGACTGAACAACTCGCCCAGCACCGCGCAGCAGACGCCCAGCGCTGCGATCTGCCAGCGGGACAGAAAACCGCCGGCCAGCATGATGGGGAACAGGTACAGGAAGTGCAGTGAGAAATTGGGCTTGACGACCCAGTCCACCGAGGCGACGATGACGACCAGCGCGGCGGCCGCGGTGAGCGCGCGGGCGCGATTCTGCGGCGAGTAGAGCAGCGCGATGTCCGGCATGTTCACGCGGTTCCTGGGGGCATCCTTTATTATCGGCGTTTTCGGGCTTAAGCCGGGCGCCGTGGCACAATGAAGATTCGTGCACAAACGCCTGTCATTCGCGCTGGGCTGCTATGCGGTGCTGGCCGTGCTGGCCTGGTTCACGCTAGGCAGCGCTGGTTTTTACGTTGGCGGCAGGCTCGTCCAGATGCGCACGGCGGTCTGCATCTTTCTTGGCGGGCTGACGCTCAAGACGCTAATCGCCCACAAAGCCGGCTGGTAGGAGGGCGGGATTTATCCCGCGCGGGGCTTCAGCCCCGCACTTCTACGCGTTCAGGCGCGGACGGTCCCGCCGCACGGCTCCTGTATCCTGAACCGGTTCGGACTCGCACTCGATGGCCAGCACGGTGACGGGATTGTCCGGCGCATTTTTCGGCAAGCCCTTGAAGCGCACGCGGAACTGCTCCTGCTCGAACTCCACCGGCGGGCCGCCGGCCAGCAGCCTCGCGGATAGCACCTTGGTCTTCAATCCGCCCAGAGCCAAGGTCTCGCCGGGCCAGAAATGCACGTGCATATACAGCGTGTTGCCCTTGCGCGTGAAGCCCGCGAACTCGGACGCACGCACGCGGCATGGCTCCGCCTGATAGATGGTCTGGCCGTTGTGCTCCATCCAGCGGCCCACCGCCGTCAGGATTCTAACCGAATCCTCGGGGATGGATCCGTCCGGGCGCGGGCCTATGTTGAGCAGGTAATTCCCGCCATCCCGCGCACACAGAGCCAGGTTGCGCACGACCTGTTTGGGCGTCTTCCAGGCGTCGTCGGCGGCCTGATAGCCCCAGCTATCGTTCATGGTCATGCACGACTCCCAGGCGCGGCCGCCCTTGGCGGCGCTGATCTCCTGCTCAGGCGTGGAGAAGTCGCCGGGAAGCTGATTGCGGTTGTTGACGATGATATCCGGCTGCAGCTCGAACACCATCTTGTTCATCTTCTCGGATTCCCAACCGGCGGCGTCCAGCGGCCAGGCCACGTCGTACCAGAGCACATCGATCTTGCCGTAATTGGTCATCAGCTCGCGGATCTCGCCGTGCACGTAGTCGACGAACCGGCGGCGCGCGGCCTCGTCGTGCAGGCAACGGGCTCCGTCGGGATGGTGCCAGTCCATCAGCGAGTGATAGAATCCCACGCGCAGCCCTTCGCCGCGGACGGCCTCGACGAATTCCTTCACCAGGTCGCGGCCGCAGGCCTGCTTGGCCGCGCAGTAATCAGTGTGCTGGGTGTTGAACAGGCAGAAGCCCTCATGGTGTTTGGTGGTCATCACCATGTATTTCTGGCCGGCCTGCCTGGCCAGCCGCGCCCAGGCACGCGCGGCGTTGGGTTGCGGCGTAAAGCGGTTGGCGAGGAGTTGGTATTCCGCAACGGGGATGCCTTCCTCCTCCATGGCCCATTCATGGCGGCCCAGGACGCTATACAGCCCCCAGTGAATGAACATGCCAAATCTGGCGTCGTGCCACCATTGCATGCGCCGATCACGGTCAGCGTCGCCGCCCGGCGCGGCTGCCAGGGCCGCACCCGCGCCCAGCAGTCCCAAACAATCCCGTCGCGATAATTGCATGATGTCCTCCCGGATTGGAAGAGACTATATTATCCCTGGGCAGCTTGATCGGGGGCGGGCGCACTGGGTACTGCGTTCTCGAGCATCGGTGTGCAGAACACCCAGCCGGTGCTCCTGCGTATGCGCTTGGACCAGCAACCCGCGAGCAGGTATCATAGCGGCTCCTGTTTTGCCCGCCTGCGACTGGGTCGCACAGCGCGGCTTCAACTCTTCGCGGAATTTCGAATGAAAGACTGGCTGGCGGCTAGTTCTGCGCGCCGCAGGGCGGTCAGCAATCGCGTGGCGTTCCTTGGAGAGCGCAGCAGGTGGGCCGTCTCCAGCAAACCGGCGAGTTCGCTAGCAGGGACCAGAGCCACATCCTTCGCCCCCTTCCGGCGCACAATCACGATTTCCCGGTCTTCGAACACTCGATCCAAAACACTCGCGAGATTGACGCGAAGGCTGGTATAGCTGGTTTCCGTTGCCATGTGGCGCCCTGTTTGATTGTACGGGATTTCTGTAAACCGAGCACTCACCGTAAGTCACGGAACAGCGTGACGATTCCTACCCTGATGTCCGCCGGTTCCCGTTCCAGCAGGTCCGCGAGGTGCTCGGTAACGGCTACAGCGTCACTTTGCAGTACAACTAACGCCCAACACAGGGCCTGGAGTTGCCGTTCGTCGAAGGGACTCGGCGGCCGCCTCGCTCTCAGGTCCTGGCTTCCGGACACCAGCATCCGAAGGTCGCTCCAAATGAGATCTGCCAAGTCGCCCATCTCCTCCTCGGCGCTTGGTAGGCGCTCGGGCGCAACTCTTTGCAGTATGGTTCTGGCGGCAAGGCTATGCGGGCGATGTCGCATTGCACTTTGCCGAAGGTCGTCCCAGCGCTGCTCGATGGCGGCTTGGGCTGCCTCTTCATAGGCCTTGGACCGCTGGCTTCGCACTTCGGGATCGATGTTCAGGCCCAAGAGGTCGATGATGTATTGCGCCCGCGAGCGTTCGCCCTCGCCGAGGGCCGGATTGGGCATCAACTTGGCGGTAGCGGTATCCCAATCGATCGTCAGCCACTCCTCTACAGCATCTTCTGCCGGATCCAACAGTACGCGCCCCTCCAGCGCGAGCGTGTTCCGCGTATCGTAGGTGCACCGGGTTGCACCTGCGATGAGAGGGAAACTGTTCCTCTTTCTGGTGCCATTGCAGACCGTGCACCCAAGGAAGTAGTTCGAGAGTTCATAGGCCAACCACCAATAGCCACCGTGCGCCTTATCGTTCCCAACGGTACCCTTGGGGCGAAAGTGATCGACCTCCAGTCCACGAAGGGCGACTCCGCAGTAGGCGCAGACCTTGCCTTGCATGGCATGCAACAAACCCTTGACGTCGGGCTTTGTCCAATGTGGGGGGAACGAGGTCGGGACGGTCGCGGTCCGTGCATACTCTAGCCGGTCGTTTATGCGTCTGCGACCAGCGGGCCCGCTGTCGGCCATCGTGGGAACGGTGTATCGCGGTCGTCGCAGCCGTCGCATGTCAGCGCTTCAGAGTCTTTAGGATCTCCTTGAATTCCGCCACTTCTTTCCCGGCCGCTTCTTCGTTCGTGGTGGGCGAGACACGCATCAGCCGGGACAGGTCTGCGTCATTCCTCCCGACGCCGTTGTCCGACTTTCGGATCTCCTCCTCCATGGCCGCCCCCATTGGCCGTGTTCCCATTAGCCACTCGTAAATCTGGTCCGACGTGAAGCCGAGGATCTGCCGGTCAAGCTCGCGGATGTTTCCGTCGCGATCCCGGTCGAGCGCTATGATTTCGTTCGCGTCGAAGTTGGCGAGCACCAAGGGAGAGTGTGTTGTGACGATGAATTGCACCTTAGGAAGCGCTTTCCGGAGCCGTGGGACCAAAGCACGCTGCAAGCTCGGGTGTAAATGAAGGTCGATCTCGTCAATTAGCACGATCGCTTGGATGTCGGCAGGGTTGGCGCTCTCAGCCCGGTCGGGCGCTTTCTCGCACCAGAATGCGCACAGATCTGCAATCCAGGCAGCAGCCGAACGAAAACCGTCCGGCAGATCGATAGCCTCGACAAGGTCCCTGTCTGCGACGCTGAAGTGAATCTCAGGGACGCGCTCCGCAATCTGCAGGTCGGGTCCCAAGACCTGCCGAACGACGTTCCGGAAGAGTTCCGCAAAGGGCCCGCTCGCCGATTGTCTTCCTAGCAGCACCTCAGCACCGGCCAGTTGGCTGAGGGGATCGAACAAGGTGATCAGGTGCCGGGCATCAGGACTGAGGTTCTCACTGCCGGAATCGACACGAGGTGAGAGATTGCGAGTCGCGCCATAGCCGGCGATCACAAGCTGCCTGACTCGGTCCCAAGAGGCAGGGTGCGATGGCGGGAAGTCTCTGGCGGTGCCGACCTTGAGGCTCCGGACTCGCTCCCAGGAGGGAAGGCGCGCTGGCGAAGGGAATGGCGGCTCCGGCGCCGCGATTCGTCCGTCATCGATTTCCAACTGCAATGGGATTAATCGATAGGGCTCCGGTCCTTTTAGTACGACTTCAACCTCGGCGCGCTTGCGGTTGAACAGATCCACGAGTCGGCGCATGCGCTGCAGTCTGCCGCCGCCAAGTTCAAGCGCTAGCGGATACCCCAGCAGTGCCAGACCAAGTGCTTGCAAAACGCTCGACTTCCCAGCTCCGTTGATTCCAGCAATACAGGTCCAGCGTCCCCCCAGGCTCGACTGTCGGTCAAGGTGCAATTCGAGATGTTCGAAACAGCGAAAATCCTTCAGCCGGAGGGACTCCACGTAGATGTCACGCGAAAAGATGTTTGAAATGGCCTGCCTGATGAACGCGTAGCCATCCAGAGGATTCTGCTCCTCGTTGCCAGAGAACCCTTGGGTCGACTGAAAATGTGGTCCAAGGATTGTTACATGCCATGCCGGGGAGTCCTTGGTTTCGTGAATCTCCACTACCCAATCGCCGCCAGGCGTACCCATGGCCCCCAGAACGGCCTCTTGCACGGCGGCACGGACCGCCGGATCAGGAAGATTGTTGCTGGTAACTTGAACCGCCATGAATTTATGGTAGCGCGCTCACACAATCGTCGCCCCGCCATCGACGATGATGGTCTGCCCGGTGATGTAATCCGAAGCGGGGGCAGCCAGAAATACGGCGACGCCTTTCAGTTCGCCCGGACGGCCCACGCGCGCCATCGGGATGCCGGACTCGATGTAGGGCTGGGCGGCTGCCAGCACCTTCTCGGTCATGCGCGAGGGGAAGAAGCCCGGCGCGATAGCGTTCACGCGAATGTTGTGGGGCGCCCACTGGGCGGCCAGTTCGCGCGTCAGGCCCAGCAGCCCGGCTTTGGACGACGCGTATCCGGCGTAGTGAATGCCCTGCGGCATGGAACTCTTCAAACCGGCAATCGAGGCAACATTTATAATGCGCCCGTATTTGCGCTTGATCATCTCGCGTCCGCAAGCCTGCGAGAAAAGGAACGCGCCGGTGAGATTCACGTCCAGCACCTGCTGCCACTTGTCGAAGGGCATGGTCTCGGCGGGCGCGCCCCAGGTGACGCCGGCGTTATTGACCAGGATATCGATCTGGCCGTAAGTGGCGAGAGTTTGCTTCACCACGGCGTCGATTTCGGCGGCCTTCGAGACATCGCAGAGCGCGCCCTCGCAGCGGAATCCGCGCTGCTTCATGGCATCCACCGTTGGAGCCAGCCACTGCTCGCGGCGCGCCAGCAGCATCAGGGATGCGCCGGCTTCAGCGAGTCCTTCGGCGATTTCCTCGCCGAGGCCGCGCGAGCCTCCCGTGACCAGGGCCACGTGGCCGGAGAGATCGAATAGTTGTTTGAGTGAGGTCATAACTTGTCGATAACCAAATGAGCGATGCGCTCGCGATGATAAGCCGCGTCGCCGAACATCAGCTCCGACGCCTTGGCCCGCTTGTAGTATAGATGAACGTTGTTCTCCCAGGTGAAGCCCATGCCGCCCTGCACTTGTATGGCGCGGTTGCCCACTTCGCGATAAGCATCGCTTGCGTAAGCCTTGGCGATGGAGACTGCCACGCCGGCTTCGGGCGCGCGCTCCTGCAAAGCCCACGCCGCGTAGTATGCCGCCGAGCGCGAGCTTTCAGTGAGCAGCAGCATGTCGGCGCAGAGATGCTGCACCGCCTGGAACTGTCCGATAGGCTTGCCGAATTGCTTGCGGGTCTTGGCGTACTCCACCGCGATCTCCATGACGCGCTGCATGCCGCCCACCATCTTCGCGGCGAGCGCCACCGTGGCGACGGCCAGCGCGCGCTCCAGAGCGTCGCGGGCGGAATCGCCGATGGCCAGGAAGTCGTCTTCGGCGACCGCGACATCTTCAAACGCGACCTGGTAGAGTTTGCGCGTTTCGTCCATGGCCGGGAGCGGGGAGATGGTCAGGCCGGGCGCGTCATGCGGCACGATGAAGAGGCCCAGATCCGGGCCGCGGCGGGCCGCGCAGACCAGGAAGTCCGCGGTGGCGGCATCCGGGACGAACAACTTGCGGCCATTCAGCGCGAAGCCCTCCAGGGTGGGATGCGCGTCGAGTTGCACGGCGCCGGGATCCCAACGGGCATCGGCTTCCAGCAGGGCGAGGGTCGCGCGCGCCTCGCCCATCGAGATGCGCGAAAGATATTTCCGTTTCTGGGCGGGATTGCCGGCCGCGTCGATGGCCACGCCGGCCATCAGCACCGTGGGAAGATACGGCCCAGGCAGCAGGGCGCGGCCCATTTCTTCGAGCGCCACCGCCATCTCGACCAAGCCAAGGCCCAGACCGCCGTACTCTTCCTCGAAAATAATACCGGTCCAGCCCTGGTGCGCCATGTTCTGCCACAACGCCGCGTCGTAGGCGGTGTCGGTTTCCATCAGCCGGCGCACTTCGGCGATGGGGCAAACGGCCGAGAAAAACTCGCGCGCCGAATTCTTCAATACCTGTTGGGTCTCGGTTAGTCCGAATTGCATTTCGGTCTCCTCAGTAGCTCTTGGGCAGTCCCAGGACGAAGTGGCCCACGATGTTGCGCTGGATCTCGGAGGTGCCGGCTTCGATGGTGTTGCCGCGCGCGCGCAGCCAGGTGTAGGCCCACTGGCCGTCGTCGAAGGCGAATTCGGAGCCGCGCGTCAGTTGGCCGAATGGGCCGAGCAACTCCATGGCGATTTGCTGGAAGCGCTGATTCAGCTCGCTCCAGAAGATCTTCTGGATGGAACCTTCCGGACCGGGCTTGCCGGTTTCCATCACGCGGCTGATGGCGCGCATCTGGTTGAGGCGCATGATTTCGATTTCGGCATAGCACTGCGCCAGCTTCTGGCGGATGACTGGGTCTTCGGCGGCGGGCCGCCCGTGCCGTTCGATGCGGTGCGCCAGTTCGACGAGGCGCCCGAACTGACGTTTGAAGGTGATCTGCAGGCCGGCGCCCAACAGCGCGCGCTCGTGCGCCAGGGTGCCGAGGGCCACGTTCCAACCGTCGTTGACGCGGCCCACCACGTTGGCGACGGGCACGCGCACCTCTTCGAAGAACAGCTCGTTGAATTCCGTTTCGCCGGTCATCTGGCGCAGCGGACGCACTTCCACGCCGGGACTGCGCATGTCGACCAGCAACACGGTGAGGCCTTTATGTTTTTCGGCGGCGCTGTCGGTGCGCACCACGAACTCGCACCAATCGGCGGCCCAACCGTAACTGGTCCAGACCTTTTGGCCGGTTACAACAAAGTCATCGCCGTCGCGGGTGGCCTCCGTGCGGAGAGCGGCTAGGTCGGAGCCGGCGTTGGGCTCGGAGAAGCCCTGGCACCAGATCTCCTCGCCGCTGAGGATTTTGGCGAGATAGCGCTGCTTCTGGGCTTCGCTGCCGAAGGCGATTAGGGTGGGACCGACCAGTTCGAGGCCCAGAATGCCGGCCGGGCAGGGGAGGCGCTCCTATGCGCGCCATCTCTTCGGTGAAGATGGCCTTCTCCATCAGTGTGGCGCCGCGGCCGCCGTATTGCTTGGGCCAGGAGGGGCCGGCCCAACCGCCCTCGTACACCTGGCGTTGCCAGTCGCGGAGGAAGGCGAAGCGGGCTTCCATACTGGCTTCTCTGCTGTCGGGTGCGGATTGGCGCGCTTCCCAATCGCGGGGCGCGTGGGCTTCGAGCCAGGCGCGGAGTTCGTCGCGGAATTGCCGCTCTTGCGGGGTGGGGTTGAGGTCCATAGTGGGCTCCAGGTGGCGAGCCATTGAGTATATAAGAATCTGGCGCGCATTGCTCGGTGGGGTCGGGGGCGGTAAAATACCATCTTCGTTCCATGGGCGCCTCACCGATCGTCAATTCGACTCGCCGCATCCGCTGCCCGAGCTGTGGAAGCGAACGGCTGCAACTGCGAACCGAGCGCGATCATATCGACCGTCTCTATCAAACGCCCTCCGATATGGTGCGGCGGCTCTTCGTCGCCGACATGCAGTTGTACCACTGCCGCGTTTGCCGGTTGCAGTTCTACGACACCGGCCAAGCCGCCCAGCCGGCAGTTCAGAGCACGGCGGAGGCGCCTCGGACGGAGATCGCGACGGCCGAACCCGTCGCCGCCGATGGCACTCTCATCGGTCAAACCGTAACGATTCGGGGCCGGCTGTCCAGTCGGGAGAATATCGTCGTGGAAGGAGAGATCGAGGGCGACATCGAGATTCCGGCACACCGGGTGACCATCGGGATGGCCGGCCGGATGCGCGGAGACGTGCTGGCGGCCGAGGTGGTCGCCTTGGGCACGATCGACGGAAACGTAGACGCCCGGCAGAACTTCGCTCTCCGGGCAGGCGCCAAAATGATCGGGAACATTCGCACTCCGTCCCTCAAAATAGAAGAAGGCGCATCGTTCAAGGGCAGGATCGAACACGCGTGACTCGGCTATGCAAATCCCGCTTTCGCAACGCATCGACCGGCTGACCCGCTGGCTGCAACGCCAGAATGAACGGCCCCTCGTCGGCTTCACGCTGGGATCCTATTATCCTCTGCACCGCTATCGCCACGGCGTCCGGCGGATTCCGAACGGCGCTGTCGATCCCGAAGACATCCAGGTTGAGGACTACCTCGACGAAACCGACGATCTCTTTGAGTTGCATGCGGCGGCCGGTGGCGACCTGATTTGGTCCGCCGCTCCGTTCTGGGGTTTACCCTGGGTGGAGGCTTCGCTCGGCTGCGGCGTGGTGGCGGACCATGCCGTCGGCTCCACACGCGCGGCGCCCCCCTTGGGCTTCGCTGAGAACCCAGTGGTACCGGAGTTCTCGGAGACGAATCCCTGGGTGGCTAAAATGCTGGAATTCGTCCCCGCGCTGGCGGAGCGCAGCGCCGGACGCTACCCGGTAGGCGTCATGCTGATGCGCGGCGTATCAGATCTGCTGGCTGCCCTTTATGGCGGGCAGAACTTCGTGTTGCGGATGTGCGATGAACCGGAAGAGGTGCACACCGTCGTGGAAGGGCTCACGCGCTACTGGATCGCTTTCGGCCGCTGTCTGCTGGAGCGGTTACCTCTCTACCACGGCGGGACGGGGTCGTTTCTCTTCAGCCTCTGGTGCCCCGGCAAAGCGATTTGGACCCAGGAGGACGCAGTCGCGCTGCTCTCGCCTTCCTTGTATGAGAAGTTCATTTATCCGGCGGACTGCGACATCGCGCGCGCCTTCGAGCGCACTGCAATGCACCTGCATCCGACACGCTTCATCCCGGTCCGGCAACTGATGGCCACCAAAACGGACGTGATCGAATTGCACATCGATCACGACGGGCCGCGGGCGGAAGCGCTGGAAGCGCACTACCGCGCCATCCTGGCCGGCAAGCCGCTGCTCATCTGGGGAGACGTGACCGATGCCGACCTGGAGTTTGTACTGACCCGGCTGCCGCACCAGGGGCTGGCGGTGAACATCGTGGTTCCCTCGGTGGAGGCGGCGCACCGGACCTGGGACCGCGCGATGAGTCTCCCACTGCGCTACAATCCCGTTTACACCTTAAGAGAGGCGAATGTATGGACGGTTCGAATGAAATCTCCAGAAGGTCGTTTCTGACGAAATCCACGGCGGCAGGCGCTGCCGCCACGGCGTTCACGATTATCCGGCCGGAGTTGGTGCGCGGCGCGGGCAACGAGAAGCTGAAGGCTGGGCTGATCGGCTGCGGCGGACGCGGCACCGAGGCGGCGCAGCAGTTTTTGCACGGCAATGAGAACGTGGAACTGGTGGCGATGGGCGACATCTTCGAAGACCGCCTGGAAAAGTCGCTCGGCGAGATCCGCGATTCCAAGTATACGGGCGTGGCCGATAAAGTCAAGATCGATCCGGACCATCACTTCATCGGCTTCGACGCATATAAGAAGGTGCTGGCTTCGGACATCGACGTGGTGTTGCTGGCGACGCCTCCGGGCTACCGGCCGGAACACTTCGTGGCGGCGGTGGAGGCGAAGAAACACATCTTCGCGGAGAAGCCGTTCGGCACCGATCCGGTGGGCGTGCGCAAAGTGATGGCGGCTTCGAAGAAAGCCGAAGAACTCAAGCTGACGGTGATGTCGGGCGCGCAGCGCCGCCACCATGACGGCTACGTGGAGACCCGGAAGAAGGTGCGCGACGGCGCGATCGGGGATATTGTGGCGACTTATGGGTATTGGGTGGGCACGCCGGTGATCCAGCAGAAGGAGCGCGACCCGAAATGGTCCGACCTGGTATTTCAGCAGCGCGCCTGGTATTCCTTCGTGTGGCTGTGCGGCGACCAGGTGGTGGAGCAGCACCTGCACAACATCGACGCGATCAACTGGTTCATGGACGCGCACCCAGTGAAGGTGTTTGCCTCGGGCGGCGCAGCGTGGCGGCCCCGCACGGAGATTTACGGCAACATCTTCGATCATATCGACGCCGACTTCACCTATGCCAACGGCGTACACATGTCGAGCCACTGCCGCCAGTTCCGGAGGCCCACCTACCAGGACGTATCCGAGTTGATCGTCGGCACGCGGGGCCGCACCAATTGCAAAGACATGGGCCCGAAGGGCGAGGACCCATACGTGCAGGAACACATCGCGTTGGTGAAGAGTATTCGCGGCCAGGGTCCGTATATTAACGACGGCATGGCGGTGGCGGAGAGCACCATGACCTGTATCATGGCGCGCGAATCGGCATACTCCGGCCAGGAGATTACGTGGGAGCAGATGATGGCTTCTCCTCTGGACTTACAGCCGAAGGCGTTTGACTACGATATGAAGCTGGATGTGCCGCCGCTGCCGGTGCCGGGCGAGTATAAGTTCGTTTAGAAAAGGCCGATTAACAATCGGCCTGCAGGTTGGCAACCTGCCCCACAAGGCTTGAGTCAGCGCGCGTCGATCTTTACCACGAAATAGGTGATCTGCTTGCCGGTCTCCACCAGCATCTGGTGCGCCGTCTTGATGGGAATGTGCACCACATCGCCCGCGGACAGCGCCACTTTTTCGCCGCCCCGGATGGACGGCCCGCGGATCTCGTGGGGCGCAGTGGTCTTCGGGTCCACCACCGTCCCGCCCAGCACCAGCGTGGCCTCGCCGCTCTCGATCACCATCACGTCGTTCTGCGTTTCGTGCAACTCCGCTTCGCCGCTGCCCTCCCGATGCGCCACCAGGAAGCTGTGGTTTCCATAGCCCGCCAGGGGCAGCGTTGCCACCTTTTGCGCATTGATCTTGGGCCCCAGGCTCTTTTCGTAGCCCCGCAACTCGGCGCTGGTCCAATGCCCGACGCCCTCCGGCAAACCGGCAGGCAGCGCGGCTGCCGCCACCATCAACGCGATCGCGAATGTTCTCATTGCTCCTCCTGTCCAAAGCCTATCCCGCTGATGCAAATCACGTTCATGGCCGTGCGATCGAACTTCAGCCGCACCACGCTCAGCCTGGCCGGGTCAAACGGCTTTTGACCGGCGCCCTGAAACGCGGCCAGCGGAGCACGCACTGTCTGCAACACCGGCTCCCAATCTTTTTCGTACGCCGCGCTCTCCATCGGATCGAGCTTGGTGAACTTCTCTTTCAGCGGCGGCGGAATCGCCGCGAAGCGGCTCACGGGCGCGCTGGCCGTCACGCCATCGCTGGTTACCAACTCGATGGTGAAGTCCGGCGATTCGCGATCCTTCTTCTTGGAATCTTCCGGCTTCTTGTTCTTATCGTCTTTCTTCTTGCCCGGCACGGGCGCGTCTTCGTCGAGCGCCGCGATCGACAACTCGATGGTGGAGGATTTCCCCAACCGCCACTTCGCCGCCGCGCCGCCTGGCAGCGTAATCGCATACGCCGCCGCGGGCGCTTCTTTGGTCCGGTTCCATCCCAGAAACACGCCATTATAGTCCCTATCGCCGCCCCGCCACGGAATTCGCCCCTCGCGCCAGATGGATAGCTTCTCGCCAGCAATACGCCCGCCCGGCGCGGTGGTCGTGGTGATATCAGCATCCTCCTGGAAAGAAGCCAGCGGCACGTACGAGGCATCCTGGAAGCGGTTGATGTAGATGGTATCCGGCAGCCACGCGCGCCCCGCCCGCCAATCCTCGAACAGCGGCAGGTACTCGCGGCGCCCTTTCAGCGTGGCCTCCAGAAACGCCGCAATGTAAGTCTTCGAGATGCGCCGCTGCTCCTCACCGGGCATCAACGGCTTCAAGTTCAGGAACCAGCTCAGCGGCTCACCCGCATCCGTGCGGCCCCAAACCGTGTTGAACTGCCCGTGGTTGGCGCGGTACGCGTAGATCTCCGCTTTGAACCAGGGGCCGGGCCGGGTGTAGCGTACGTGCTCCCACTGGCGGCTGCCCATGAACGATGAGACGTCCGCATCGTGCGCGCCCTGCAGGGTCAGGTAGCTGACATTCTCAATCCAGCGATGCTGTCCGGCGGGTTTGTACTGGCCGTCGGCCGGCGCGATAGCCACTACCGCCTGGATGTCGAAGCCATAATCGAAATGGATGTCGGCGTTGTCCGGGTAATACTGCATCCGGTTGAACAACGCCGCCGTGGCTGCGGCCTCGCCGCCCCGCGAATGCCCCATCAGAGCGATGTGTGCCATGTCCACTTTGCCGTGAAACGGATTGCGAGGTGCCTGGTTCCATTCCCGCCAAAGCTTCAGATGCTCCAGCAGCATCCAGCCGCGCACCTGCTGCTGCTTGGGCAGATCGTGAAAGAGGCCGCTGTTCAGGAAGTTCTCGTCGATGGATGCCAGGATAAAGCCGCGGCTCCCCAGCAGTTCGCCCAGGTACGCGTAGCCCGGATCGGAGAACTCCGCCATACCGTGGTTGCCGTGTACGATCAAGGCCAGCGGAAAAGGGCCCGCGCCCTCCGGATACCACACCCGTGCATTCAGCGGCAGCTTGTCCACATCGAATCCCCAATACTTCCGGCGCGCCCATTTTTTCCAGCCGGTAAAGTCCTTAAAGAAGTCCGATGCATCCACCGTGCGCGTTTTGATGGCCACCGAGGGTCCGTATTCAGGCCGCCGGATGTCGTCGCCCACGCCGTAGAACAGCTTGTTCACGCGGTACGGGCCTTTATCCGCGGGGTTCGCCATATCCAGCCTGGCGGGCATGGACGCGGCCGGCGGCCTCCAGGAGGTCAGCTTGTCCATCGAACCCCGGTGCACGAATAGCCACACCAATCCGATGTTAATGGCCCCTGCAAGCACGCAAAGCGACACCGTAACGATCTTCTTGCTCAGCGCCGCCGTGCGGAAATGGCCCGCGACGAACGTAGCTATGGTGGCGCCTAGGAGTCCTTCCGCGAGGCCGATCGCAATCGCCATCGGAACCGCCAGTTCCGGCGGTCCCCAGATCATCATGACGACGGCGCACGATCCCACCATCGTGCCGGTCGCCATGCGAGGCAGTTTCCGCGCGATGGTCAGCAGCAGCGCGACCGCCAGTGCAACCAGCGGAATGAGCACTGCGGCAAATAGGATGGCCAACGCGAAGTCGAACGCATAGCCGAATCCGGTCCGGGCATACAGCCCCGCGATGGCCACGCATAGCGCAGCCGCGGCGAGTGTTCCCCATACTGCGCCGCGGCGCGCTTCGGGACCGGGGCGGATCTGCCTCCACTGCCGGGCGCACCAATCCAGCCCTTTGCGCCATCGCGTTTTCACGCGCTCACGCAACGCGGGGCGCGGCTGGACAGGGTCGGGTGGGGCGGTGTCCGGCATGATCGCTAATGGTACTTCAAACTACGGTTTGTTGCACCCACGACTCCGAGGTGGTGTATACTGGTCGGAATTGGGGGGGGACCCCGATACATTTTTCTGAAAGTGGAGCTTACAAATGATAACGAAACGACTTAGCGTCCTGGGAGCGATCGCCATTTTGCCTGCATTCGCGCAGGTTTCGAGCGCGCCGACCGACATGGAAAGAATAGCACCGCGGCAGCACCGGCCGATTCAGGACCGCGTGGACCACGGAGACGGCACATCTACCAGCACGAACTGGAGCGGTTACGCGGTGACCGGGACCTCGTTCACCGTGGCGGCGGGTTCCTGGGTTGTGCCCACAGCCACCTGCACTTCGGGGGATTTGTATGCCTCGTTTTGGGTGGGCATCGATGGATACTCTTCCAGCAGCGTCGAGCAAACTGGCACGGACTCCGATTGTGTGGGGAAAAATCCGAGCTATTATGCCTGGTATGAATTCTACCCGAATCCGTCATTCGAAATCAGCGGCCTGACGATCAAGCCTGGCGACCACATGGCGGCGAAAGTGGCTTACAACGGCTCGGAGTTCACTATCACGATTAAGGACGAGACTACTGGCAAGGCTTACACCAAGAGCTCGACGGTAAGGAACGCGCAGCGGTCGTCGGCCGAATGGATTACCGAGGCGCCCTGCTGCACGGGCAGCGGCGGTATGCTGCCCCTCGCCGATTTCGGCACGGTGCTTTTCGGCGAAGACAGCACCGGTGTAAGCAGCACGAATTATGCGAAGGATAGCACAACCACCGGCGCGATCGGAGCTTTCCCGGCCGCCGACATCGAAGAAATCAACAAGGTCGGTAGCTCAACCAGCCCGCAACTATCGACGTGCACCACGCTCTCCTCTGACGGCACCAGCTTTTCGTGCACCTGGGCGCCATAGCCGCCTGGCTGTTATCGCGATACCGTGACCGTCGTATGCTGCCTGTCGTCGGCTGACGAGGCGCCCACAACGATTTGCGTTCCGGGCTCGGCGGCGAGCGGCATTTCGACGGTCCGGGTTTCGCGCGGATTCAGCGAGATACGCTGGAATCCGCGCAGTTGCTTCAACCCCGCGCGTTCCGTATAGAGTTGCACCACTTCATCGCCGGCCCGTTTGCCCGTATTCGTTACATCCACACTGACCGCGCCGGAATGGAACTTCAGGCGCGAGTATCGGAAACTCGTGTAGCTCAACCCATAACCGAAGGGATAAAGCGGTTCGCCTTTGAAGTAGGTGTACGTGCGGCCGTGGCGAATGTCGTAGTCCATCATGGGCGGCAGTTGATCGAGCGACTTCGGCCAAGTCTGATTGAGACGGCCCGCTGGATTGTAGTCGCCAAACAATACATCGGCGATGGCCGTGCCTTGCTCCTGCGCGGCGTGGGCGATGTGCAGAATGGCCGGCACGTTCTGCTGGGTCCAGTCGATCGCGTACGGAAAGCTCGACACCAGCACCACCACCGTCTTGGGATTCGCGGCGTACACTTGTTTGATCAGATCTTCCTGCGAAAGGCCGATGGATTCCCGGTCGCGCCCCTCTCTGCCTTCTCCAGGATCGGCGCAGGATTTGCTCGAGACGTCCATATTGAAAATCGCCATAATGTTAGTGGCGCCGCATGTGGGGTGATTCCCAACCACGACCACCGCCACGTCCGACGAACTGGCAGCCTTCACCGCCGCGCCATCTTCGTTGCCCGCCGAGTAGCTCACTGTCGTGCCGGGCGCCACTTTCCCGCGAATGCCCTGGAGAGGCGTAATCGCATACGGCGGCCGGCCGCCATACAGGTCGATCAGGACTTCACCGGCCCGTGGCCCAACCACGGCGATGGATTTGATGGCGTTCTTATCCAACGGCAGAAAGCCATTCGCGTTCTTGAGCAGCACCACCGATTCGCGCGCCACATCCAGCGCCACACGCTTGTGTTTCTCGGCCGTCCATGGCTCCGGTTCGCCCGCCGCGCCGATGCTGGAATACGGGACCATGGACGGCGGATCGAGCAACCCCAGCCGGATTACGGTTCTGAATTTGCCCTTGAGAACCGCATCGACATCCCCTTCGGAAAGCAAGTGGTCATCGACTCCCTGCTTAGCCAACTTTGGGATATTGAAAAGGAAAGCGAGCACCTGGCCGATGCCGGCCTTGATGGCTTCGGCCAAGGCCTGCTCTTGAGTCTTGTAGTAGTGACGCGGGTTGACCATCAGTTCGACGGCCAGCGCATCGGAAGAGATGATACCGTCGGCGCCCCACTCCTTAACGGCCAGGCTCCGCAAGATAGGGTTGACCGTCATCGGGACATGGTTCCAGGCGTTGTAAGACGCCATGAACGACTTAGCGCGGCCCTCCACGAATCCCATGCGGAAGGGCACCGAGTAATAGTCGAGCAGCAACTGTTCGTCGAAATTCGAAGAAGAACTGCCGCGCGTAGTTTCGTTGCTGTTGGCCAGGAAGTGTTTCATCAGGGAGGCGGCCTGCCAATACTTGGGGTCATCGCCCTGCATGCCCTTGATAAAAGCGACGGCCATCGTCCCGGTGAAGAATGCGTCTTCGCCGTAGCTCTCGTTGTTTCTTCCCCAGCGCGGGTCGCGCGCCAGGTCCGCATTGGGCCCCCACACCACCAACACGTTGCTCTTGTACTTCTCGCTCTGGTATATGTAGCGGGCTTCATATCCTTGCACCGCGCCCACGCGCCGGATGAGCGCCGGGTCCCAGGTTGAAGCCATCCCGATGACCTCGGGAAACTGCGTGGTGGTCACCGCTTTCTGGCCAAAATCGCCCTTGCGTACCAGGCCGTGCAGCCCTTCCGAGCCGCCCGCGTCCGGGATGTGCAGGCGCGGCACCGCGGTGCTGGTAGCCAGGCAGGCGAGCTTCTCATCCAGCGTCATCAGCGACAGGATGTTATCGACCCTCTGCTCCAACGGCAGGCCGGGATTCTGAAACGGGTACTGGTTCTGGGCGTTGAGCGGCGCCGTGCCGGCGAGTAGCAAATCACGCGCATAATATCATCATGCGGCTATGCACTCTGGCGCTCGGCTGGCTGGCCGGCTGTTCCGCGCTTCTGGCGCAGGGCGGGGAAAACGTTCTGCTGGTGGTGAACCGTGCCGACGCGGTTTCGCGGCGCATCGCGGACTACTACATTTCGAAGCGCGGCATCCCTTTGAAGAACGTCTGCAAGCTGGACATTTTGGAGGACAACGAAGAGGTCTCCTGGGACGCTTACGTGGAGCAGGTCGAGCGCCCCATCGCCCGCTGTCTGGCCCAGGCCGATCTGCGCGAGCGGGTGCTCTACATCGCGACCACTATGGGAGTTCCGCTGAAGGTGAGCGGCGGCGGCCAGGGACTGGCGGGCGAATACTGCGCGGTGGATTCCGAACTGACCCTGCTCTACTCCAAAATGAACGGGAGGCGCTTCGCGCGCGCGGGCGTGGTGCCCAATCCGTTTTACCGCCGGAAAGACCAGCCGTTCACCCACGCGCGCTTCCCCATCTACCTGGTGACACGTCTGGCCGGATACGATTTCGACGACGTGA